>JAJZYS010000013.1 GCA_021797925.1 Bacillota bacterium
CGAACAGATGCCGGCTAAGCGCCCGCGGTCCCCCCGCCGATATCGAACGCTCCCGTCCGTCGTGCGTCGCCATGTCCGGGCGATGCCCGCCACAAGATCCTGCTGTCAGGGTGGGCGCAGGATGGGGGCCGGCCCCGCCCGCGGCGGGCCCGGCCCCCATCCTACTGCGTACGTCAGGAACCCGCGATGATCAGGGCCGAGCCGTTCACGGCTGCGGTGTCGACGACCAGCGGGGTGTCCACCTTGAGGGCGCCCAGCGAGCTGACCGCGCCGTTCACCACGACCACGGGCGCCGATCCCACGGTCACGCTGAAGAACTGCTGGCTCTGGTTCCACAGGATGATGCTCTGGGACGATCCGGGCGTGCTCGAGAGCAGCCCCGAGTCCAGGGAGACTCCGGATCCGGGGGTCGTGGCCGCGACGGCGACCGCCTTTCCGGACGCGCTGAGGGAGACCTGGACCGCATCCCCGGTGGGGAGGGCCGAGAGTCCGGCGCTCTGGCCCTGAACCGTCACCTGGGCACCGGGCTCGAGGCCGAAGGTCTCCACGCCGCCGGCGTAGACCGTCACCTGGCCAGAGCCGGCATCGGAGCTGATCACGTAACCCGTGACCGTCCGCGCCACGGGCACCTGGGTGATGTCCACCGACGTGACCTGTCCCTGGGCACTGATGTCCACCTGGACCGTGTCGGACGGCGCGATGTCCGCAACGGTGGCGGGCTGGCCGTTCTCCGTGACCGTGACGCCCGAGGCCAGCACGAGGTCCACGTTCATGTGGTCGGAGAGGGTCAGCACCAGCTGGTTGCCGTTGATGCTGACGACGGTCCCGGTCTGGGTGCTCGCCAGGATCGCGATGGCCGTGACCTCATTCTGGCTGCTCACCGTCACGGTCACCTCGTCTCCGGGCAGGACGCTGGCGAGAGTCTCGGTCTGGCCGCCCGCGGTCACCTGGACGCTCGAGGCCAGGGGCAGCGTCGCGCTCTGGTTGTTCACGTCCAGGGTGACGCTCTGCGTCCCATTGACGCTGGTGACGGTCCCCGATTCCACGGTGCTCTGGATCTGGATCGCGCCGACCTGGCCCTGGGCGTTCAGGGTGAGGACGACCGCGTCGCCCGCCTGAAGGTCCGAGAGGCTCTTGCCCTGACCGTTCTCGGTCACCTGGACGCTGGGCGCCAGGGGGACGGTCACGTTGTTCTGGCCCTGAAGGTCCACGACGAGGCTTCCTGGGGCGTTCACCGAGACGATGGTGGCCGACTCGGTGCTCGACTGGATGTCGATCTCCGTGACCTGGCCCTGGGCGTTGAGGGTGAGAATCACGCCCTCACCCGCTTGAAGGTCCGAGAGGCTCTTGCTCTGATTGTTCTCGGTGACCTGGTAGCTCGAGGCCAGGGGAATGGTCACGGTGCTCTGGTTCTCAAGCTGCACCACGAGACTCTCCTGACCGTTGACCGAGACGACGGTCGCCGGTTCCACGGTCGAGAGGATGGCGATGGCACTTGCCTGCCCCTGGGCGTCGACGGTGACCTCGACGGTGTCCCCGGCAGCCACGGTGGAGAGGGCCACACCCTGACCATTCTCAGTGACGCTGACCGAACTCGCGAGCACCAGGGTCGTGGGCGGCCCATTCTGCACGTTGAGAACGATCTGGCCGTTGCCCACCGACACCACCGTGCCCTGAACCTGGGACGTCTGGGTCCCCGTGATGTCGATGGCGCTCACCTGCCCCAGGGCGTTGACGGTGACCTCTACCGTGTCTCCGGCAGCCACGGCGGAGAAGGCCACGGCCTGACCGTTTTCGGTGACGGTGAGCGGGCTCGCGAGCGTCAGGGTCATGGGCGGCGCATCCTGCACGTTGAGTACGATCTGGCCGTTGCCCACCGACACCACGGTGCCCTGAACCTGAGAGGTCTGGGCGCCGGTGATGGCAACGGCCGTCACCTGGCCCTGGGTGTCGAGGGTGACCTCAACACTGTCCCCCGCGGCGAGGGTATCGAGTGACACGCCCTGCCCGTTGTCCGTGACCTCAACGTTGCTCGCGAGCATCAGCGTGACCGGTTGCTGGTTTTGCAAGGCCAGGACCATCTGGCCGTTGCCCACGGACACCACGGTGCCCTGAACCTGCGACGTCTGCGCTCCGGTGACGGCGATGGACGCCACCTGACCCTGGTTGTTCAGGGTGACGGTCACGCTGTCCCCGGGTATCACACTGGTCAGCGGAACCGGTGCCTGGTCCTGGGTGACGGTGACCCCGGGTGCCAGGGGCAGGGAAACGTCCTGGTTGTCCGAGAGGGCGAGCTGGATCGTCTGGGGACCCGTGAGCGAAAGGACGGTGCCCGACTCGGTGGACGACTGGGCACCGGACTCCACCGTGATCTGGGTGACCTGGGCGGTGCTCGACAGCACGAACTGGATCACCTGCCCGCTCTGAAGGCTCGACAGGCTCACGCTCTGGCCGCCGGAGGTGACCTGGACACTGGGTGAGACGACAAGGGTGACCTGGGGTCCGGAGTTGATGCTCACGGTCAGCGCGTTGCCCGACACGCTGTCGACGGTGCCTGTGAACGTGGCGCCCTGGGGCACCGCCGGCCCCGCGGTGACGTCCACGTACACGACCTCGCCGTTCACGGTGACCACCGAGACCGTGTCCCCCACCTCGAGCGCCGAGAACGTGGAGGCCGCCGACTCCAGATAGATCGAAGCCGATGAGGATACGGGCAGCGTCGAGGACCCCTGGTCCGTCTCTACGGTGATGCTGCCCGGCGCGACGGCCGTGATCTGCCCGCTCATCAGCTCTTCACCGTTCTGGCTCTGGGTGGAGCTGGGGCGCAGCGAGGCGGCCCGGGTCAGAAACAGCGCCAGTTCCGCCCGGGTCACCGGCCGGTTCGGGCGGTAGAGGATCGCCAGGATGCCGGTGAAGTCCCCCGCACGCACGTCGCGGGCGACCGCTTTTGCGGCCCAGGGCGGGGTGCTCTGCCCGTGGGGCAAGCGGGCAAGGTACATGGCGGCCTCGGTGGAGGAGATGGACGGGTAGTGGAAGGCCCGCGCCACGATCACCGCGAGCTGCGCCCAGGTGATGCGGCCGTTGGGGCGAAACATTCCGCCAGGTTCCCCGACCAGGATGTGATCCTCGGCCGCAATTTCCACATAGCCCCGCGCCCAGCTCGGGATTCGTCCGAAGTCACGGAACCTCAGCCCCGGCGGCATGCCCGGTCCCGGCGGCCCGCCGGGACCGGGCGGACCCACATTCCAGTGCAGGAGCCGGCCCAGTACGGTCGACATCTCGGCCCGCGTGGTCAGGCCCTGCGGATCGAAGCGCCCGCTGCCCATGCCTTGGAGCACGCCCATGAGGCTCATGGCCTGCA
Source organism: Bacillota bacterium (assembly GCA_021797925.1). Taxonomy (GTDB): domain Bacteria; phylum Bacillota; class Sulfobacillia; order JAJZYS01; family JAJZYS01; genus JAJZYS01. Next base: position 3,362 of record JAJZYS010000013.1, read on the forward strand.
CGGCGGGCACGGCCCACGGCACCCGGCCCAGGTCGTGGAACTTGAACTTCACCTCGACCTGAAACCGGCCGTGACCGTGCTCGAAGCCTCGTCCGTGATGATCGGCCAGTGCCGCCGGGGATGTCGCCAGCAGCGAGAGTGCCGCTCCCATTCCGGCGGCGATGCGAAGGCCCTTCAGCATTCCGGTCCCTCCCCGAAAAGGTCCTTCCCCCCGGCTGGACCACGTGCATCGTCTTCGGCCCACCCTGGTCGGATCTGGGGGTGGTGGGGCGCGGCCGGGAGCGACGGCGCAATGGCGAGCCGTGCAGGGGAACGGTGCGGCCCGGGTCCCCTCGCCCCGCCGCCGATCGAGGGCAGGGGTCCGGCGGCACCGCCCCTCCCGCGCCCCTTGGTCGCTTCTGCAGGGGCACGCCCCGCCCGTGGCGGCGGGGACCTGCGGGCGGGTCCTCGAGACCGGGCAGGACCGGTGTCAGGGCCTTGACCCGTCGAGCGCAGCTCGGACAGCCGGACGCGCGCCCCGGTGCCGCCTCGAACCGCCCGGGACGCGAACGCCAGCTCGCCGCCTTTCCCCCGCTGCCTGCGTCTTCGCCGCCGAGCGCCGTCACCCGCGCGAGGCGACGGGAAGGGGCCCCACCCGGGTGGTGGGGCCCCTTCCCTGCCCGGAACGGGTCAGTTGCAGCTGGGGAAGCCGAGCGCCTGACAGCCCGGGAAGGGTCCGAGGAACGGGAACGGTCCCGGGTAGCTGAACTTGGGGAACGGTCCCGCGGGCGGCCCCGGGATCGACACCAGCAGCTGGTAGGACGCCTTGAAGTAGAAGTACGCGACCTTGTAGAGTCCCTTGGCCAGCGCCTGGTCCGCGTAGCTCAGGGCGACGTCGGCCGCCTTGGGGATGGCGATCCCCAGCGACTGCATCTTGTTGAACTCCCGCGTGACCACCGACTGCACGCCGATGGGGGCGCTGTTGAGGTAGCCGCCCGCCGAGGCCGGCAGCTCGAAGGCGGCGATGTTCGTCTGAGCCCCGGTGAGGAGGTTGCTCTGGATCTGGATCTCGAGCTCGGCGTCGAGGGAGTGCTGGGCGCGGGAGACGGCGCTGAGGATGTTGAGGTCCTGGGAATCCACGAGGGCCGTGACGGCCTGGATGTTGTTCAGCGTGGTCTGGGTCAGGCTGCGCACCAGAGCGCTGAGGGCGGCGATGTTGTTGAGGATCTCCGTGGTCCGGTTGTCCGTGAGGGTGGTGAGGGCGTTGATGTCGTTGATGATGGTCACGGTCTGGCTGTAGATGAGCGCCTGGCTGTTGGCGAGGTTGTTGTAGAGCTCGTTGAAGAGCGTGTCGTACGCCTGCGACTCGCACTCGTCGTGAAACTGCTGGATGAGTTCCAGCACCGACGCGGTCAGGTCCAGCGCGTCCGCCGCGGCCAGGAGGCCGCCCTGGGCCGCGTCGGGGATGGTCGTGACGACGCCTTCGCCCGCGATGATGGCGCCCTCGACGAAGGCGTTGGGGAGGAAGTCGGCGACGAGCCTCAGGGCGTTGGCGGCGATGTCCACGCTCTTGATGGCGTACTGGGTGACGCCGGGGAAGCAGGTGTCCGGCGGTGCGCTGGACGGGTTGAAGAGCGTGCCGGGGTCGCTCACCAGGGCGTAGGCGTTGGGCGTCGACGGCGCGACGATGTCCACCGCCGGGGCAAAGACCGGCGCCGTGGCCGGGGAGACCCGGTAGGCGGCGGGTCCCGTGGACGACTTGCCGGTCCCCTTGGGCGCCAGGCTGTCAAGGCGCCCGACGATGGTCTCCCAGTTGGCGATGCCGGCGATCGCGTGGTAGACGATCGCCCACTGCTGGGGCGACTGGGAGCCGAAGTAGCGCTGCAGCTTCAGAAACAGCGCGGGCAGGTCGGCCTGGCGGGTCTGGGGCAGGGAGTTCGTGAACAGCTCCATGTCCTGCATCGTCCGGATCATCTGGGTCTTGAAGCCGGCCGGCGCCGGGGGGTAGTGGGGCAGGGGCGCCGTGAGCGGCGGCGTGCTGGAACCGGTGGTGGCGGCCAGCGCCTGGCTGGCGGGCAGGCCCACGAGGCTCGCGATCACCGCGCCGCAGACCGCGCCCGACCAGAACCGACGCCGGAGCACCCGCGCTGACACCGCCCGCATGAGTTCCTCGAATTTCATTCATGGGCCTCCTTGGCTGTGACGTGCCCTCCTGGCCAGGGGAACCGGGGCTTCCCGTTCCGGTGGCCCCGCCTCGCACCCCCCGCGCAGCGGGCGGGTGCGGGCGGCAAGGGCCTCGGGGTGCGGCCGGGACGGCGTGGAACCGTCCCGCCGCCTGCGTCAGATCGCGGGCGCTACTTGCTCACCGTGATCGAGAGGGTCCTGGAGGCCTCGGCCGGCGGGTTCTCGCCGTCGGTCACGAGCACCGTGAAGCTGGTGGTCCCCACCGCGGAGCTGGTCGGAGCCCCGGTGATGACGCCGTTGGACTGCAGCGTGAGCCCGCTGGGAAGTGCGGCGCCCGGCGCCAGCTGCCAGGTGTACGGCCCCACGCCGCCCGTCTCGCCGAGGGACGTGTCGTAGTTGGTGCCGACCTTGGCCCCCGGCAGGGACGTCGTCGTGATCTCAAGCGGCAGCGGGTTCACCTTGAGGGTGAAGAGGGCGCTGGCCGTCTGCGGCGGCGACTCGCTGTCTTGGACCTGGACGTTGACGCTGAAGGTCCCGATCTGCGTGGGCGTACCGGACAGCACGCCGCCCGAGGAGAGGGACATGCCCTGCGGCAGGCCGGTGGCCGACCAGGTGTAGGTGCCGTTGCCACCGGTGGCGGTGAAGGTCACCTGGGGGTTGTAGGCCGTCTCGTAGGTCGCGGCCTCGACGCTGGACTGGGTCGTGGTGATCGAGAGCGGCGGGGCGTTCACCACCAGCTCGTACTGCTGGGTGGCGGTGGCGCCGGACTTGTCGGTGACCTGGGCGGTGAAGTCGAAGGTGCCCGTCTGCGTCGGGGTGCCCTGGACGACGCCGGCGGAGGTCAGCTCCATGCCGCTGGGCAGCGCGCCCGCGGACACGGTCCACGTGTACGGGGTGGTGCCGCCCAAGGCCTGGAGCGTGTAGCCGCTGTAGGCGACGTTCAGCTCCGCCGACGGCAGGCTGTCGGTGCACGGCTCGGTGGAGCACAGGTGGTTGATGCTCAGCGTCGTCGCGCCCACGGTGATCGAGAGCTGGGCGCTGGTCTTGTGATTGGCGTTGTCGGTGAGGTCGACCGTGAACGTGGTCGTGCCCGCGCTCTGGGGCTGGCCGCTGATCTGGCCGTTGGGCGAGAGCGCGAGACCCGCGGGCAGGCTCGATCCCGACGCCAGGCTCCAGGTGTACGGAGGCGATCCGCCGGAGGCCTGAAGCGTCTGGTCATAGGGGGTGCCCACGGTGCCGGCGGGCAGGGTGCTCGTGGTGATGGTCACCGAGCCCACGGGCTCGACCTGGATCGTCAGGATACCCGTGGCCGTCTGGGGCGGGGAGCTCGTGTCCTTGACGTCCACGGAGAACCCGTAGATGCCCGCAGTGGTGGGCGTACCCGTGATCTTGCCGTCCGAGGCGAGCTCAAGTCCCGGCGGCAGCGTGGAACCCGAGGCGAGGCTCCACGTGTACGTGCCCGATCCCCCGGAGGCGGTGAGCTGCTGGTCGTAGCTCTGGTTCTCGACGCCGTTGGGGAGGGTGAGGGTCGAGACCGACACGAAGAAGGTGGTCTTGGTGTCGATCAGCAGCTCTTTGCTCGCCGTGTAGCGAGGCACGCGGGCGCTGTGCACGTCGACCGTGAAGGAGGTCACGCCCGGCTTGCCCGTGGGCGTTCCCGAGATGAGGCCGCTGGGCGAGAGGCTGAGGCCCGACGGCAGCGCCGACCCGGGGGCGAGGCTCCACACGAACGGGCCGCCGCTGTCGCCGCTGGCGACGAGCGTCTGCGCGTAGGGCAGATCGGAACTGGCGGGACTGAGCTGGGAGGTGACGACCTCGATGGGGCCCGGCTCCACCTTGATGGAAAGGCGCGTCAGCGTGGAGTCGATGTCCACGCCGTTGACCTGGTCGGGGTGGTTCGGGCCCGGCGGGAAGTCGTCGTCACCGGGTCGACACGGCGCCGGGGGTGACGGTGGGCTCGAGGGCTCCACGTAGGAGACGCGGACGTTGAACGTGTAGGTGCCCGCCACCGTGGGGGTGCCGCTGATGAGCCCCGTCGACGGGGCCAGGGCGAGCCCGGGCGGCAGCACACCGGAGGCGACGCTCCACGTGTAGGGCGTGGCCCCGTTCTCGGCGGTGAGGGTCTGGCTGTAGTACGATCCCACGACAGCCGCGTGGAGGGAGGGCACCGTGATGAGCGCGCGGCAGACCTCGCGCTCGGGGCCCTTGTCCTCGCCCGCGTTCTGGAACACCGCCCCGCCCGATCCCAGGGCGTTTCCGCTCTTGCTCTTGGAGGAGGTGTCCTTTCCTCCGGACGAGGAGGCGATCAGGTTCCCGAGGGTGGTGGTGCTGTGGTGATCGCTCACCACATGCGACGCGAAACGGTCGGCGGGGATGACCCCCGTGGCGACGCCGCTCGCAAAGGAACCGTGCCGGGGGGATCCTGCATGGCTCGCCGACGTGGAAACCGCCGACGTGGCCGCGATGAGTCCCGCACCCAGCACCGCCAGCAACACCGCCTTGGGTGTGCGGCGGCGCCAGCTTGCCTTCGAGTCCCGGGAAACCCGCTGGAGGAACTTCCGAAGCCGTTCCATTCAACGCCCTCCTTGGATCCTGCGTTCCCGAACCGCTCGCTCGGGGCCGAGCGCTGCGTCGATGTGGGCGCCTCGCGTACAGGGGCGGTCGCACATGAAGTCCGGCGAGGTCCGGGCGGCTGATCCCCCGGACCCGGGCACCGGTACCGCAGGACCGGCCTGCATCCCCACCGGTCCCTTCGGAGTGCCGCCTGCCCGGTGAACGGCCTCGCCCCCTTCCCTGGCCCACGTGCTCCGCGCGCCAGCCGCACCTGCTGCATCGTCCAAAGTCTAACGAAGCTCTCATTCCGGAACCAAGGGTGCCAGCACCCCTTTGGTACCATAGCCGCAGCCCATTTCGCTCCGGTCCCCGCCGGCCCGTGCCCCAAGCCGGCCTCCTAAGCGCTCATATGACCCATGGGGGGCAGCGCAAAGCCCCCGGAGCACGGGCGCCGGGGGCTCGGGGCCGCAGGACGCGCGGCGGGCGGAGGGGGTCTCCCTCCGCCCGCCGCTCCGAGGGCGCGTCGCCTCAGTTGGGCTCGGACACGATGAACACCGTCTCGGTTCTCACGCCCCAGTCGTAGGCCTGGGCGGGACCGTCGAAGCACAGGTCGATGTGGTAGCCCTGCACCGCCGATCCCACATCCGCGGCCAGACCGTAGCCGTAGCCGGGGATGTACAGGCGCGTTCCCATGGGGATCACGGAAGGGTCCACGGCCACGATGCCGTACTGGGCCCGAAGGCCCGTGGCGGTGTACCCGCTGGACCACGCGGGGTTGGGCCAGTAGGCGGTGGTGAGGACGTTGACGGCCGCGAGGTAGTGGGCGGGCGCCCCCGGCGGGAGGGCGGTTCCCTCCGCCACGATCTCCGGCACCGGCGGGCGGATGCGGTTTCTGACCACGGTGGTTCCCACCAGCGCCCCGTTGACGAAGCGCTTGCGGGCCACGACCACGACCTCACCGGGCTGACCGGGCTGGAGCACCTCCTGGCGACCCACGGGCAGCTGCGGGGTCTTGCGCACGTCGACGGGGAACACGAGCGTCCGGTGCTCGCTCACGGTCGCCACGCTCTCGTGCAGGACCACGAAGGATCCACGGCGGCGCGGGCGGGGCCGCGCGGGCACGGTGAGCCGGTAGTCCGCGAGGATCGCCTGCACGGCGTGCATCGCCGCCTGCGAGACCCGAGCGTGGGACGAGGCGGGCGCCGCGCCAGCCTCGAGCCGGTGCACCCATGCGGAGGCGACGGGATGTCGTCCATGTCCCCACGACGAGACAGCGAGTGGGTGGGCGGACACCAGCGCGCCTGAGAAGAGCACTCCTGCGGAGAGGAGCGCCACGACCACCGCGCGGGGGGACGATGGCACCCTGACCCAGCTCCTTTCTCGACGATTCCCGGCAACTCAGCGGTAGTGGAGAGTTGGCGGGTGAACCTTGAAGGAATACGCTGTCGCCGCCCGATCTCCTGCTCAAAAGACCGCCATGGGGAAATCAAACAGGCGATGAAGGTTCTCCTCCAGGCGCAGCGCGAGTTCCGGGGCCGCCAGGCCACGCAGCGAGGCCAGCCTCGCCAGGGTCAGCTGCACGTGCGCCGGCTCGTTGCGGCGGCCCCGCAGCGGCACCGGCGCCAGATAGGGCGCGTCGGTCTCCACCAGGACCCGGTCCAGGGGACAGAAGGAGGCGGCCTCGCGAAGTTCCTCGGCCTTGGGGAAGGTGAGGATCCCGCTGAAGGAGACGTAAAAGCCGGTGTCCAGCGCTCTGCGGGCCCGGGCCACGTCGCCGGTGAAGCAGTGGAAGACCCCGCTGAGCCCCCCGACGGCGTTCACGGCCGCGAAGACGTCGTCGTCCGCCTCGCGAACGTGGAGGATGACGGGCTTACCCAGCCGCCGCGCCATCAGCAGCTGGCGCCTGAACACCTCTTGCTGCACCGCTCGCGAGGCGCCGTCGTCATGGTAGTCAAGGCCGATCTCGCCCACCGCCACCACGTCGGGTCGGGACGCGAGCCGCTCCAGCTCGGCCCAGTCGCTCTCCGCCACCTCGCCGGCGGCGTGCGGGTGCACGCCCACGGCCGCCCAGCGGTCGCTCGCCCCCGCGCACCAGGCCTGAGCCCGGCGGCTCGTGTCCATGTCCACCGCGGCCTCGATGTGGGCCAGCACGCCCGCCTGCCGGGCACGGGCCATGACCTCGTCCCGGTCCCCGTCAAAGGCCGCGTCCAGAAGGTGCGCGTGGGAATCGGTCATGAGACCGGACTGCCCGCGGGCACGGCGCGGTCGGGACGCAGCAGCACCACGTGCCCGGCCTCGCTCGCGGCCAGGAGCATGCCGTCGGAGCGCACTCCCCGGATCTTCGAGGGCTTCAGGTTCTTCACCAGGACGATCTGCCCCCCCACCAGCGCCTCGGGGGCGTAGTCGGCCGCGATCCCGCTCACGATGGTGCGCCGCTCGGACCCGAGGTCCACCACGAGCTCCAGCAGGCGCTCGGCGCCCTCAACGCGGCGCGCCTCGAGCACCGTGGCGACGACCAGCTTCACCCGGCGCACGTCCTCGATGGGGATCCGCTCGTCCGCGGCGGCGGCAGCCGCCGCGGGTTCGCTGCGCTCCTCGGCCTCGATGCGGGGAAAGAGCGGCGCGCCGCGGCGAACCCGGGTCCCGGGCACGAGGCCGCCCCACGCGACGTCGTCCCAGGTGGCCTCGCTGATGGGCCGCTCGACGCCCAGCTGCCGCCAGATCTCCGCCGGGGCCTCCACCAGCGCGGGGCTCAGGGCGACGGCCGCCACCCGGAGCACTTCCGCCAGGTCGTAGAGCACGTCGCCCAGCCGAGGATCCCCCTTGCGGCTGAGGGTCCACGGGGCAGCCGTCTCGATGTGCTTGTTGGCCGCCGCGACCATGCGGCCGACGGCCTCGAGCGCCCCCGAGAGCTCCAGCGCCCCCATGGCCCGCTCGTACTCGGAAAGCGCCGCCTCGGCCACCGCGCGCAGCTCGGACGAGCGGGGCGCCGGCACCTTTCCCTGGGCAAAACGCTCGATCATGGCCGTGGTTCGCGACAGCAGGTTCCCGAGGTCGTTGGCCAGATCCACGTTGGTGCGCAGGCGCAAGGCGGCCTCGCTGTACGTCCCGTCGGCCCCGAAGGGCACCTCGCGCAACAGGAAGTAGCGCACCGCGTCCACGCCGTAGCGCTCCACGAGCACCACCGGGTCCACCACATTCCCGCGGGACTTGGACATCTTCTCGCCCGAGAGCACCAGCCAGCCGTGCCCGAAGATCCGCTCCGGGAGCTCAAGGCCCAGGGCCATGAGCATGATGCACCAGATGATCGCGTGAAACCGCACGATCTCCTTGCCCACCAGCTGCACGTCGGCGGGCCAGTAGCGCGCGAAGCGCTCCGGATCGTCCGGGTAGCCGGCCGCGGTGATGTAGTTGGTGAGCGCGTCGATCCACACGTACGCCACGTGTCCCGCGGCCTCGGGCAGCTTCACCCCCCAGTCGAAGCCCGTGCGCGTCACCGACAGGTCCTCGAGTCCCTGGCGGATGAAGGCGACCATCTCGTTGCGCCGGGACTCGGGCTGAAGGAACCGCGGATGCGTCTCGATGTGCTGCAGCAGCCGGTCCGCATAGCGCCCCAGCCGGAAGAAGTAGCTCTCCTCCTGCAGTCGGCTGACCGGTCCCGAACAGACCGGGCAGCGGCCCTCGACCAGCTTCGTCTCGGTCCAGTACGACTCGCAGGCGGTGCAGTACCAGCCCTCGTACCGCCCCAGGTAGATGTCGCCCTGCGCCAAGAGCCGCCGGAACACCTCCTGCACCGTCCGCTCATGCCGGGGCTCGGTGGTCCGGATGAAGTCGTCGTAGCTGATGCGAAGGGTCGCCCACAGCGCCCGGATCCCCTCGGCCATCCGGTCCACGAACACCTGGGGGCTTACGCCTTCCGCCGCCGCCCGGTCGGCGATCTTCTGACCGTGCTCGTCCATCCCGGTGAGGAAGAAGACATCCTCCCCCCGCAGGCGGTGGTAGCGCGCCAGCGCGTCCGCGGCGACCGTGGTGTACGCGTGCCCGATGTGCAGCTTGTCATTGGGGTAGTAAATCGGGGTGGTGACGTAGAACTTCTTCATGAACATGGGTGACCGCCTTAAAGGTCGCGACCCCTCGCGGACGGTCGTCGTCACTCCTCTCGCTGGGCGATGCTCCGGGGGGCCGTCGCGCGGCCGATGCTTCCATTCTAGTGGTCCCGTCGCCATCATGGCAACCCGAGCCGCGGCCGGCCCGCACGCGGAGGGCCGGGTCTTCCTCGGCCCGGTCGCGACCCCGGCAACGCGCGAGGGGCGTGACGGCCCAGGGGACGGGCGTCGGCAAATCCGCCTTGGTCCCCAGGGTTTCGTGGTACACTGGTGGGCGGGAAAATGCGGGTAGCGATCCGGAAAGGGATGGTGGGTTGTCGGACACGTTCGACATGGTGCTCCTGGGCGGCGGGAGCGGCGGCTATGTGGCCGCGGTCCGGGCCGCGCAGCTGGGCATGAAGACAGCCGTCGTGGAGGAGGAGAAGCTCGGGGGCACGTGCCTGCACCGCGGTTGCATCCCGACCAAGGTGCTGCTGCGCACCGCCGAGCTCATGGCCGCGGTGCAAGACGGGGCCGCTTACGGAATGAAGATTCCGCAGGCCGCCGTGGACTACCCGGCCCTCATCCAGCGCAAGACGAAGATCGTCGACCAGCTCCACCGCGGCATCCAGTTCCTCATGAAGAAGAACGCCGTGACGGTGCTGAACGGTCGCGGCCGCCTGCGTGACGCGCACACCGTGGAGGTCATGAGCGCCCACGGCTCGCAGACGATCCAGGGCAAAAACCTCGTCATCGCCACGGGCTCCACCGCCCGGTCCCTGCCGGGCGTCCCCTTCGGGCCCCGGGTGCTCTCCTCGGACGGCGCCCTGGAACTCACCGCGGTGCCCCAGTCCATCGTCATCATCGGCGCCGGGGCGGTGGGCTGCGAGTTCGCCTCGCTCTACCACGACTTCGGCACCCGCGTGACCCTGCTCGAGGCGGCCCCCACGCTGCTGCCCCTGGAGGATCAGGAGATCGGCCCCGAGCTCGGGCGCATCTTCACCCGCCGGGGCATCGCGGCCCACGCCGGCGCCCGGGTGGATCTGGGCTCCATCCGGACCACCGACGCCTCGGTCACGCTGGAGGCCGAGATCCAGGGCAAGGTGACCCGGTTCGAGGCCGACTACCTCCTCGTGGCCGTGGGTCGGGCCCCCCGGGTCGAGGACGTGGGGCTTGAGACGACGGGCGTGAAGCTGGGCCCCGCGGGCACCATCCAGGTGGACGCGCGCCAGCGCACCGGCGTGGAGGGGGTGTGGGCCATCGGCGACGTGGTGGGCGGCTATCAGCTGGCTCACGTGGCCGCCCACGAGGGCGTCACCGCCGTGGAGGACGCCGCCGGCATCGCACCCGATCCCATGGACCCAAACGTCGAGCCTCGGGCCACCTACTGCCGTCCCGAGGTGGGTTCCGTGGGCCTTTCGGAAAAGGACGCCCGCGCCCAGGGCCACGAGGTCTCGGTGGGAAAGTTCCCGTTCCGGGCCAACGGCCGGGCGCTCATCCACGGCGACCCGGACGGCTTCGTCAAGGTGGTGGCCGACGCCCGGACCAACGACATCCTGGGCGTGCACATCCTGGGACCCAGTGCCGCGGACCTCATCGCCGAGGCGACCCTGGCCAAGTTCCTGGACGCCACCCCCCTCGAGGTGGGCCACACGATCCATCCCCACCCCACGCTCACGGAGACTGTGGGCGAGGCGGCGCTGGGGGCGCTGGGCATCGCCCTGAACATCTGACCCCAACCGGTCCGGCCAGCAAGGAGGCCTGTCGGTGGCTCGAAACTTCCAGGATGCGCCCAGCGGCGATCCCAGGTACCCTGAACGCAAGCCCGACTGGCTCAAGGTCAGGCTTCCCTCCGGAAAGAACTACGTCCAGCTGCGCGACCTCATGCGGTCCAAGGGACTGCACACCGTCTGCGAGGAGGCCCGCTGCCCCAACATCGCGGAGTGCTGGTCCAACTCCACCGCCACCTTCATGATCCTCGGGGACACCTGTACCCGCAGCTGCGCCTTCTGCGCCGTCACCACCGGGCGGCCCCTGGCCGTGGATCCCTTCGAGCCCGGCAAGGTGGCGCGCGCGGTGAAGCAGATGGGCCTCAGCCACGTGGTGGTCACCTCCGTCGACCGCGACGACCTCCCCGACGGCGGTTCCACGCTCTTCGCCCAGACCATCCGCGCCATCCGGGACGTGAACCCCTCCGCCCGCGTGGAGGTGCTCATCCCCGACTTCAAGGGAGACGCCGCGGCCCTCGCCACGGTCCTCGAGGCCCGGCCCCACATCCTCAACCACAACGTGGAGACGGTGCCGCGCCTTTACCCCAGCGTCCGGCCCCAGGCCAAGTACCCGCGCTCGCTGGAGCTGCTCCGGCGGGCGCGGGCCCTGGGTCAGGGCGTCCTGGTCAAGTCCGGCATGATGCTGGGGCTGGGCGAGGAACACGAGGAGATCATCGCGACGCTGGCGGACCTCAGGTCCGCCGGGACGGACATCGTCACCATCGGCCAGTACCTCAGGCCCAGCCGCCGCCACCATCCCCTCGTGCGCTACTACAGCCCCGAGGAGTTCGCCGAGTACCGCCGCCTCGCCATGGCGATGGGCTTTGGCCACGTGGAGTCGGGCCCGCTGGTGCGCAGCTCCTATCACGCCCACGCGCAGGTCCCGGCCACCACTCCCGGCTGATCGCCTCAGGGGGCGGTCGCCACGAGGGCGGGCCGCTCCCCCGACTTGACCTCCTCCTCCCCGATCACGATGCGATAGCGGATGGACGCCACGCCGTTCAGGGTGCGCGACACCCCGCAGTAGCGGTCCATGGAAAGCTCCACCGCCCGCACGATATGCTCCGGCGGGAGGCTCTCCCCCTGGAACCGGTACGTCAGGGTGAAGCTCTTCAGATACTTGGGGTGCTCCCCGGCCTCCTCGGCGTGCACCTCGACGGCAAACGCCGCGGGGCTCACGCGCATCTTCTCGAGGATGTACACCACGTCCAGCCCCGTGCACCCGCCCAGCCCCAGGAGCACCAGCTCCTTGGCGCCGAACGCCTCGGCCTGCGCCTCCCTCGGCGCGATGGTCAGAGCCGCCCGGCTTCCCTGACCCGCGAGGACGTGCCCCTCGCGCCAGACCACCTGTGCATCCATGGTTTGTCCCTGGCTCCTACCGCGCGCAACCGCACCGGCCGGTTCCGCACGGCCCCTCCCCGACCAGGATCTCGCCCCTTTCAAGACGGAATTGCTCCTCGCGCAGACGCACGGGGGAGGGTGGGGACCCGAACGCCGCTCCCCGCCGACGGGGGACTCGGTCCATTGTACCACGGGCGGGCACGGGGGGCCGTGCGGGCGATTGACCCGACGAGCGGGGTCTGTATATAATCAAATCGCGATTCATTGATGATATCTCCGGCTTCGGGCGGCGCTCCACAGCGGCGCCGCGGGGCCAGCGACCCGCATTCCGTTGAAAAGGAGCTGAGGCTCATGCCCAGGATCGCGATCGTGGTGGTCTCGGGATCGGACAATCCCGGGCGCGCAGGCGTGGGCCTGCACGTCGCCCAGCGCATTCACGAGGCTCGCGCGGCCAACGGCATCGAGTCCGTGGAGGTGTTCCTGTTCAGCCGGGGCGTCAGGCTCCTCGGAGGCGACGATCCCGAACTGGCCCAGCTGATCCGCGGCCTCGTCGCCGACGGCGTCCTGGTGGGCGGCTGCCGGAGCCAGCTGGACGCGTGGAACCTCGCCGAGACGGCCAAGGACCAGGGCGTCGGCGCCGAATTCGCCCGCGACGCCTTCTCGCGCTACGCCCGCGAGGGCGTCACCGTGCTGACCTTCTGAGATGGAGGACATCAAGGCCCCGCCGGCCCTGGGCGACCCGGCGGACGGATACTGGCCCGCGTGGGCCGAGGCGGCCGACCTGCCCACATTTCGCGTACGCGACACCGAGTCGAGCCACGGCCGCTACTCGACCGCCCTCAAGGTCATCACCGTCAAGGACCTCGTCAAGTTCCACGGTCACGCCTGCGACGGCCTGTTCCGGGGCGCCCTGGCCATGTCGCAGGTGCTCGCGGCGCTGGATCCCTCCGGCGAGGTGGACCGCACCGACCTCAAGGTGCTCTCGCGCAACAGCCCTTGCCTGGGCGACGTGGCCGCGTACCTGACCGGTGGCCGCGTGCGCTTCGGCACGCAGGACGTGCGCCCCGATCCGGGCGTCTGGTTCGTCGTCCAAAAGATCTCCACCGGAGAGGCGTTCGCGGTGGAGGAGGTGCCCGGGACGTACCCGCCTCGGCTCTCGGCCATGGAGGCCGAGCTCGCGCTGGCGGGGCGCGCGAGCCCCCGCGAGGTCGACCAGCTGCGTGAGGCCCAGTGGGCCTTCGTGCGCACGACGCTCCTCACGACGCCCGCGGCGGCGCTCTATCCGGTCCGCGCTCTCCCGGGCTTCGTCTTCCCCCCCGTGCCCTACGCGCACGTCGGTCCGCGGACCGACGTGCTGTTCAAGCGCGTCCCTTTGGCGTAGGGAGGCTTCGCGGCCTTCAGATCTCCTCGCGGCAGGCGATCGGCCCGCCCCCGCGCGAACATCCCGGCCCAAGGAGCGATGAGCGTGCAGACCTACCGCGTGCGGGTCACCCGCGTCAGCGACGCCCACGCGCAGGCGGCGGTGCGGACCTTCTTCCTCGAACTGGGCGCGCACCGCGCCGACGACGACGCGGGCTTCAATTCCGTGGAGACGCTCCTCGCCTCCCTCGGCAGCTGCCTGCTCACGTCGCTCAAGTTCGTCGCCGAGCTCTCCGATGTTCCCATCGAGGGCGCGTGGATCGAGCTCGACGCCACCCGGCAGGACCGCCCGCCCATCATCGTGGCGATCCGGTATCGGTTGCACGTGTCCAGCACCCAGCCCTCCGAGCGCGTCGAGCGCATGGTGGAACTGGCCCGGGCCAACTCCACCGTGCTCGGGACCCTCGCCCGCGCCACGGCAGTGCAGGGGGACTGGATCCGAGACTGACGAGCCCGCCGCAGCCTCAGGGCGCCTCGCCCGGGTCCTCGCCGTCCTCCCCGGCGACCCCGCCAAGATCCGCGAGCAGACGGTGGGCCCGCCGGCGCAGCCGGGCCGCCTCCCTCCTGCCCAGCGCCGCCTCGACGGCCGCGTCGTTGACGTCGAGCCACTGGATCAACGCCGCGAGGGCCGCCGTCACGTGCCCGCTCGCCACCATCTCGCCGAAGAGCTGGAACGCCTCGGGCACCGAGGGTTCCGATTCCCCGAGCTCCGCCTCGAGCTGGGCCTCGAGCTCGGCCTCGAGGGGGTCATCTTCCTCGGCTTCCTCCTCCGCCCCCGGGGCCGCCGGGGTCGGGTCCCGGGCCGGCAGACTCGCCGACCACTCGAGGAGGGAGACCCCCTGCCAGGGCCGGGGCCCGGGGGACACCGGCTTCACGAGGGCCTCCCGCAGCTGCTCGAGGACGAGGTCGAGTTCGCGGTCGCCGAGCGTCCCGAGGTCCTTCCACAGCGGCGTCTTTGTGTCCTCGAGGTCCCGGCGGGTGAAGATGAGGTTCTCGGTGTCGTGGTAGCGCGCCCACAGGGCGGGTTCGCGCCCCAGGGCAAGGAGCGAGGCCTCGATGACCAGGCCCGCCGCGCGGTCGGCCACCCGGCCGGGACCGGGGCCCAGGGAGTGGGGGACGTAGTCCGGGTGCCCCGCGATCCTGCGCTGGGTGGGGCCCTGGGGCACCTCGACGCTGTCGTAGTCCACGAGCACAAGCCCGCCCGGCCCCACCATGATGTTGCCGGCCTGCAGGTCGCCGTGCGCCATGCCCGCCGCCGCCAGGGCGCCGGTCAGCCGGCGCCAAGCGGCCACCAGGGAAGCCGCCCGCCCGGGATCGGCGTCGAGCCACTGCTCCAGGGTCGTGCCCTCCACCCATGGCATGAGCACCACCGGATAGGCCTGCCCTGCCACCGTGATGCCCTGGGGCCGGTACTCGGCCCGCACCAGGAACGGCAGCGGGTGGGCCCGGACGAAGGCCTCGAGCGCCGGGTAGCGCTGGGCCTCGTCGACCGGCGGGGAGGTGAAGACCCTCAGCGCCCACACCCCGCGGGGCCCGCTCATGCGCACGACCGCCGCGTACCTCCCGGCCACGAGGTGCGGCAGTCCCCACGGACCCGCCGCCGGCACGGCGCCGCGGAGCTCGTCCAGGCTCAAGGCGGTCGCGGGGTTCTGCAGCGCCGCCTGGTACGCGGCCAGCGAGGGCCAGCGCGCGGCCACGGGCGCAGGCGCGGGCTTGGCCCGCCCGCGGAGGCGGGTGGCCTGCGGGAAGACGTCCTTGATCTTCTGGTTGTAGTAATGGCCGGGGGAGCGGTCCGCCACGAAGGCCGTGAACATCTGGGGAGGCACGCCCACGTGGCGGACGGTGACGCCGCTCTTCATGTGCACCGAGAGCACCATGCTCTTGGCGTCGTACTCCGCCAGGGCGATGAAGCGCGAGCGCACCGGCAGGATCACCTTCGGATCACCCCCCGTCCAAAAGGACCCAGGTGGTGTCGTCGCTGCGCAGGCGGCCCGCGGCCCGCTCCCGGGCCACAAGGTCCAGGAGATCCTCGGTTGCGTCGGCGCGAAGGAGCGGCAGCAGCCGGCCCGCGCACGCGCCGGGGTGGCGCAGGCACCACAGCGCCGCGGCGTCGGTCGCGAGGAGCAGCCGGTCCGCCCGCCGCACCCACCCCATCCGGCGCCGCGCCAGGGGCCAGCCGTCGCCAGTCCCGACGAGGCTCGGCCGGTTCGTGAACGCTTCGGGCCGCTCCAGGGGGAACGCCCCGTGGAGGCGCTCGCCTCGCCACCACAGGAGCACGCAGTCCCCGACGCTCCACGCCGAGAGGTACGCGTATCCCTCCCGCCGGGTCGGAGTCAGCGAGAGGGCGAGCACGGCGGCGTGGGCCCCCTGTCGGGCCTTCTCCGCCGCGAACCACGGGAGGCGGTCCCAGGGCACCTCGCCGTGCCAGCGGCGCCGGGCCGACCGGATCCGGGCGGGCGACGGCCGGGCCCGGGCCAGCGCCGCCACCACGATCCGCGCCCAGGGGCCCGCGAATGACGACTCGGTGGCGCCGTCGGCGATGGCCACCCGCCCCGGCCCCAGCGCCCAGGCGTCCTCGTTCTCGTCGGGCCTCGAGCCCGCGCGGGCGCAGGAGAACCCGTGCACCCGGAACCCGCTCACCGTGGCGGGGCCGTCCACGGATGGCGCCGGGGCACGGGCGCTCACCGCAGCCCGGCGGGTCGCGTCCCGATGTCCAGAAAGCGGATGAGGTCCGACAGGTCGGCGTTGAAGGCGAACCCCCGGGCGCCGTTCTCGACGCGGAAGCCCTCGGCCTGCGCCGCCTGCACCATGGCGGGCGGCAGCCGGCTCGACATCCGGAAGAGCTCCTGGGAATAGGTGTCCGGCAGCCGCTCCGTGGAGGCCGCGAAGACCACCGGCGTCCCGGCGCTGCTGGAGATGTGGCAGTTGAAGAGCAGAAGCGTGCCGTCGTCGGTCCCCAGCGCCCGGAGCCGGTCCGCGGCCGGGGTGGGATCCCCGTCGGTGGCCTCGCCGTCGGTGATGTTGATGACGATGGGCGGGTAGCTCCTGGGGTGCGCCGCCACGAAGCGCTGCGCGATCTCGAAGGCGGCGTCGAGCGCCCCGGACATGGGCGTGTCCCCGTCGGCCACGGGGTCCACCCAGATGGGCAGCCGGATCGTCTCCTGGACGAGCCCGCCGGCGCCGTCCTCGACCTTGCGCTTGAGCTGCTCGACGCGCAGCGGCATCATCGCCACCCGGCTGATGGGGACAAGCTCCAGCTCCGTGCCCAGGGCGGCCTGCACCTGGGCGTTGCCGTAACCCAGCACCGCGAGCTGGTAGTAGTCGCGCACGCCCTCGTTCTTGGTGCACTTGAGCACCAGCTCGTGCAAGAGCCGGTTGATGGCGGTGGCCACGCCCTGGGCCTTGGTCGTCCCCGAGGTGGCGAACGCGTCCAGCATGGAGCCCGACTGGTCCAGGAGGAATACGAAACAGCCCGGCTGCGACCGGCTGACCTCGGCCTGATAGGACACGCGACGCCTCCGTTCCTGGTCGGGTGTCGAAACACGACCGCGAATCCACGGTCCCTCGATTCGCGAGTCGCGGCGCGTCCCCTGCTTTCCCGCGGGGCCGGCGCTCAGTGGGGAAACACGCCGTGGACGGGCCGCCAGCCCAGCGCCCGTCGGGCGGCCTCGCTCCTCGCGCGCACCGAGGGCGGCTCGGGCCCGCCCGTCCGCGCGGGCGCCGGCGCGCCGACCCGCTCCGCCAAGGCGTCCATGTACGCCCCGATCCTGAGCGGCTCGTCCGTCACGTTGAGGACCATCCCGGCCCCGGCTCCCGTCACCGCCGCCGCCACGGCCGAGGCCATGTCCCGGACGTCCACCAGGGAGACGAACGCGCGGCCCTGCCCGGGAACCAGGGCCTTGCCGGCCCTGAGCGCGGCGATGAGCGCCGCCTGCGCCGTGCCGGGGCCCACGAAGGCTCCCCCCCGGAGGATTGACGCCTTGAGCCGCTCCGCGGGCACGGCGCGCACCATCGCCTCCATGGCCGCCACAGGACCCGTGATCCACGGGCGGCGCGCGACGTCGAGCGGCGTCGTCTCGTCGATCCAGGCGTCACCGAGGTCCGGGTACGCCATGCAGATGCTCTGCTGCACGTACACGCCCACCCCGGCCGCCTCGCAGGCGGCGAGGAGGCGCCGCGTCCCCTCGACCCGCAGGCGGCCCGTCGTCTCCCAGGCGTCGGGGTCGCCCATGTTCCGCGGGATCGCGGTGGCGATGTGCACCGCCGCCTGGGCGCCGGCGAGGGCGTCTGCGAGGTCTGTGTCCCGCAGCAGGTCGCCCGGGACCCAGGTGGCGCCGAGCTCGCACACGGTGCGCCGGGCCTCGGGCGAGCGGGCGAGCGCGACGACCTCGTCCCCCCGGGCGAGGAGCAGGGGGACCAGCGCCCGCCCCAGGGCGCCGCTGGCCCCCGCCACGAACACCCGCATGGGTGCCCCTCCCTTCTCGGACCAGCGCCCGCACCCCTCGCCCTCAGGCGGTCGGCCCCGGCCCGGCCTTTCCGCCGCGCACGACCTCGAGGTTGCGAAGGTGCTGGGGAATGAGCGCCGCGGGGATCGCGCGCTCCCCCCACCACGGCTCGCCCGTCGACGGGACCTCGCCGGTCTCGGCGGCCTCGAGGCGCCAAAGATACGCGCGGTCGCGCCGGAGCCGGCGGGCCACGGCCGTCGCGCCGGCGGGCGGGCCGTGGCCCACCACCGCCGTCCGGATCGCGTGCGCCTGAAGGCGCGCCTCGACGGTCTCGAGGCTCTCCAGGTACACCCGCGGGCGCCCGTCGACGAACGGGAACTCCAGGGCGCTGAGCATGTCGCCCAGGTGCGCCACGCCCCAGGCGGGGAAGAAGAACGCCAGGTGGTCGGGGCTGTGGCCGGGCGTGGGCACCGCCCAGATCTCGCGGCCCGCGAGCCGAAGGCGGGTGGGCCCGGCGACCTGCACGTCGGGTCGGGGCATGCGCCGGTCGGCCCGCTCCACGTAGAGCTCCGCGTCGAAGGCCCGCCACGCCGAGAGGTTGCGCCCGGAAAGCTCCGGGTCGGCGATGCGCTCGTGGGCCACCACCAGCGCTTCGGGGAAGGCCGCGACGCCGGCCACGTGGTCGAAGTCCCCGTGGGTGACAAGGCACAGCTCCACCCGCCGGCCCCCCGACGTCGCCGCCCGGCGCACCCGCACGATCTCGTCGGGGAAGTACCCGGGGTCGACCACCGCGCTGACCCCCTCGGCCAGGACGACGAGGCTCGCGAGCTGGAAGGCGTGGCTCGTGAAGCGCCGCCAGTCCCGCCCGCTCACCGGCCGGAGAAGTCGGGGGGACGGCGCTCGCGAAAGGCCCTGAGCCCCTCGGCGGCGTCCTGGGTCTCGGCCAGGCGCAACAGCTCGCGCTCCTCGAGCGCCAGCCCCGGCCCGAGGCCGCGCTCGAGGCCCTCGAGGACCGCGCGCTTGGCCGCCCGCTGCGCCAGGGGTGCCCCCCGCGCGATCCGCCGGGCGAGGTCGAGGACCCGCTCCCCGAGCTGGGCCCGGGGCACGACCCGGGTCACCAGGCCGATCGCCAGGGCCTCGGCGGCGTCCAGGCGCTCCTGGCACCACAGCATCTCAAGCGCCCTGGCCGCCCCGACCACCCGGGGCAGGCGCTGGGTCCCGCCCCAGGCGGGCAGGATGCCCAGGCCCACCTCCGGCAGTCCCAGTCTCGCCTCGG
Source organism: Bacillota bacterium (assembly GCA_021797925.1). Classification (GTDB taxonomy): domain Bacteria; phylum Bacillota; class Sulfobacillia; order JAJZYS01; family JAJZYS01; genus JAJZYS01. The sequence continues at coordinate 22,413 of JAJZYS010000013.1, forward strand.
GCTCCGCCCACCGCAGGTCCGCGGCCAGCGCCAGCTCCAGCCCGCCGCCGAGCACCTGGCCCTGCAGCTGGGCGATGACCGGCACCTCGAGCGCGGCGAGGTCCGCCAGCGCCGAGCGCCCCAGCTTCAGCATCCCCAGCCGCCGTCGGGGATCCGAAAGCTCGGCGACGTCGGCGCCGGCGCTGAACACCCCCGCCGCCCCCGAGAGGACCACGACCCGCACCCCGCCGTCGCGCAGCGGGCCCCGGCAAAGGTTCCCCAGCGCCTCGAGCATCGCCGTGTCCACGAGGTTCAGGGGCGGGCGGTCCAGGACCACCCGGGCCACCCCCGCCTCCACCGTCATGCGCACCCCGGGCTCAGCCACCGGCGCGACCCGTCCCCGGCGCGGAGCGGTGCGCGTGAAACCCCTGGCCCGTGCGCACCCCGAGGCGCCCCTCGGCGAGGAGCTGGCGCAAGAGCGGCGGCACCTGCCAGCGGGCCCCGCCACCCTGGCGCCCCAGCTCCTCGACCCGCTGGGCGACGCGGTCCAGGCCCTGCTCGTCCGCCCAGCGCAAGGGCCCCTGCGCGAAGCCAGCGCCCGCCCGCATGGCGCGATCCACGTCCCGCGCGCTGGCCACCCCCTCCTCCAGGAGCTTCACCGCCTCGAGCACCGCCGCCAAGAGGAAGCGCTCCGCCACCCGCTGCGCCTCGCGCTCCGCCAGCGGCGGCGACGGTTTGCCCTCCTCGCCGCGGCGGTAAAAGCCCTCGCCCCGCTTGGCTCCGAGCCGGCCCGCCGCCACCATGGCCGCAAGGCGGCCGCCCGCGAACCGGCTGCCCAGGGCGGCGACCAGGCGCTCCTGGACGTGGAGCACCACGTCCAGGCCCAGGGCGTCCGCCAGGGCGAAGGGCCCCACCGGCACGACCCCCCCGCCCACGAGCGCCGCGTCGACGCTCGAAGGGTCGATCCCCGTCTCCTCCTGGTAGCGCAGCACCTCGGCCATGGCCGCCATGAGCACCCGGTTGACGATGAACCCCGGCGAGTCCTGGAGCACGATGGGCAGCTTGCCCAGGTCCCGCACGAGGCGGATCGCGGCGCTCATCACCGCGGGCGCCGTGCCCCGGTGGCGGATCACCTCCACCAGGCGCATCGCCGCCACCGGGTGGAAGAAGTGCAACCCGAGAAAGCGCTCGGGGTGCACCAGCCCCGCGGCGAGCTCGCCCACCGAGAGCGAGGAGGTGTTGGTGGCCACGATGGCCCCGGGCCCGAGGAGCCGGTCCATGGCCGCGAGCACCGGCCGCTTGACCTCGATCAGCTCGGGAACGGCCTCGATGCCCAGGTCCACCTCGGCCAGGGCGGCCTCCCCGGGATCCACGTCGACGAGCGCCAGGCGGGCCTGGGCGTCCCGGGCGTCCATGCGGCCCCGCTCCACCCTCCGGCCCAGGTGCGCGCCGATGGTCGCCCGGGCGCGCTCGGGCGCTTGGGCGTCCGCGTCGCGCAGGACCACCCGGATCCCCTCCAGGGCCATGAGCTCGGCGATCTGGGTGCCCATGGTCCCCGCGCCCCACACCGCCACCTTGAAGATGCCCAGGGTCAGCCCTCCTCTGCGGTGCGCTCGATCACGATGGCCGCGCCCATGCCCCCGCCGACGCACAGCGTCGCCAGCCCGAACCGTCCGCCCCGCCGGGCGAGGGCGTGGGCCAGCGTGGTCAGCAGCCTCAGCCCCGTGGCCCCCACGGGGTGTCCCAGCGCGAGCGCCCCACCCTGCACGTTGGTCCGCTCGGGGTGAAGGCCCAAAAGACGCTCGCAGACGAGGGCCTGGACGGCAAACGCCTCGTTGAGCTCCACGAGGTCACAATCGGCGAGCTCGAGCCCCGCCCGCTCCAGGGCCAGGGGGACCGCCTCCACCGGTCCCAGCCCCATCTCCCGGGGCTCGACCCCGACGTAGGCGTAGCTCACCAGGATCGCGTCCCACCGGATCCCGCGGCGGCGGGCCTCGTCCTCGCTCAGGACCAGGCAGCCCGCGGCCGCGTCGTTCATGGGGCACGCGTTGCCCGCCGTCACCGTGCCCCCCGCCCGAAACGCAGGCGGCAGGGCGGCGAGGCGCTCGGGCGAGGCGGAGGGCAGGGGTCCCTCGTCGAGGGTCACCTCCACCGGCCCGGTGCGGCGCATCACCGTGACCGGGACGATCTCCGCCTCCATCGCCCCGGAGCCGACGGCGGCGACGGCCCGCCGATGGCTCTGCACGGCGTAGGCGTCCTGCTCGCTCCGGCTGACGGCGAAGCGCTCCGCCAGGAGCTCCGCCGTCTCGCCCATGACCAGCCCCGAGTACCGGTCGGTCATGCCCTCCCACAGCGCGTCGCGCAGCTCGCGGTGGCGCAGCCGCTGACCGAACCTGCCCGTGTAGTCGAGATACGGCGCCTGGCTCATGCTCTCGGCCCCCAGCGCCAGGATGGCGCGGGCCCGCCCGGCCAGGATGGCGTCGGCGGCCGAGGTGACCGCCTGGAACCCCGACGCGCAGTTGCGTTGGACGCTGAAGGCCGGGACGCGCACCGGCACGCCCGCGGCCAGGGCGATCTGCCGGGCGATGTTGGCCTCGGCCACCGGCTGCCCCCCCGAGCCGGCGATCACCTCGTCAAGCTCCCCGGGATCCATCCCGGTCCGCGCGAGCACCGCGCGGGCCACCGCCGCACCCAGGTCCGTGGCGTGAAGGCTGCTCAGCGCTCCGCCCAGCGCACCCACCGGGGTGCGGCACAGTCCGGCCAGGACCACCCGCACGCGCTCACCCCCTTCTCTCCACCTCACGGCGCAGCTGGTCCCTGAGCACCTTGCCCACCGCGCTCCTCGGGATCGCGGGAACGACCTCGACCCCGGTGGGGACCTTGTAGCGGGCGAGGCGCTCATGGCACAGGCGGACAAGCTCGTCGAGGACGAGCTCGCGGCCGGGGCGCCCCACCACGAACGCCCGCACCGCCTCCCCCCGCACCGGGTCGGCGACGCCCACCACCGCGGCGTCGGCCACCGCCGGATGCAGGCGCAGCACCGCCTCCACCTCGCCGGGGTAGACCTTGAACCCCTTGACGATCATCATATCCTTCTTGCGGCCCGCGAGGTAGAAGCGGCCCGCCTCGTCCGCGCGGGCCAGGTCCCCCGTGTGGAGCCAGCCGTCGGCGTCAAGCGCCCGCAGCGTCTCCTCGGGCTCCCCGAGGTACCCCTTCATCACCTGGGGCCCGCGCACGAGGAGCTCGCCCACCTCCCCGGCCTCCACGGGCGCGCCGCCGGCCGTGTCGACGATCCGGGCCTCGGTGTCCGGGTACACCCGGCCCACCGACCCGAAGACGCCGCCGCCGTCGGGGGGGCGGCAGTGGGTCACGGGGGACGCCTCGGTGAGCCCGTACCCTTCGACGACGGGCCGGCCGGTCCGCTCCTCGAAATCCCGGGCGGTCTCAGCGCTCAGGGTGTCGGCTCCGCTGATGCACACCTCGAGGCACCCCAGCGCCTTCGAGGACGGGGGGACGGCGTCCGCCAGCACCGCGAGCATGCGCGGCACGGCGGGAAAGTACCGGGGCCGGTGGCGGGCGATGACCCGGAGCACCTCGCGGGGGCGAAAGCGCGGCACGAGGAGCTGGGTGGCGCCCGTGACCAGGCACAGGTTCATGGCCGTGGTCACGCCGTACACGTGGAAGTACGGCAGCGCGGCGACGAGCGCCGACCCCGGCCCGGGCGCGAGCTCCCCGAACCACGCCAGCGTCTGGCGCACGTTGGCGGCGAGGTTGCCGTGGCTGAGCTGCGCCAGCTTGGGCACGCCCGTGGTGCCGCCGGTCATGGCCAAGAGCGCCGGGTCGCCGGCTCCGACCCGGGGAAGGCCCCTGTCGCGCCCCCGGATCGCGTCGCGAAAACTCACGACGGCCGCTCCCCGGGGGATCCGGGGGCGACGCAGCCGCGCCGCCCAGCTCGCGGGCGGGACGAGGGCGTCCTCGACGCCGGTGATCACGACGACGCCCGCCTCGTCCGCCAGCCACGGCTGCGCCCGCAGCAGCCCGTCCAGGGCGATGATGCCGGTAAGGCGGGTTCTCGACAGGACCGCCCGCAGCTCCCCCTCGCGCAGGAGCGGGCTCAGGGGCACCACCGCGCTGCCCGAGAGCAGGACGCCGAGAAACGCCACCACGGTCTGGGGGAGGTTCGCGAGCAGCAGGGCCACCTGGCCGCCGGGGGAGACCCTGAGGTCCACGAGCGTCGACGCCAGACCCCGCGCCGCGTCCAACAGCTCCCCGTAGCGCGTGCGCCGGCGGCCGAAGACGGTCGCGACGGCGTCGGGGTGGCGGCGGCACGCGGCCTCGACGAGCGCGGTCAGGGGGCCGGGGGACCCCGGGGCGGCCGCGGGCGCCGTCACGGCCCCGCGCCGGCGAGGAGGCTGCGGGCGATGATCAGCCGCTGGATCTGCCCGGTCCCCTCGAAGATGTCGAACACCCGCACGTCCCTGAGCCATTTCGCCACGAGCGGGGAGCGCTCGGGGTCGGAAAGTCCCACGACCTCGAGCGCCAGCACGCAGGCCTCCTGGGCCGCGCGGGCCGCCGAGACCTTGGCCGCGGCCGCGGCCGCGCCGCTGGGGCTGAGCGTGTCCGCGAGGTACGCAGAT
>JAJZYS010000177.1 GCA_021797925.1 Bacillota bacterium
ATGTCGAAGCGGATGCTCCGACTGCTCGCCCGTTGGTTTCGGCCTGCAACCGCTCGAACGCCGCGCGTAGGAGGTCGTCCCCACCCGGCCAGGCTTCCTCGGCCTGGCCCGCGTTCAGGCGGTATTCCGCCTTGCCGTGCGCAAGTGCCACCGGCTCCGGGTGCGCCTCGAGCCAGCTGTGGCGAATCTCAAGAACATGCATCTGCAGGTCGTCATCGGAGAAACCCTGGGCGCTCCAGGATTCGGAGATGGCCTTAGCCCTGCCCTCGCTGCCGCGGGGCAATTGCAGGGCGTCCCGATAGGCCCTGGACCGGCGCACCAGGTCCAAGCGCCGTCTGGCCTCACCCAGGCAGGCGTGGTAGATCTGCCTTGCGGACTCGAGCCGGGCCAGGAGAACCCGCCGGGCCTTCTGATCCACGCGCAGCGGCGGTTCAAGGACGAAGGAGAGGGTCTTCGCCTTGCCCATCCCCGCTCACCCCCGTCGCTTCCGCTCCTCGATGCGCCGCTTCACCGTCTCGCTGCTGACGTCGCCCGCGGTGCTGACGAAGTAAGATCTGCTCCACAAGCTTTTCAGGCGTCGAAGCGGAGGAACTCCTGTCTCAACCTTCGTGAGGTGTGCCCCTTGATCTTGGCCGTCAGCATTGCGGGACTGCGGGTGGGGAGAGCATTGAGGAAGAGATGGCAGTGACCTCTCATGACTTCCAGCGCCACGACAGGCCGACCCGCGCCCGCCGTCTGTACCGAGGACAGAAAAACGAAGTGGCAGTCGATCCACGAGACCGTGGTTGCCGTACGCCGGCACTGCTGTCCCACAGGAAGAGCATACCTTGGCTGTTCGAACCTCGGAACCCGGAAGGCGCTTCATCCCACCCCTGAAGGGGTGGGCATTCGCGCCAGGCTGTTGTAAGCTTCGAGCCAGCGGGGCCCTCGGGTCCCCCTTCGCCGCGAGGAGGAATGAAGTGCTCTCGGCTGCCATCGTCGGCCTGCCCCAGACCGGGAAGACCACCGTGTTCAACCTGGTGACCCACGCGCGCCTGGCCGTGGATCGCTTCGCCACTGGCCGCATCGACACCCACCGGCGCGCGGCCCAGGTCCCCGACCCCCGGCTTCAGTGGCTCGAGGAACGGTTCCACCCCCGGAAGGTGACCCACGCCCAGATCGAGTTCATCGACGCGCCGGGGCTGGCCCCGGGCGCCAGCCAGGGTGCGGGCCTGGGCAACCGGTTTCTCGCCGACATCCGCGGCGTGGACGCGCTTGTACACGTGCTGGCGGCGTTTGAAGGTCCCGCCCCCTTCCTGCCCCCGGTCGAGGCGGCCGAGGCGCTTGAGCTGGAACTGGGCTTCTCGGACCTGGAACTCATCGAGCGGCGGCTCGAGCGCATCGCCCAGGGGAAGCGACCCCGGGAGCACGAGACGGAAGCCGAGGCGCTGAGGGCGTGCGCCCACCACTTGGAGTCGGGGCAGCGGCTGGAGACTCTGGAGCTGCCTGCGGAGTCGTGGCAGGTGCTCAGCGGCATCCAGTTTCTCACCCGCAAGCCCATGGTGTACATGGTCAACGGCGACGAGGGTGTCCTGCGCGGGGAGTACGAGGGACGTAAGGCCCTTGAAACGTTCGCGGCCCAGCGCCAGATTCCGGTGGTGGCGGTGTCCGCGGCCATCGAGTCCGAGATCGACGCCTTGGACGAGCCGGAGCGCTCCGACTTCCTCCAGGACCTCGGGATTCGCGAGAGCGGCATCGCCCGGCTGGCTCGGGTGACCTACGAACAGCTGGGGTTGATCTCCTTCCTGACGGCGGGCCCCGACGAGGTGCGCGCCTGGCCCGTGCCCCGGGGCATCCGGGCCCGGGCGGCGGCGGGGAAGATCCACTCGGACATCGAGCGCGGGTTCATCCGGGCGGAGGTGGTGGCCTTCGCCGACCTTCAGCGCGCCGGGAACATGGCGCGGGCCAGGGAGGCGGGGGTCGTGCGGCTGGAGGGCAAGGACTACCCCATCGCCGACGGGGACGTGATCGAATTCCGTTTCAACGTGTGATCACGGGCCCGTGAGCTCGAGCTGGGGGGCGATGGTGGCCATGGCGGCCACGACGCGCTCGATGTGGGCGTCAAGGTCCACTCCCAGCTCCTCGGCGCCGCGCATGACGTCCTCGCGGCTCACCGAGCGGGCGAACGCCTTGTCGCGAAGCTTCTTGCGGACCACCGGGGCGCTCAGGCCCGCAAGCGAGCGCCCGCGGACGAGGGCCACGGCCATCACGAACCCCGAGAGCTCGTCGGCGCTGAAGAGCGCCCGGGCCAGGTCCGTGTCGCGGGGCACCCCGGTGTAGTCGGCGTGCCCCATGATGGCGCGGATGACCGTGTCGGGGTAGCCCTGCGCCTCGAGGATGCGCCGGCCCTCGTAGGGGTGGCCTTCCCGGGTGGGATGGCGCTCGTAGTCGAAGTCGTGCAGGAGCCCGGTGATGCCCCACAGCTCAGGGTCGCCGCCGTAGTCTCGCGCCAGCGCGCGCATGACGGCCTCGACAGCCAGGGCGTGCTTGATGAGGCTCGGATTTGTGGTGTGGGCGTGAAGCAGCGCCAGCGCCTCTTCGCGGCTCGGGGTCATGCGGTCACCGAGAGCCTCGGCCCCGCGGCCAGGCGGTAGATGGGCAGAAGCTCGCGGACCACGTCCACGGCGGCCTCCTCGAAGTCCTCGGGGTCCTGGATCATGTGCATGCGGGCGGGCCAGCTGCGGCCCACCGCCATGGTAAAGGCCTTGCGCTCGCGAAGGGCCGCGGCGAGGCGCTCGAAGTCCTCGGGGCGCATCGCCGGTCCCACCACCGGGGCGTCGTGGCCGGGGACGTTGTGCCAGCTCACCATGGGCGAGAGCCGGCGCAGCTTCAGCGCCGACGAGTCGGCGAGCGCGCGGCCCAGGGCGGCGCGCTCGCGTGCGGCCTCGTCCTTGAGCACCAGGTGCACGTAAGGGCCCTTGACGGTGGCCCCCACGGCGTAGTGGGCGAAGGACTTGTAGGATCGGGGGGAGGGGCTGAACGCCACCCAGGTGTCATCGGGGGGATGCACGCGGCGCCGGGCGTGCATCGCCACGTGCGGGTAGAGCGCCTCCCCGACCTCGGCGCTGAAGCGGGGGGCGAAGGCCTGGCCGATGGCCTCGAGCTTGGGGCGCAGACGCTCCCGGATCGCCTGCATGCGCTCGGCGAAGCCCTCGATCCCCATGATGGCGAAGTCGACCGGTTCGAAGCCCTGGAACATGCCTGCTCCACATCCTGTCCGTTTGCCATGATTGTAGCACAGACGGCCCGGCATAACCGCCGCCGCCCGCGGGCACGGTAGCCGGGAGGTGGTCAAGGGATGGCAGGCACATGGTGGAGCCTGGCGGTGACCGGGCCGGCGGCGGGGCGGGGGGCGTCGGCCCCTCCCGGCGCTCCCACGGCGGCCGGGGCGGCCGCTCCGCACGCGGCGACGGCCACCGCGGGGAGCTGGTGGTGGATCGTGGGTCTGGTGGTGCTGGCGCTGGTGGTGTGGTGGGCGTCGGCCATGGGCCGCCCGCGGACGCGGCTGGGAACCCGGGAGCCGGTGCCCCCGGCGCCGCGCGAGGACCGGGAGGAGCCGGACGAGCACCCCGACCGCGATCGAGGCCCCTGACGGCAGGAGCGGGCGCCTCGCGGGCGAAACGCCCCTGCGGGAGGCGCAGCGATGGCAGGCACGAGGTTTCAGCGGGCGCTTGGGCGCCTGGTGGGCGGGGTCAACAGTCCCGTCCGCGCGTTCGGTTACGTGGGCGGCGAACCGCGCTTCATGCGCCGTGGCGAAGGCTGCGTCATCGAGGACGAGGACGGGACGCGTTACATCGACCACGTGATGTCGTTTGGACCGCTCATCCTGGGGCATGCGCATCCGAAGGTGGTCGAGGCCGTGTGCGCGGCGGCCGCCCGGGGCACGACCTTCGGCGCGCCCACCTGGGCGGAGGTGGAGCTGGCGGAACTCGTCCACGCGCGCATGCCGTCGCTGGAGCGCATCCGCCTCGTGAACTCCGGCACCGAGGCCACCATGACCGCCCTGCGCCTCGCCCGGGCGGCGACGGGGCGGGAGAACGTGGTCACCTTCGCCGGCTGCTACCACGGCCACGCGGATCCCTTCCTGGTGACCCCGGGCTCGGGGGCGCTGACCCTGGGCATCCCGTCCAGCGCCGGGGTGCCCCCGGCGGTGACCGGGATGACCCTGAGCGCCCCGTACAACGACCTGGACGCGCTCGAGGCGATGGCGGACCGCTCGGGATCCACGTGGGCCGCGATCATGGTGGAGCCGGTCGCGGGCAACATGGGGGTGGTCGCCCCGGATCCCGGGTTTCTTCCGGGCCTCAGGGCCCTGTGCGACCGGACCGGGGCCCTCCTGGTCTTCGACGAGGTGATGACCGGGTTTCGCCTGGGCCCCGGAGGCGCCCAGGAGCGCTACGGGGTGACGCCCGACCTCACCTGCCTGGGCAAGATCGTCGGGGGGGGCCTGCCGCTGGCGGCGGTGGGGGGCCGGGCCGCCATCATGGACCAGCTGGCGCCCCTGGGACCGGTGTACCAGGCGGGGACGCTCTCGGGCAATCCCCTGGCCACGGCCGCCGGGCTCGCCACGCTGCAAGAGCTCGAACCCGAGGTCTACGCGCGGCTCGAGGCCCTGGGGGCCCAGCTGGCTTCCGGGCTCCAGGCGGCGCTGGCCGACGCGGGAGTCGAGGGCACCGTGCCCCGGGTGGGGTCCATGTGGAGCATCAGCTTTCGGCCCACGGCGCCGCGCAACCTCGACGAAGTGAAGGCCGCGGACACCGAGCGCTTCGCGCACTTTTTCCACGGCATGCTGGCGCAGGGCGTATACCTTGCCCCCTCGCCCTTCGAAGCGATGTTCCTCAGCGCTGCCCACGGGGAGGAAGCGATTGCGGCCACGGTTGCGGCGGCCCGGCGGGTGCTTTCGAGCCGCTAGGATCGCGCTGTTCGGGCTCATGGCCAAGTGGCGGACCCGGTACCGGTCCTCGCCGCTGGCGACCCTGGCGGCGCTCCTGGGCTCGGTCCGTCCCGGGTACCTGGGGGCGGCGCTCGCGTACCAGATGGTGCTCTCGCTCTTCCCGCTGGCGTTTGTGGCCCTGACGGCCGTCGAGATCGTCATGGGCCCGCATGCCGGGCGGCGCGCCATCGCCCAGGCGCTGGGCCCGGTGGTGCCCCGCGACGAGCTCGCGCCCCTGCTCCAGGTGCTCGGCGGCCTGCGCTACCGGGCGGGGCTCGTGGGAGTCGCCAGCATCGTGGGGCTCATGTGGGCGGGGTCCTTTCTCTTCGGCAACCTCGAGGAGGCCATGGACCGCGTCTACGGCGTGAAGCCCAGGG
>JAJZYS010000014.1:0-5632 GCA_021797925.1 Bacillota bacterium
GATGCCGATCGACTCGGGCGTGTCCAGCCCCCGGGCCCAGTCGGCGTATTCGTTGATCATGTTGGTGGCCGCCTGGATCAGAAGCCCCACCACGGCCATGAGGGCCGCCAGGGGGAGGGAGATGGGTCCGGACCCGGCGGCGGCCACGGTGCCCACGAGCACCGGGACCACCGTGGCCAGAAGCGTCGGGGGCCGGGAGATGCGCCAGAGGGTGCCCAGCGTCACGACCCCGTCACCTCGGGGTCGATAAGCTCCCGCAGCCGTGCGCGCCGCAGCTTGCCCGCGGCGGTTCGCGGGAGTTCGGCCACCGCCTGGATCCGCACCGGCACCTTGAACGGCGCCAGCCGCTGCCCGCAGAAGGCCCGGATGGCGTCCCCGTCGAGCGCCCGCCCGGGACGCACGACCACGAGCGCCACGGGCACCTGGCCCCAGCGGGCGTCGGCCACGCCCACCACCCCCGCCTCCGCGACGTCGGGATGGGCGGCGAGCACCGCCTCCACCTGGGCCGGGTACACGTTCTCCCCGCCGGAGACGATGAGGTCGTCCCGCCGGTCCAGGACGTGAAGGTGCCCGAAGTCGTCGAGAAAGCCCACGTCGCCGGTGTGCAGCCAGCCCGCCTCCAGGACGTCCGCCGCGCCGTCGAGGTATCCCGAGATGACCTGGGGTCCGCGGACGAGGATCTCGCCCTCGGCGCCGGGATCCGCGGGCCCGGGGCGACCGATGGCGATCTCCATGGCGAACAGCGGCAGCCCCGACGAGCCCGGATGGGTGGCCACCTGGTCCGGCATCAGCGTCGCCGCCTGCGACGCGGTCTCGGTGAGCCCGTACGTGGGCGCCACCGCCAGCCCCAGCTCCCACGCCGCGTCCCTCAGTTCCTGGGGCGTGGGGCCGCCGCCCACCAGCGCCGCCCTGAGGCGCGCCGGGTAGGGCCGGCGGCCCCGCGCCTCCAGCATGCGCTGGAGCATCTGCGGCACCACCGACGTGAGCGTCACCCCCTCGTCGTCGATGGCGCGGTTGACCGCCTCGGGATCGAAGCGGGGGAGAAGCAGCACCGCGGCCCCGTCGATCACGGCCCGCATCAGGATGGCAAGGCCCCCCACGTGCGCCAGCGGCATGGCGCTGAGCCACATGTCCCCGGGCACCACCCCGAGCAGCAGGCCCGAGCTGACCGCGTTCCACCAGAAGTTGCCCGCGCTGAGCACCGCGCCGCGGGGCTGGCCCGTGGTCCCGGAGGTGAACACCACCGCCAGGGGCTCGGCGAGGTCCATCGGCCGGGGCGGCCGGGGCGCCGCCTTCCCGGCCGCGAGCTCCGAGAGCGCCAGCGCAGGGATTGCGGGCGCCGCCGCGCGGGCCAGGTCCTCGCTTGCGGGGGAATACACGACCGCCACCGCCCCGCTGGCCTTGAGCTTGAAGCGGGTCTCCTCCGGGCGCTCGCGCGGGTGCAGGGCCACGAGCACCGCGCCGAGGCGGACGAGGGCGTGCACCAGGGCCGCGGCCCTGGGCGATCCCTCGAGGAGCACGCCGACCCGGTCATGGGGCTCGATCCCCGCTTGCGCCAGCGCCGCGGCGATGCGCCCGGCCCACGCGTCAAGCTCCGCGTAGCGCACCCAACCGCCCTCGCCGCCCAGGGCCACGCGGTCCGGGGTGAGGAGCGCGCGCCGCCCCAGCCACTCGGGCACCGAAGCCGCCACGGCCATCACGGCAGCCGCGGGAACCGGCTGAAGTCGGGCGCGCGCTTTTCGAGAAACGCCTGCTTCCCTTCCTTGGCCTCGTCGGTCATGTAGTAGAGCATGGTGGCGTCGCCCGCCAGTTCCATCAGTCCCGCCAGCCCGTCGGTGTCGGCGTTGAACGCCGCCTTGAGGAACCGGATGGCCGTGGGGCTCTTGGCCAGGATCTCCCGGCACCAGGCCACCGTCTCCTCCTCCAGCCGCTGAAGCGGCACCACCGCGTTCACGAGCCCCATCGCCAGGGCCTGCTCGGCCGTGTACTGCCGGCACAGGTACCAGATCTCCCGCGCCCGCTTGTGCCCCACCACCCTGGCCAGGTACGTGGCCCCGTAGCCGGCGTCGAAGCTGCCCACCTTGGGTCCGGTCTGCCCGAAGACCGCGTTGTCGGCGGCGATGGTGAGGTCGCACAGCACGTGGAGCACGTGGCCGCCGCCGATGGCGTAGCCGGCCACCATGGCGATCACCGGCTTGGGCAGCGTCTTGATCTGCCGCTGCAGGTCCAGGGCGTTGAGCCTCGGCACCCCGGCCTCGTCCACGTAGCCGCCCTCGCCCCGCACCGACTGGTCCCCGCCCGAGCAGAAGGCCCGGTCCCCGGCGCCGGTGAGGATGGCCACCCCGATCCTCTGGTCCTCGCGCACCCGCGCGAAGGCGTCCATCAGCTCCGTGAGGGTGAGCGGCCGGAAGGCATTGCGCACCTCGGGCCGGTTGATGGTGATCTTGGCGATCCCCTCGGCCGTCTCGTACACGATGTCCCGGTACTCACCCTCGCGCGTCCACACCACGCTCACCCTTGACCACCCTTCCTCTCGACCTCGTCGCCCGTCCCGCCGGGCATCCCCGGCCGTCGTCTCAGAAACGCCGTCACCACGCGGGCGAACGCCTCCGGCCGCTCCAGGTGCACCGCGTGCCCGGCCCCGGCGATGACCGCCACGCTGGCCCGGGGCAGGCGCCGGGCCATGGCCCGGGCGTTCGCGACGTACGTCGGGTCCAGGGCGCCGGCCACAAGCAGCGTCGGCCGGTCCAACCCCCCGAGCTGCTCCCACCGGGGCTCGCTCCGCGCCGCGCCCGCGCCGCGCAGGCTCATGGCCAGCCCCTCGGGCCGCTGCGCCAGGCGCTGGGCCCTGAGCGCCGCCCGCACGCGCGGGTCGAGGCCCGACTGGCTGGCAAAGAGCGGCAGCGACTCCCAGTGGTCTACGAACGCCTCGATCCCCTCCCGCTCGATCCGGTCCGCGAGCTCCTCGTCGCTTCGCCGCCGGTGCTCCCGCGCCAGCGGGTCCGCGATCCCGGCGCTGGCGCTCTCGAGGACCAGGCGGTCCACCCGTTGCCGGTGCTCCAGCGCGAAGGCGAGGGCCATGCGTCCGCCCATGGAGTAGCCCAGGAGGTGGCAGCGGGCGAACCCGAGCTCGTCGAGCCGCTGGGCCATGTCCTGGACGGCGGCCTCGAGCCGGTACGCCTCCGGATCGGGCGGCGCCGGGGAGCGGCCGTGGCCCAGCGCGTCGAAGCGCACCACCGTGTAGTGGCGGCTGAAGGCCCCCACGAACGGGTCGAAGGTCCGTCCCGAGCCCGTGAACCCGTGCAGGAGCACGAGCGCGGGTCCCCGCCCCTCGCACGTCACGGCCATCCGGGCGTTCACAGCGCCCCGACCGCCCGCTCCACCCGGCGCCACAGCTCCTGGTGCAGGGCAACGCTTCGCTCCCGGTCCGTGCGCACCTGCAGAAGCTCCAGGCCCTCGGGCTCCCTCCCCACGATCCGGCGCAGCTCGTCCGTGCCCTCGGCGCGCACCTCCCATCCCCCGTACGCGCGGACCACGGGCGCGAAGTCGACGCCGTGCGCCGTGGTGAAAAGCTCCTGGAACCCGCGCTCCAGGGCGGCCTGGGGCAGGTAGGAGAAGATGGCGCCCCCGTCGTTGTGGATCAGCACCACCCTCAGGGGGATGGGATACCGCCGGGCGGTGGCGAGCGCCCCGATGTCGTGCTGGAAGGAGATGTCGCCCACGAGGAGCGTCGCGGGGCCCGGGTGGACCCACGCCGCCCCCAGGGCGGTCGAGAGCACGCCGTCGATGCCGTTGGCCCCGCGGTTGGCGAGGATGTCCACCGCACGCTCCGACCCCCGGTAAAAGGTGTCAAGGTCGCGCACGGGCATGGAGTTGCCCACCACGAGGAGGCTCCCGTCGGGCAGCGACGGCAGGGCGTCCACCACCGTGCCCTCGAAGGGGGCCTGGGCCTCCTCGAGAAGCCCGCGCACCGCCGCCCCCGCCACGGCCTCGGCCTCGAGCCACCGCCGCGCCCACGGCCCCGGCCCGCGGGGCTCGAGGGCGTCGCCCAGGGCGCGAAGGAACACGTCCGGCTGAAGGGGCACGATCTCGTCCGCCACGAACTCGGGGTCGCGGGGGCCGGCAGGCTCCACCAGCACCTCGCGGTGGGGCCAGCGGGCCAGCATCCGGTTCAGCGCGCGGGAGGTGGGCGGAGCGCCCAGGCGCACGACCACCTGGGGCGCGAGGGATGCGGCCAGGGGCTCCGCGCGCAGGAAAGCGTCGTAGTGGGTGATCACGAGCCCCCGGTCGTGGGGCCCCGAGCGCATGCCCGACAGGGGGTCCGCGAGCACCGGGTAGCCCAGGGCGCGCGCCACCCGCGCCGCGGCGGCCCGGTCCCGGCCGGAGTCGGGTCCCAGCACGAGGAGCCCGCGGGGCGCCGCGGCCAGGGACGCCGCCAGGGGGGCGGCGTCCCACCGGGGCTCGGGACCCGGGGCACGAAGGTGCATCGGCCGCTCCGGGAGCGGGGGCGGACCGGCGAGCTCGCCGGCTCCGGGAACGAGCGGCTCGCGAAAGGGGACGTTGAGGTGCACGGGGCCGGGGGGGTTCCCCGTGGAGCGGCGCACCGCCTCGCGGGCCACCGCCCGCACGTGCGCCGCGACCCCTCCCTCGGGGACCGGCAGGTCCACGAACCACCGGGCATATCGGCCGAACAGGTGCACCTGGTCCACGGTCTGGGCCGCGCCGAAGTCGCGGGCTTCGGGCGGCCGGTCCGCCGTGAGCAGGATCATGGGCACCCGGGCCTGGGCGGCCTCCACCACCGCCGGGAAGAGGTTCGCGGCCGCGGTGCCCGACGTCGTGACGACCAGGGCGGGCCGGCCGGTGACGCGGGCCGCGCCCAGGGCGAAGAAGGCCGCGGAGCGCTCGTCCAGGTGGACCGTGCGCGCGAGCTCGGGGCAGTGGAGAACCGCCAGCGCCAGGGGCGTGGACCGCGACCCGGGGCAGATCGCCGCCTGGCGGACCCCGGCCCGGGCGAGCTCTCCCACCAGCGCCAGGGCCCACGCGTACGCGCTCGCGCTCAAGGCGTCGTCACGCCCAGGGCGTCGAGCACCGCCCGCAGCTTCATCTCGCTCTCGGCGAGCTCCGCCTCCGGCACGGAGCCGGCGACGATGCCGCACCCGGCGTACGCGTAGGCCGCGTCCGGGCGCAGGAGCAGCGACCGGATCGCCACCCGGAAGCTGCCGTCGCCCCGGCCGTCGACCCAGCCCAAGGCACCGGCGTACCAGCCCCGGTCGAATCCCTCGTGCCGGCGCAGCCACTGGAGCGCCGCCGCGGCGGGCACGCCGCCCACGGCGGGGGTGGGGTGCAGGGCCTGCACCACGTCGAGCAGCGCCGCCCCCGGGTCGAGCCGGCCGCTGACCGGGGTGAGGAGGCTCTGGATGGTCCCGAGCTTTTGCACCTGCGGCGGCCCCGTCCGCCGGGCCGAGGGCGCCAGGGGGCGAAGGGCCGCCTCGACCGCCGCGACCACGAGCTCGTGCTCGTGCCGGTCCTTGGCGCTCGCGAGGAGCTTCAGCTCGAGCTCCCGGTCCGCCGCCCCATCCCCTCCCCGGGCGGTGGATCCCGCGAGGCAGTACGCCTCCACCTCCCGGCCCGC
>JAJZYS010000014.1:5642-26849 GCA_021797925.1 Bacillota bacterium
GGGGTGGCGCCCAGAAACAGCCGCCCCCGGCCGCCCACCGCGAACACCACCGAGCCCGAGGCCCTGGCGTGAAGCCGCCGCAGCACCCCCACGGCGTCCGCGGGACCCGTGGCGAGAAGGCGCACCCGGCGAGCCAGGACCACCTTCTCGAGGCCCCCCCGGCCGATGGCCTCCCGGATCGCGTCGACCAAATCGCAGAAGGCCTTGGCGCCCGCCCCGTCGACCCGCGTCCACGCGGCCGCCGGCCTCGCCGGGGGCGTAGGGCCATCGAGCACGCGCAGCGCCCGGTCCAGCTCCCGCCGGTGGGAGAGCGCCCCCGCCTCGGGCTCCACCACCGTGGCCCGGCTGAGCCACGCCCGCCCGTCCCGGACGGTGAGCATGAGCCTGGGGAGCACCAGCCGACCGGGGCCGAAGCCTCGCCACAGCGCGGAGCGCGGCCGCAAGGGGTCGAAGGCGCCCCCGCCCAGCCAGACGGGGCCCCCCGGGGAGCCGTCCCACTCCGCCCGGCGGCTCCACGCCGCGCGCTCCGGCTCCATGGCCGCGAAGGGCCGCGCGCCCTCGGCGACGATCCGGTGGGCCACGCCCACGCCCACCATGGTCAGTCGGGCCGCGGGGTCGCTCCAGAAGAAGACCTCCTGGTCCCGGTCCAGGGCGCGATCCACGAGGTCCAGCGGGTCCACGCCCGCCGCCGGCTCCCCCGTCCCCACCGCCACCGGGGCCCCCGCCGCCTGGGCGGCCCGCAGCGCCTGGTCCACGACCCCGCTCACGACGGCGGTCCGGCGAGGTTCGCCTGGAGCACCCGGCGCACGTCCTCGGGCCACGGGCTCGCGTGCGCCTCCCCGGGCCTGACGCAGACCATGGTGATCCCCACGCGCACCGCGGGGGTGTCCCCCTCGAGGATGTCGAACCTCAGGCCCAGCGAGCTTGATCCCACCCGCTCGATGCAAACGTGCACGGTGATGCGCGCCGCGAACCTGAGCGGGCGCAGGTAGTCCGCCTCCACGTGCACCCTGGGCATGGTAAAGCGCTCGAGCAATCGCTCCCACGGGATGCCCAGGTCGCGGAAGTACGCCGCCTCCGCCCGCTCCACGTGGGCGAACACGCTGGCGTAGTGGATGACGCCCGAGGCGTCGGTGTCGCCCCACTGCACCTCGTCGGGGTAGCTCCCCACGGTCATGCCGACTCCACCTCCACCCGGCGCATGTACGCGAGCGCCTCGCGGGCGATGCCCTCCACGCTGACCGAGCGGTCCGTCAGCCCGATCTCCATGGCCAGGTAGCCGTCGTAGCGCACCGCCCTGAGCCTTCGCAGCAGGGCGTGGTAGTCGACGGGACCCGGCCCCGGGGCCCGGCGCTCCACGTCCGCCAGCTGCACGTGCACAAGGCGCCCCTGGGCCCGGTCCACGTAGTCGGCGGGCGACTCGTGGCGAAAGATCGCGTGGAAGGTGTCGAACATGACCCCGACGTTGGCGCGGCCCACCGTCTCCGCCATGAGGACCGCCTGGTCCACGGTGTCCACGAGGTTGCTGTTGGCGGAGGTGGGTTCGATGGCCAGGCCGATGCCCTCGGGCTCGAGCTCCTCCGCGAGGGTGGCCAGGAGCTCGGTGGCATGGGACCAGGCCACGCTCTGGCGCGTGTGGCCCACGATCCACCCGGGGACGTAGATGAACTGGCGCGCACCCCAGGAGCGGGCCAGGGGGACCATCCGGCGGAAGAGGTCCAGCGTGGCCGCGCGTTCCCGGGGGTCGGGGGAGGCGGGGTTGAGCCCCGGGCCGCCGCCGGGCGGGGGCACGAGCGTCGAGACCGCCAGGCCGCGGGCGCGAAGCTCCTGACCGGTGGCCTCGATCTGCGCGTCGTCCAGGTAGTACGGCCACGCGATGGGCGCCGTGCACCCGATCTCGATCCCGTCGTACCCCGCCTGCGCGACCACCTCGATGGCGTACGCCCGGTCGTAGCAGGGCAGCCACCGGGGATAGCCGCTGAAGACGAAGGTGTTGAACGCGTACTTCATGTGGGCCGCTCTCGTCTCCGCTCGCTGGATGGGGGGACGCCCCGAGTATACCACGACCCAAGGGAGGGCCCGCTCATCCCCCGGGCTGCGCGGGACCCCCCCGCGGCTCCTTGCGGCCGATGCGCGCCCCCAGCTCGAGGAGCGCGGCGACGCGGGCGCTCGCCGCCTCGAGCCGCCCCCGGGCGGCGGACCGGGCGGGGCGCCGCGACGGGTTCTCCATGCTCAGGGGGAACACGGCGTCGAGCCGCGCCGCGGCCTCTTCCCAGCCCTCGCCCAGCGCACCCACGATGGCGATGACCGGCACCGACGCGGCCTCGGCGGCGTCGGCGACGCGGGCCACGAGCTTTCCCCGCAGCGTCTGCGCGTCCAGGCGCCCCTCGCCCGTGACCACGAGGTCCACGTCCTCGAGCCGGTGCTGGAAGCGCACCGCGGCCAGCACCGCCGGGCCGCCGGGCCGCAGCTCCGCTCCCAGCGCCGCCGCCAGGGCGAAGCCGATGCCTCCCGCCGCCCCCGCGCCCGGGCGCTCCCGCGTCCCGGGCCGGCCCGCGGCGCGCTCCAGGATGTCCGCCCAGCGCTGCATCCCCGCCTCGAGGCGCTCCACCATGGCCGGGTCCGCCCCCTTCTGAGGCCCGAACATCCGCGCGGCGCCGAAGGGCCCCAGCAGCGGGCTGACGACGTCGCACAGCGCCGTGAAGCTGACCCCGCTCACCCGGGCGCGCAGCGGCCCCAGGTCCACCCGCCGGGCGGCGGCGAGCCCCTGCCCGCCCGGGGGCACCGGCCGGCCGTTCTCGTCCAGCACCTTCGCCCCCAGGGCGACGATGAGCCCCATGCCCCCGTCCACGGTCGCCGACCCGCCCAGCGCCAGCTGTACGGAGCGCGCCCCCTGGGCGATGGCCCGGGCCACGAGCTCCCCCGTGCCCTGGGACGTGGCGGTCCAGGGGTTGCGCCGCCGCGCGGGGATGCGGCCGACTCCGCTGGCCGCCGCCACGTCGATCAGGGCGGTGGGGCCCGCGCTCACCATGTAGTAGGCCGCGTGCACGGGCGTGCCCAGCGCCGAGGTGACCCGCGCGGTGCGCCGGCGGCCGCCGCGCGTGCGCGCGAGCACCTCGGCGGTGCCCTCCCCGCCGTCGGCCATGGGACACTCGACCACCTGCGCGCCGGGCAGCGCCCGGCGGAACCCCTCCGCCATGGCGTGGGCCACCTCGTCCGCCGCGAGGCTGCCCTTGAAACTGTCGGGCGCCACGAGTACCTTCACCGCCGTCGCTCCCATGCCTCAGGGTTCGCCAGGTGCACCGGCCGTTCCCCCGCCAGGGCCCGGACGAGGTCCGCGACGGCGATGCGCACCATGCGTTCGCGCGTCGTGCGGCCCGCGCTGCCCATGTGGGGCAGGGCGACGACGTCGGGCCTTCCCAGGAGCGGATTGCCCGGGTCCGGCGGCTCGGGATCCCACACGTCGATGCCCGCGCCGGCGAGGCGGCCCTCGTCAAGGGCCCGCACGAGCGCCGCCTCGTCCACCAGGGCGCCCCGGGCGGTGTTCACGAGGTACGCGCCCCGCTTCATGGCCTCGAGGAACCGCCGGTTCACCATGCCCCGCGTCGCCTCGGTGAGGGGGCAGTGGAGCGAGACGACGTCCGACTCGGCGAGCAGCCGCGCCCGGTCCACGGCCACCGCGGGCGGCGGGGGCGCGGGCCCGCGCTCCTCGGTCAGGATCCGCATGCCGAACGCGTGGGCGCGGCGGGCCACGGCCTGGCCGATGCGACCGTAGCCCACGATGCCCAGCGTCGCGCCCTCGAGGTCCAGGCCCAGAAGCTCCATGGGGTCAAAGCCCCGGAAGTGCCCGTCGCGCAGCCACGCCTGGCCCTCGGGCAGCCGGCGCACCAGCGCCAGCATCAGGGCGAGCGTCAGGTCCGCCGTCGCCGCGGTGAGCACCCCGGGGGTGTGGGTCGCGAGGATCCCGCGGCGGGTGAGGGCGTCGAGGTCCAGATGGTCCACGCCCACGGAGATGGAGGCCACGGCCCGAAGGCGGGTCGCCATCGCCACCCTTCGGGCGTCCACACGGTCGGTGAGCACCACCAGGGCTCCGGTGGCCAGGGGCAGGGCGGCCTCGAAGAGCGCGTCGGGCATGGGCCCCGCCCCTTCGTAGCGGATCACGTGATCGGGGTCCGGCAGGCCCGTCAAGAGCCGCTCCGGGAGCGGGCGGGTCACCAGGACGGTCTCGGCACCGGATCGCTCCATCAGCGGACGACCTCCTCGCCGTACACCCGGAAGGTGCGGCCCTCGAGGGTGATGTTCCAGCCGCGGCCCGCCCGCCGCTCGCGGGCGAGGGCGTCGCGGTCCGCGGCGAGGCGCCGGGCCGCTCTTCGCGGCAGCACCGCGAACCCGACGCGCTCCGCGGGCAGAAGCCGCGACAGCCGCCCGCGGTCGACGCTGGCCACCACCGCGAGCACCGGGTAGCCGCCGGTGGCCGGCCGGTCGGCGAGCAGCGCCACGAGGCACCCGGGGCCCGGCACCTCGAAGGCTCCGAACGGCTCGGGCATGGAGCGCTCACGCGCCTCGGCGGCCGGGGCGAGAAACCCGGGCGCCTCGAGCCTGAGCCCCATCCGGTCCCACTGGGGCGCCACGGTGAACTCCTGGGCCCGAAAGCTCCGCCGCACCCCGCGCCCCAGCCGCCGCGCGTCGGGACCCCACACCACCCTCAGCCGCGGCGGCGCCGCCGGGGACCCAAGGCGCCATCCCCAGACCTGGGGACCGGGCCAGACCCAGCTGCCCAGGGCCAGCCGGTCCCCCGGACGCAGCGCCCGCCCCTCGTGGCCGCCGAAGCCGGCGGCCAGGTGCGTCGAGCGCGATCCCAGGACGCGGGGCACGCGGATGCCTCCGCCCACGGCGATGACGGCCCGCACCGCCCGGTGAAGCGACAGGGTCTCTCCCCGGCGCCACAGCGCGGCCTCCCCCGGGACCAGCGCCCGCCCGTCCACGGCCCCCGCCGCCGGACCCATGACCACGACGGCGGTGTCCGTCTCGCTCCGGGCCCGGAACGGGCCCAGGGTCACCTCGACGCCGGCCGCGTCCTCCCGATTGCCCAGCAGGGCGTTGGCGGACGCGAGCTCCCACGGATCCATCACTCCGCCCTCCCCCACGCCCCAGCCGGTGAGGCCGTGGCGGCCCAGGTCCTGCACCGTCGCCCCGGGGCCGCTCTCCACGATGACGATCCCCATCTCAGCGCGCCTCGCGCAGCCGCACGCTGTCGCCGGGCGCCAGCGGGCACGGCGGCCAGGCGCCGGGGTCAAAGAGCGGCCGGTCGGTGCGCCCCACGAGGTGAAATCCCCCGGGGGCGGCGCGGGGGTATACGCCCAGGTACCGGCCCCCGATGCCCAGGGAACCCTCGGGCACCCGGGTGCGGGCCTCGGGGCGCCTCGGGATCCACAGCCGGGGATCCAGGCCGAGGAGGTAGGGAAAGCCCGGCAAAAAGCCCAGGGCGTCCACCCGGTAGCGGCCGGCGACAAGGCGCCGGACCACCTCGGCGACGTCGAGGCCGGCCCGGGCCGCGACCTGGGGGAGATCGGGGGCCCAGCGCGGCGCGAAGGAGACCTCGAGCTCGTGCTCGGCGCCGGGGGGATCGCTCTCCACCTGGCGGTACGCCCGGCGCGCCGCGGCCTTCACCTCGCGCAGCGCCGCCCCCGGGGCCGGGAGGAGCATCAGGCCGCCAGGGCCCGGGTCGACCCGGTGCACCCCGGGAGCCTTTTCCAGCGCGGCGGCCCATCGAAAGGCCGCGCCCGGCGGCGCCCCGTCGGGCAGCCGCGCCCACAGCGCCGCTTCCCCCGCCGCGTCGAAGCGGATCTCCTCAGTGTCCCCGGACATCGAGCGCCGTGACCCGCAGCGAGTGCGTCTCGGCCTCCACCACCACGTCGCCGGCGGCGTCCAAGGTCGTCCGGGCCCCCCCCTCGCCCACCGGCAGCGCCACCTCGGTGAGAAAGATCGCGTCCCCGATCTCCACCGGGTCGCCGCTGAGGGCCAGATAGTCGGGGACGCTCCCCTCCTCGCCCGTCTCCACCGACTGCAGGGTGATGGGAAAGCGGGCCAGGAGCCAGCCCGCCTCCTCGACCCCGGCGTGGAGCGAGACCAGGACGCGCCGGCCCAGAAACTGACGGCGGATGTCGCGCGCGATCGAGGCCAGCGTCATGGCCGGGCCGAGCCTCCTTCCACTTCCCCGGTCTGGGCGTTGATGTACACAGGACGCCGGTCCTGGAACGTGAGTTCCCAGACGGGGGGCTCCTCCCAGGCGATGGCCGCCCCGGAGCGGGGCCGGAGGAACATGAGGTGCACCGCCCGGATGGCGGGCCGGTCCGCCGCGGGCCGGCCCTGGATCCAGGCGAGCACCGCCTCGCTGGCGGGAATGACCGGGAGCAGCCGCCCCCGTTCGCCCTCGACGCGGTCGTCCACCCCGCGCGCACCGGTGATGGCACCCCTGGCGTTCAGCGTAATGGTAACAGACGCGCCCTCCAGACGCACGCCCCGGTAGCGCCGCTCGAAGACGAGCTCTTGCCCGTGCCGCTCCGGCCGCACCCGGGGGACGGGGTCCACGCCGCGCCCGAGGCCCCAGCCCTTCAGAAAGGTCAGGGCCGCCCGGGCCGCGCTCTGGGAGCTGACCACCGGGTGGAGCACGCGGGCCGTGAACACGCCCGCGGGCCCCACGCTCCAGCGGGTTCCCCGGGCGGTGACGACCCAGCGGCCCTTGCGCTGGCTGGCGAGGTAGAGCCCGCTGACCCCCGCCACCTGGGTCAGGAAGGTGAGGGGGTCGGGCTCTTTCACCTCGAGCAGCCCCAGCGTCGGCGTCTCGGCGGGCAGGGACGCGGACACGGGCAGGCTGATGGGGTTGAGGGCCGGCGGCCCCGGCAGCTGCGCCGCCGGGCTGCGCGCGAGCCACAGGTCCACTCCCAGCGCCACGTCAAGGAGCGTGAACGCGATGAGGAAGATGGCCTTCACCCGCTGCCAGTCGATGATCTCACCCCCAGGGACCAGGCCGACTTGGAATCGGCGAACAGCAGGCGCCCGTCGCCGAGGCCCACGACCCATCCGGGATCCAGCTGCCCCCCCTGCGGCGCGACGGCCGGCCACATGCCGATGAGCTGCGCGCCGGCCGCCTTCTGGCCCACCTGGGTCAGGGCCGTGCCGTACTGGGGCACCGCGGCGGTCCCGATGGGCTCGGGGTCCAGCATGGGCGCGGCCAGGCTCACCAGGCCGCCGTTGCTCAGGATGGCGCTGGCCTCGCCGCGGACGGCGGCCACGGGCGTCCCCGCGAGGAGCGGCATGAGGCGCACCAGGACGTCCGCCGCGGAGGTCTCGGGCGAGGTGCCCAGGGCCGAGACGTTGAGGCCCACGAGGCTCGGCCGCCCCCGGGTCCACACCGCCGCCAGGATCGAGGCGGCGGTGCTCAGCAGCGAGGAGAGCCGCTCCCCGCCCTGGTAGACGGGAACCGGGGCGTCGTAGTGGATCCGCCCGGCGGCGTCCACGCGCACCCCCGACTGCCCGTCGGTGTAGATGAGGCTCCCGTCGGCCTCGAGCAGGGACCGGACCGCCAGCGGGTCGCGAAACACCCCGGCCTTGAGCCGGGAGGGGGACACGGCCAGGGTGATCAGTCCCGAGGGCACCCGGACCGGCTGGGTGGGGACCAGGACGGGCACCGGCACCTTGAGCCCGTCCACCGCCGCGGGGAGCGCCACCGCCGGGAGCCCGGCGCGCATCCCGGCCTCGACGGCGCTCCACGTCGCGGGCGCGACGGCAAGCGGCGCCACGAACACGCCCCCCATGGAGTCGAGCGCCCACAGCCGCGTGGAGCGCTCCCGGGTGATCGCGAGGCGGTAAAAGGGAGCGCTCCCGGCGGTGTGCGCCATCCCCTCGCCGGTGAAGAGCGCGGCGTCGAGCTGGGGCGGCGGGGAGATCCACAGGACCCCGCCCGCGACGGCCGCGAGGAACCGCTGCCGCGAGGTGGCGCTGAAGTCGTCCACGCGCCCGAGGACCGGGACGAGCCGGGACCACGCCGCGCCGAACGCCTTCTGCTCCGGGTAGAGGACGGTGTCCCGCCGGGTCCCCTGCCAGCCGAGGCTCCAGGGCTCCAGCGCCACCGGCCGGGGTTTGGGGGCCGGGCTCGCCTCCTGGGGCGACGGCGAGCGCTGTCGGGGGATGCCGGGGACGCTGGCGAACACCAGCGCCGCCAGGCCCACCGCCACCGCCACCGCCAGGGCGAGGAGGACGGTCTGGATGCGGTCCCACGCGCCGGTCATGACGTGCCCACCGGCAGCTCCACCCGGGCCACGGTGCCCTGGCCCCGGTGGCTGAGCAGCCTCAGGTCCCCGCCGTGGGCCTCCACGATCTCCTTGGCGATGGCGAGCCCCAGGCCCGTCCCGCCCAGTTCCCGGGAGCGCGCCTTGTCCACCCGGTAGAAGCGCTCGAACACCCGGGGCAGGTCTTCCTCGGGGATGCCGATCCCCGTGTCCTCCACCTGGACGATCACGTGCTGTCCCTGCCGCCGGCCCGTGACCCGCACCTGGCCGCCGGGCGGCGTGAACTCCACCGCGTTGCCGATGAGGTTGAGGAACACCTGCTGCATCCGGTCGTACTGGCCGCGGACCTGGGGGAGGTTCGCGGGCAGGGCGGCCGAGAACGCGATGCCCTTGCGGGTGATGGGGATCTCCAGCCGCTGGCGGCACGCCTCCACGAGCCGCGGCAGGGAGATGGGCCGCATGTCCCACTCCCGCGAGCCCTCGTCCAGGCGGCTGAGGTCCAGCAGGTCCGCCACGAGGCGGACCATGCGGTCGGTCTCGGCGGAGAGCACCGTCAGAAAGCGCTTGGCCACCTCCGGGTCCTCCACGTTGCCCTCGAGCAGGGTTTCCACGTAGCTCTTCATGGTGGTCAGGGGGGTTCTCAGCTCGTGGGAGACGTTGGAGACAAACTCCTTGCGCAGCGCATCGAGGCGCGTCTCCTCGGTCACGTCCTGGATCACCGCCACCGTGCCGCCCTGCAGGGCGTAGAGCGGGGCGAAGCGCACGGCCACCAGCCGGTTGCCCGGCAGCGTCACGCGGTGGACCGCCACGCCGAACCGGTCCTCGGCTCCCCGGGTTTCGCCCCACTCGGGCCAGACCTCGGCGAGGGGACGGCCCAGCACCGCGTCCTCGTCCCAGTTCATGATGCGGCAGGCCGCGGGGTTGACGACGATGACCCGGTCCTCGCCGTCCATGGCCAGCACCCCGTCGGTCATGTACCGGAGCACCGCCTCGAGCCGCTCCGTCTCCGAGCGCATCTGCCCGATGGTCTCGCGCAGGCGCTGGATGAGGTTGTTGAACATCCGGGCGAGCGCCCCCACCTCGTCCTGGGACGAGACCGGGATCATCAGGTCGTAGTCGCCCCCGGCCACCTGCTCGGCGGCGGCGGTGATCCCCCGGATCGGCCGGGCGATGGTGCGGGCCAGGGCCACGGCCAGAAGGCCGCTGACCACAAGCGCCATGGCCGTGGCGGCCAAGAGGATCTCCCGCACCCGGGCGAGGGTGGCGAAGATGCCCGCCAGCGACCCGCGCACGTCCACCACGCCCACGGTCTGACCCTGGGCGCTCTTGAGCGGCAGCGCCAGTTCCACGGCCGCGGCGCCGCCGGGGCCCGAGACGTAGGCCGTGGCCTCCTCCCCGTCCAGGGCCCTGAGGATCTGGGGGCTCACCAGCCGCCGGGAGACGATCCCCGCCCGGGTGCCCGCCTCGCCCAGAACGACGCCCCGGCGGTTGAGCACCAGGGTCTCGACCCCGGGGTCCTCCCCGAAGCCCTGGATCAGGGCGCTCAGGTCCTCGGGGCGACGGGGGCGGTCCAGGTAGCGGGCGACGAAGTGGCCGATGAGCTCCCCCCGCGCCGCCATCTGGCCCTCGTACTGGTCCAGGTAGTAGCGGCTCAGGGCCTGCAGCAGGTACACCCCGGTGACGGCCATGGCCAGCAGGATGAGGAGCAGGGAGGCCACCAGGAGCCGCCCCTGGATGCTCTTAATCACCGGGGCGGGTCACGTAGTAGCCCACGCCGCGCCGGGTCAGGATGCACTCCGGGTCGGAGGGGTCGTCCTCGATCTTCTCGCGCAGCCGGCGGACGGTGACGTCCACCGTCCGGATGTCGCCCAGGTACTCGAAGCCCCACACCTCGTCCAGCAGGGTCTCGCGGGAGAACACCTGCCCCGCGTGCAGGCAGAGGAAGCGCAGCAGCTCGAACTCGCGCCGGGTGAGCGCCAGCGGCCGCTCCGACTTGAAGGCCGTGTACGTGCGGCTGTCGAGGCGGATGGCGCCGATGGTGACCACGTCGGCGGCGGGGGCGGGCGCCGCCGCCCGGCGCAGGTGGGCCTTGACCCGCGCCACCACCTCGCGGGGGCTGAAGGGCTTGGTGACGTAGTCGTCGGCCCCGAGCTCCAGCCCCACGACCTTGTCCACCTCGTCGTCGCGGGCGGTGAGGATGAGGATGGGGACCTGGCTGCGCTGGCGCAGCGTCCGGCAGACCTCGAACCCGTCCATCCCGGGCAGCATCAGGTCGAGGATCACCAGGTCCGGCGTGTCCCGCTCCGCCGCCTCCAGCGCCTCGGGACCGGTGTAGGCGCACTTCACCTCGAACCCCTGGCGCTCCAGGTGGTAGCGCAGGATGTCCGCGATGGGACGCTCGTCGTCCACCACCAGCACCCGTGGCATCAGACCACCCCCGGATGGGGGAGAGATTTGCGACTCGCGGGTGAAAAGCCTGCTGGGGGGCGCTGGGAAGCCGCGCCGCGCGGGCGCTCAGGTGGCGCGCCGGTAGACCGAGAAGGCCCAGGTGGCGAACGCCCCGGCGACGAGGGCGAATCCCGCGAGCGGCAGAAGGTACGGCAGCGCCGGGCCCAGGGCGGCGGGCCGGGAGGTGGCGAGCCGGGCGGCGTGGGCCGCCCAGTTGACCGGGTTGAACCGCGCCGCGGCCCGCATCCAGCCCGGCATGAGCGACTGGGACATGAGCGTGGCGGAGAGGAACGTGAGCGGCAGCGTGAAGAGGTTCAGCACGGCGATGAAGGTCTCCTCGCGGCGAACCAGCAGCGTGAGCCCGTTGGAGGCGGCGGCGAAGCCCGCCGCCTCCAGCATGGCCACCACGAGGAGCAGCACCGCCCCCTCCACCCCGCCCCCGAGCCGCGCGCCCACCATGAGCGCGATGACGACCACCACGACCGTCTGGACCGCGACCACCACGGCGCTGTGGAGCACGCGGGCCAGGATGATGCCTGTCCGGCTCGCCGGCGTCGTGAGCAGCCGGTCCAGGACGCCCCGGTCGAGGTCCGTGAGGATCCCCATCCCGGCCCACGCCGCGCCGAAGAGCGAGTCCATGACCACGATGCCCGGCATCAGAAACTGGATATACGACCCGCCGGTGAACCCCGGGATGAGCGCCACGCTGCGAAAGAGCTGGCCGTAGAGCACAAGCCAGATGGCCGGCTGGATCAGCTCCACCACCACCCACACCGGCATGCGCACCGACGACCTGAGGTGGCGGCCCAGCATGGCGTACGCGTCGCCCAGGAGGTTCACGGCCCCACGGCCTCGGGGGCGCCGGAAAGAAAGGCGTGCCCGGTGTGGTGAAGGTACACGTCGTCGAGCGAGGGCCGCCTCACCGCGGCCGAGAGCACCGAGAGGCCCGCGCGGTCGAGCGCGGTGATGAGCTGGGGCAGCATCCGGGCGCCCTCTGCCACCCGGCAGCGCAGCGTCCGCCCCTCGAGGGTCACGTCCCTCACCCCGGGGAGGGCGGCGACGAGGTCCCGCGCCCCCGGCGCCTGCGCCGGCACGAGGTCGAGGACGACGGCGTCGCCCCGGATCTGCGCCTTGAGCTCGGCGGGCGTCCCCATGGCCACGATGCGCCCGTGGTCCACGATGGCCACCCGGTCCGCGGCCTCGTCGGCCTCCTCGAGGTAATGGGTGGTCAACAGGATGGTCAGGCCCGTGCGGGCCTTGAGGCGCTGGAGGTCCCGCCAGAGGGCGGAGCGGCTCTCGGGGTCCAGCCCCGTGGTGGGCTCGTCGAGGAACAGCACCCTCGGTTCGTGCACAAGGCCCATGGCCACGTCCAGGCGCCGCCGCATGCCCCCCGAGTAGCCCCGGGTGAGGCGGTCGGCCGCGCCGCCCAGGTCGAGCCACTGGATGAGCTGCGAGGCGCGTTCGCGGATCCTCGGGCCCGGCATGTGGTAGAGGCGTCCCTGGAGCACCAGGTTCTCCCGCCCCGTGGCCTCCTTGTCGGTGCCGGTGGCCTGGGCGACGTACCCGATGGCGGCGCGGACCCGGCCGGCCTCCCTGGCCACGTCGTGACCGGCCACCCGGGCCCGCCCGGCGTCGGCCCGGGTCAGGGTGGCCAGGATGCGGACGGCGGTGGACTTGCCGGCGCCGTTGGGCCCCAGCAGCGCGAACGTCTCGCCGGGGGCGACGGCGAAGCTGATGCCGTCGAGCGCGATCACCCCGCGGGGATAGCGCTTGCGCAGCTCCTCCACGAGCACCACCGCATCGGCGTCTCCCATCGCGTTCATGACCTCCCCGCGCGCCGCGTATCCCCGGTCACTTCGCCGGCGCGTCCAGATCTCCCTTCGGCGGTGCCGCTCGCCCCGGGGCCCGGGCGCCGGCGGGAAAAAGGGGGCCGCGCCCACCGGCGCGGCCCCCTTCCGAGGCGCGTCTCAGGCCGACGCCGCCTCCTGCACCTCGGTGGCCTCCACTTCGACGGCGATGCGCACCTGGTCGGCCACGAGCAGCCGGCCGGCCTCCAGGGTCGCGTTCCACGTCAGGCCCCACTGGCTGCGCCGCAGGGTGCCCTCGGCGCTGATGCCCACGCGCTTTTGCCCGTAGGGATCGGTGATCACGTCCGTCACCTCGGCCGTGAGCTCCACGGGATGGGTCTGCCCGCGCATCGTCAGGTCGCCCACCACGAGGTAGCGGCCCTCGCCCCGGGGTTCGATGCGCGTGGAGCGAAACTCCAGCTGGGGGTAGTTGGCCGCGTCGAAGAAGTCGGCCGACCGCAGGTGCTCGTCGCGCTGGGGCTCCCGCGTGTTGACGCTCGCCGCCTGGATGCTCGCGCGCATCTCCGTGAGCCGCCCGTCCTTGAGGTCGACCGAACCCTCCACCTTCTCGAACCGGCCCCGGACTGTGGTGATGGCCATGTGCCGGACGGAAAACTCCACGCTGGTATGAGCCGGGTCCACCTTCCACGCCACGACGAACTCCTCCTCGAGTCTGGAACGCGTTGGGATCCCACTTCACATTAGTTACTATAGCACTTTGAATCTTGAAGCGCAATGTCGGCCCGTGCGGCCTGCCCGCGGTCCCGCGGCGGCGACAGGGAATCGCTCCCGGCGGGCGAAGTGAGGATCCGCCCCGTTCCAGCGCACAGAGGGAGGCCTCGCCGCGATGCCGACGCCGAGAGAAAACCATGACCTTGCGCAGTGCTTCGGGTGCGGAACCGACAACCCTCACGGCCTGCACATGCACCTGGAACCGGGAACCGACGGGGTGCGCGCCCGCATCCCCACGAGCGCCGGCTGGGTGAGCTGGCGCGGGGTCACCCACGGCGGCCTCATCGCCACGGTGATGGACGAGGCCATGGGCTGGGCGCTCGCGTACCAGGGGTTCACGGGGCTCACCGCCCGGCTCTCGGTGCGCTACCTCCGCCCCGCCGCCCCCGGCGCCACCCTCTGCGTCCACGCCTGGGTGACCCGGGCGCGGCACGGCGTCGCCCAGGCGTCGGCGGAGGTGTCCGACGCGGGGGGCTCGCGCCTCGCCACCGCCGACGGGCTGCTGCGGATCGTCGAGGACGTCGCCGCCGTCGCGCCCCGCCCCGGAGACGTCACACGTCCAAGTTCCTGACCAGGTTCGCGTTCTCCTGGATGAACTCGCGCCGGGGCTCCACCTTGTCGCCCATGAGGACGTTGAAGATGGCGTCCGCCGACATGGCGTCCTCGAGCGACACGCGCAGCAGGGTGCGGTTCGCCGGGTCCATGGTGGTGGACCAGAGCTGGTCCGCGTTCATCTCGCCCAGGCCCTTGTAGCGCTGCAGGTCGACGCGCTCGCGGCCGATGCGCTCCAAAAGCCGCTCGAGGTCCGCGTCGTTGTAGCAGTAGTGCTCTTCCTTGCCCTTCTTCACCAGGTACAAAGGCGGCTGCGCGATGTACACGTACCCGCTGTCGATGAGCCGGGGCATGAACCGGTAGAAGAACGTCAGCAGGAGCGTGCGGATGTGGCTGCCGTCCACGTCGGCGTCGGTCATGATGATCACCCGGTGGTAGCGGGCCTTGGACAGGTCGAAGTCCTCGCCGATCCCCGTGCCGATCGCGGTGATCATGGCCCGGATCTCCTCGTTGGAGAGGATCTTGTCCAGTCGCGCCTTCTCCACGTTGATGATCTTCCCGCGCAGGGGCAGGATGGCCTGGAACTGGCGGTCGCGCCCCTGCTTGGCCGAGCCCCCGGCGGAGTCCCCCTCCACCAGGAACACCTCCGACTCGGCCGGGTCGCGGCTGGAGCAGTCGGTGAGCTTGCCCGGCAGGGAGCTCACCTCGAGGGCGTTCTTGCGCCGGGCGATCTCCCGCGCCTTGCGGGCGGCCTCCCGGACGCGGAAGGCGCTGATGGCCTTCTCCACGATGCGCCGGCCCACGGACGGGTTCTCCTCCAGGAAGCTCGAGAGCCCCTCGCCCACCGCCTGCTCCACGATGCCCCGCACCTCGGAGTTTCCCAGCTTGGTCTTGGTCTGGCCCTCGAACTGCGGGTCGCGCAGCTTGACCGCGATGACCGCCGTGATGCCCTCGCGGATGTCGTCGCCGCCGAGATTGGGCTCGTTCTCCTTGAGGATGCCCTGGCGCCGGCCGTAATCGTTGATGACCCGGGTCAGCGCCGACTTGAAGCCCATCTCGTGGGTGCCGCCCTCGTGGGTGCGAATCGTGTTGGCGAACGAGAAGGTGAGCTCCGAGTAGGCGGTGGTGTACTGGATCCCAAGCTCCAGCTGCACGTCGTCGCGCACGGTCTCGATGCAGATGGGGCGGGGGTGAATCGGTTCCTTGCTCTTGTTGAGAAACTCCACGAACGAGCCGACGCCGCCGCGGAACAGGAAACGGCTCTGCGCCCGGGTGCGCTCGTCCACGAGCTCGATGGACAGCCCCTTGGTGAGAAACGCCTGTTCGCGCAGCCGCTGCTCGATCACGTCGTACTGGAACGTGACGTCCTCGAAGATCTCCGGGTCGGGCGCGAAGCGCGTCCGAAGCCCGCTGGCTGCGCAGTCGCCCACGCGGACGAGGTCGGTGACCGGTACCCCGCGCTCGAAGCGCTGCTCGTACCGTCCGCCGCCGAACTGCACCTCCACCGTGAGCCACGCCGACAGGGCGTTGACCACCGAGGCTCCGACGCCATGAAGGCCGCCCGAGACCTTGTATCCGCCGCTGCCGAACTTTGCGCCGGCGTGGAGCACGGTGTAGGCCACCTCGACCGCCGGGCGGTTCAGCTTGGGGTGCAGGTCCACAGGGATGCCCCGGCCGTCGTCGGTCACGCTCACCGAGCCGTCCGCGTGCAGGCGCACCTCGATGCGTGTGGCGTGGCCGCCCATGGCCTCGTCCACCGAGTTGTCGACGATCTCGTACACGAGATGGTGCAGCCCGCGTGAGGACGTGGTGCCGATGTACATGCCCGGGCGCCTGCGGACCGCTTCCAGCCCCTCGAGCACCTGGATCTGACTCGCCTCGTACAGTTCCTCGTCGACGGCCAACGCGCAACCCCTTCCTGATCATCGACGACCGCATCCGGCGCCGCTCGCCGCCCGGACGCGCTCACCCTGGACCCGTTCCCGCCCGTCCCCGGCGGTCACGGGGGCACGGGCCGACCCGGACCGCGACCGATCACCGGCAGATGCGGCCACCTGCCCCGATCAGCGTTCCCTCTGCCGCCGGGATGCCGGCCCGCTGGACCGGCGTGAAGGCTCTCCCCTGCGCAGATATTCTAGCACATCCGCGTCGGCCCCACGTGGCGGTCGCTGGCGGCGCGGGGCCGCGGCTAGAACGCCGCGGCCCGCCGCGACAGGGTCGTCGAGGAGATGGGGGACGGATAGATCCCGTGGGTCGTGATCACGAACGTCTTGGTCGCGGCGTCGACGGCCCCGTGCATCCGGTCCTCGGCCCGGGCCCAGTCCAGGTAGTCCCGCGTGATCGGAACGTGCTCGCAGGCCTGCCGGTCCATGATGGCCACCACGTCGTCCAGGTTGACGGTGATGTCCGATCCGATGTGAAGGAGCACCACTCCACCCCTTTCAGCCCGACCCGGCGCGGCGGCCGGGACCGTGTGCCCGGCGACATCCCGGCGCGCGAGCGATCCATGGATGCATCATACCAACCGCCAGGGCGCGCAACAAGCAACACCGGCGCTCGCCCCGCTCATCCGCGCTCGCTCCCGCGGCGGCGGCCCCCGGGGCGGGTCCCCCGGTAGAGGCGCTCCAGCGCTCGGGTGAGATGCGGGTCGAGGTTCTCCGGCCACTTCTGCACCCGGGCGGGGGCGGGCCAGGGAGGCGGCGCAGGATCCTTGGCCGTCATCGAGGGCGGCAGCGTGGAGATGCGGATGCGCAGGTCGCGGAAGACTCCCTCGCCGAGCAGCGCGTTGAGCGACCGGATCAGATCCGGTTTCATCACCGCCACCTCCTGGGCCCAGGGGGCACAGTCGCAGACCACGTGGAGCACGCCCCGCGCCGCGTGCTCGGGCTGCGCGTGCCGGGCGAGCACGTCCCCCACGGCCGCGTCCCACACCTGGAACACCGTGGCCTCGCGCAGCCGCCTGCGGCGCCCCGGCGCCTCCGCCCACCCCCGGATCGCCTCGCCGAACGTCTTCACGGCGCCAGCACCTCGACCACGCCGCCCTCGACCCTGAGCCGCCGGCCCACGGGGACGCCGGCGGGCAGCGCCTCGTTGGGCACGCGCGTCAGGAGCACCTGCCCCTTGCCGATGAGCTGGGCCAGGCCGCGACGGCGCCCTTCGTCCAGTTCCGAGAGCACATCGTCGAGCAGCAGCACCGGGGTCTCCCCGTGATCCTGCTCGGTGAGCCAACGGTGGGCCGCCCACTTGAGCGAGAGCGCCACCGTCCGCTGCTCTCCCTGAGAGGCGGCCGAGCGCGCGTCGCGCGTCCCGATGGCGAGCGCCACGTCGTCCCGATGAGGTCCCAGGGTCGTCACGCCCCGAGCCAGGTCGACGGCCCGCCGCTCCCTCAGCGCGGCGCAAAAGTCCGCCGCGTCGCTCACCTGCGCCGGGACGCCGCTCACGTACCGCACCTCGAGCGCCGGGGAGGCCCCGGCCATGGCGGCGTAGGACTCGCGGGCCAGCGGGGCGATGGCCGCAACCATCCGCTCGCGCGCCGCCCGGATCGCAAGCCCCGCCTCCGCGAGCTGAGCGTCCCAGGCGTCGAGCAACGCCCCGCTCGGCTCCCCGCCGCGCAGCAGCGCGTTGCGCGAGGAGAGGATCCGGTCGTAGCGCCGCACGGCGCTCTGGTAGCGCGGGCTCGACTGGCCCAGGTCCTCGTCGAGAAAGTCGCGCCGGACTGCGGGCCCGCCCTTGACGAGCTCCAGGTGGTCGGGCCAGAAGAGCACCGCCCGCAGGCTGCCCAGGGGGTCCACCCCGGCCCGGCGGGCGACGCCCCCCCGCAGCCAGCGCCGGCGCTGCTGGGCGGACGCTTCCACGGCGATGCGAAACGACCCGCTGCGGCGCTCCACCTCCCCGTCGAGGCGGTAGCCCGACTCCCCCGCGGTCCAGATCTGCGCGTCGTGCTGGGTCCGCGGCGATCTCCCCCACGCCAGCATGGCCACCGCCTCCAGGAGGTTGGTCTTTCCCTGGGCATTGGGCCCTTCGATGAGGTTGACGCCCGCGTCGAGCTCCACACCGCCCGCCACGAGGTTGCGAAAGTGGCGCCAGCCTATGCGTACGACGCGCACGAGCTCTGAGGCGCGGCTCCCGGGTCCCGCGGTCCGGCGATCGCGTTCACGCGCACGGTCTCAGGCCGCGCCGGTCCGCAGGGGAAGCAGGAGCGCCCAGGCGTCGTCGCCCGCGCCCGAACGCACCCTGAGGGGGCTGTTGCTCCCGGCGAACTCCATCAGGACCGGGTCGCCTCCCGCGCCCCGCACGCCCTCGAGCACGAACCTGGGCTGAAAGGCGAGATCCAGGTCGGCCCCCTCCACCTCGGCGTCCGACACCTGGTCGTCGACACGGCCGGTCTCGACGCTCCCCGCCGTCACCCGGACCCTTCCGCCGGCGATGGAGACGTTCATGACCGGCTGCTTGCTGAGGTCCGCCACCACCACGGCCCGCTCGATCAACCCCAGCAGGGACGGCGCCGGCGCCGTGACCCGGGTCACGTACTGCTGGGGCAGCGCCCGGCGGTAGTCGGGAAAGGCTCCGTCGAGAATGCGCGACATGGCCTTGACCCCGTCGCCGGTGAACGACACCTGGCGGTCGTTCATCTGCACCCGCACGGCGGAGCTTGCGTCCATGATCCGGGCGCACTCCACGAGGTTGACCGCCGGAACGACCACCGTGAGCTCCTGCGGCGCCGAGGTCGCCGCGAGTCGCGACCACGCCAGCCGGAAGTTGTCGGTGGCCACGAACTCGACCTCGCTGCCGGAAAAGCGCCACTGGATCCCGGTGAGGATGGGCCGGCTGTCCTTCTGCGCCGCCGCGTAGGCAACCTGGCGCACCGCGCGGCTCAGCTGCCCGGAGGAGCACGTCCACTCCGCGCCCTCCACGTCAAAGCGCGGCCGCTGGAAGGCGTCCCCGGGGATGCCGGGCAGCTCGTAACTCGACTGCCCCCATCGCAGCACCAGCCGATTCCCCTCGACCTCTTCCAGGGTCACCAGGACGTCGGGCAACCGGCGGACGAAGTCCGCCAGGTGGCGGGCGACCACCACGATGCGCCCGGGCAGGACCGCGTGCGCCGGCACCGTCACCTCCAGGCCCATCTCCATGTTGGTCGCGGTGAGCCTTAGGCCGTTGTCCTGCACCTCCATCAGGATCCCGGTCAGGGCCTCGACGACGCTGGTGGGGGCGGCCGCGCGCGCCACCAGCGCCAGGGCGTCCGAGAACGCCTGGGCGGACAGTTCCGCCTTCAGCATGGCGGCGCGGAACGGCCGCGACGGGTGAGGCATCTTTCCACAGCGGGTTCCTCCCATGATCGAGCTTTGAAATCAAAAACCCGTAGGAGAAGGGGAGGTGGATGATGGGGACAAGCCGCTCGAACGCAGGCGGGCCGGGACGTTGCGGGTCGAGATCGCTGTGGAGAAACTGTCGAGAACTTGTGGATGACTCGATGCCTCGGTGGACGGCGGAGCTTGTCCCCAGGTTCTGCAGGGTCTGTCCCCAGGTTATCCACCCCTGTCCGGCACGCGCGTCCCCGCCCCGCTCCGCTCGGCCGGCGAGGCCGGAAGTCGGGCGGTCACTGGGACCCGCTGGCGGGCGAGATGAGCCGGGCCGTCAGTTCCTCGATGACGCTGCGCAGCACCGGATCGTGCTCCATGTCGGAGATGATCTTCTCGCACGCGTGCATCACGGTCGTGTGGTCGCGCCCGCCGAAGGCGTCGCCGATGCGGGGCAGGGAGCAGTCGGTGAGTTCCCTCGCCAGATACATGGCCACCTGGCGGGGAAAGGCCAGGGCGCGGGTGCGGGTCTTGGTGGACATGTCGTCCATGGTCAGTCCGTAGTACTGGGCCACGGCCTCCTGGATCAGCGGGATGGTGAGGGGACGGGGCTTGGCGTTGGGGAGGATGTCCTTGAGGATGCGCGCCGCGTTCTCGGGCGTGGGCTCCACGTGCTGGAAGGACGCCTGGGCCACCACGCGGATGAGAGCGCCCTCGAGCTCCCGGATGTTCTTCTCGATCTTCGAGGCGATGTACGCGATGGTCTCGTCGGGCACCTCGAGCTGCTCCATCTGGGCCTTCTTGCGCAGGATGGCGATGCGGGTCTCCAGATCGGGCGCCTGCATGTCGGCGATGAGACCCCATTCGAACCGCGATCTGAGGCGCTCCTCCAGGGTGAGGATCTCCTTGGGCGGGCGGTCGCTGGAGATGACGATCTGTCGCGAGGCGCCGTGCAGCGCCTCGAAGGTATGGAAGAACTCCTCCTGGGTGCGCTCTTTGCCGCTGAGAAACTGGATGTCGTCGATGAGCAGGATGTCGATGGTCCGGTAGCGGTTGCGAAATTCCACCGTGTGGTCGTCGCGGATCGCGTTGATGAGTTCGTTGGTGAACGTCTCGGTCTGGACGTAGAGGACCCGCAGCCGGGGCGACTCCCGGCAGATGTGATTGCCGATGGCCAGCATGAGGTGGGTCTTGCCCAGCCCCACGCCCCCGTAGATGAACAGCGGGTTGTACGCCCTCGCGGGCATCTGGGCGACGGCCCGGGCGGCGGCGTGGGCGAAGCGGTTGGAATTGCCCACGACGAACGCGTCGAAGGTGTACTTGGGGTTGAGGGAAGGGGCATCGCGCACGCGCTCGGGCTCGGGGCGCTGCAATAGCGCCGCCGGAGACCTGGGCCCCGAGGTGATGACGAAGCGCAGGGCCACGTTGGTCTGCCCGTTGACCCCGCCCAGAAGGTTCAGGGTACGGTGCAGAAGATGGCTGAACTTGCTCTCGACCTGTTGCCGGGTGACCTCGTTGGGGACACCGACGATCAGTGTGTCGTCGAGGAAAGCGACCGGGTGCGTGGGGCGGACAAAGGTCTCGAAGCTTGGCTTGGGAACCTCGCGCTCCACCGATGCCAGGGTCCGCGTCCACAGTCGCTCCAACTGATCACTGACCAACTGGGTGAGCCCCCCTCGATGTTCTTTGACCAGTATTCACCGGCTGCATAGTGGAGAAAGCCAGACACGGCGAGTGGACAAAGGACCCGGGATCATGCGGTGTTCATAAGCAACCCACATTTTATACACAGGGTTATCCACAGTATGTGGATAACCAATCGGGAAGTTGGAAGCTGACGCCATGATAGCAAAGGCATCCCAGGGTGGCAATAGCAATTTTTCGTCCAACCATTTCAAAATCTACGATGAATTTTTTAGCGAAATTGAACTGATTCGTGGTAGACGGCGAGCCCCGGTCAGGATGCGACGGCGCTCAGCGCGCCGCGGGCCGTGAATGGAGGCGGTGGCAACGGGGCATCCTCAGAGGGGAACCCTG
>JAJZYS010000178.1 GCA_021797925.1 Bacillota bacterium
CGCAAACCGTCTCGGATCCCCCTTGGACTACGTGAGTCCCGCCATCAACATGCGGCAGCAGGTGTTGCGAGATACGTGAGCCGGCGATGCTCATCGGAGCGACTGTCGTCCAAGGAGCCTAGTAAAGCCATTCCTAACTAGCGTCCGATTGTGAATCCGGCGGATCTGCGGACTCCAGGCGCCACTTCCAGCGAAACGGGACCGGGTCCTGGTTCACCCAATCCAGGTATTGCTGGAGGCGGGTTTCGAGTTCCTCCGCGGACTCCACGCGGATCCCCCGCAGACACGGCTTCGCCCGTGGGGCGAAAAACATCTCGAGGAGATTCAGCCAGGAGGCGTGCACCGGGGTGAACACGAAGGCGAACCGATTGGGCTGGGTGGCCCAGTAGCGCCGGGTCTCCCGGGAGACGTGGGCGGAGTGGTGGTCGAGCACCACCTGCATCTTGACCTGGGCGTCGTACGTCGCGTCCAGCGCTTGCAACCACTCCACGAACTCCCGACGCCGATGCCGGGCGCGCACCAAGCCGCGCACCTCGCCCGTCGCCCGGTCAATGCCGGCGAGCCGCGTGTGGGTCCCCAGGCGCTGGTACTCATCATCCC
This sequence comes from Bacillota bacterium, assembly GCA_021797925.1. Taxonomy (GTDB): domain Bacteria; phylum Bacillota; class Sulfobacillia; order JAJZYS01; family JAJZYS01; genus JAJZYS01. The sequence continues at coordinate 601 of JAJZYS010000178.1, forward strand.
GCTCCCCCGTGCCCTGGTCGGGGCCCCCGGGCGGCGGCGGGCGGTCCGGGGCGACGGCCCGCCGGGCTTGCATCCGCGGCTTTTCGTCGTACGACCCGCGCACCGTGGGCCGGTGGTCCACGGGGTCGCACGCAAACGTCACTGCTGATACACGTGCAGGACCGGCACCCTCTGGTCGTCGAAGTGCGGGTCCTTGCGTTGGAGGTCTACGGCACCCGATGCGGGTGTAAGTCCTGCGCGGCCAACAGCTTCGAGATGGTCCCCTGCTGGATCGGCCCCGCACGGGGATGGCCGGCCGCCGCGGCGTGTTCGCGCACGGAGCGGGCGAGCCGGGACTCGGTCCAGCACTCGGGGGCCCCGCCCAGATCCTTGGGTTTCTGGCACGCCCGGCTCACGATCCACGCCCGGGCCGCCGCGGTAATGCGGGGCGGGCGTCCCGCCCGGGGCAAATCCTCGAGCGCCCGGCGGGGCCCCAGGGCCCACGTGTTCTTGACACACCGCATCACCGTCGGCAGGGGCACGCCAAGGTCGCGGGCCATCGCGGGCCCACTGGCGCCGGCGACAGACGCCGTGAGAATCCGGGCGCGCGTCACGGTCCGGACGGGAGCGGTCCGGGAACGGGCCAACCGGTCCAGGTACATGCTATCGGCATCGCTGACGATCAACGGCGGCACCGTGCGGGGATGGGCCATTGGGGTCACCTCCCTCGAAGAGGGACTCCAGCGTACCCTACCCCGCCCAATCTGTCAACAACTAGGAATCGATCTACTAGTCACAGCAAATCATCGATGTGCTGACGGTCCTCCCCCGAGGTTTCGGCCAGGCGGTCGCGGACGAATTGCGTTCGCGGGGCCCCCGGGTCATGCCAGCTTGCTTCCATCACTTCCCACCTCCGTCACCGCGTTCGTCCGGCCGAGGATGCCTCCGTCCAGGAGCCCCGCAGGCGCCGATTAGAGGCGTCCCGCGGGTGTGGGATTCATCGTCTGGGCCGGTCCGGAGATTCTAGGGCCGTTTCTGCCCGTCTGCTGGGCCGTCCGATCCAGGGCCCCTGGAAGAGCCCGCTGACCCCGCTCCCGCCGCTCCGCCCAGGGGATCTTCCACGTGTTCCGCCGCCAGTCGGTGGACCAGCGTCTCCTCGACCAGCCGCGAGAGCGATTGTCCACGTCGGTCGGCCAGGACCCGCAACCGCCGGTACGTGGCGTGGCCCACGTGGACCTGAAGGGGATGCCGCTTGCCTGTGCGCCCCATCCGCCACCCCCGTCCGAGCGTAGCATAGTGCATGCACCGTGTCAAGGGCCGGCATCCGCCGCTGCGGCCGGGCGCCCGGGGAAACATCGCCCGAGTAAGTCACCCGCATGGACCCGGGGCGACAGCGGCAGTTGCGAATCTCGATCTTTTGATTTTTTTATCCGCTCGTGACCGCGCCGCGGCGCGCCGCCCACCGGGGCGGCCACGCGTGGCTTCACGCCCGGCGGCAGCGAACGCCCGACGCGGGGAACGACCGGCAGGGGAACCTTGGGTCATAGGGCGCGTCCCTTGCGCGCCACCGTGCGGAGCACCGAGCGGCCGCGGCCGACCCAGAGCTGCTCGAGCAGCACGAAGACCCCGGGCAGGCCCAGGGCGCGGGCGCGCGGGTCATCTTCGCCGCTGTAGATGGTCCAGGCAGCTTCGGTCCACGCAGGCGCTTCATGACGGGGATCCGCCCCCCAGGTGGGCGGCCGGGCCGGGGTCTCGGCCACCAGCACCCCGTCCACCGCCAGAAAGCGCCACACCTCGCCCAGGAGATGCACGCGGGGACGCCACACGGTCACCTCCGTGCGCTCACGGCCGGCCGCGTCCTCATACACCACCCGGCGCCACACCGAGGCCGGGAGACCGGCCAGCGTGTCATGGGCGACCACTTCCGTCACGCTCCCGCTCGCGTAGGGCAGGGGATCGAATCCCAGCGCCACCGCGGCCTCCCGGCGAGGGCCCGGCCACTCCACGAGGCGGCTCATCCGCGCACCGCGGCGGCCCAGCTGCTGCCGTCGGGACCCGGACGCGCGTGCGTCAGGTAGTAGGCGTCCTCCGCGTCCGGGGTCTCCACCGCCCACGACGGATGGCGAAGCACATACGGGGCCCCGGTCCGCAGCGCGGTGGCCGTCCAGGACCCGCCCGGGCGGTAGAGGGCCAGGGTGGTGTCGATGAGGGAGGCGTAGACCCCGGGGGCCAGCGGACGCGCCGGCAGACTTTCCTCCCACGGCCGGATGGGGCTGTGGCGGGGGAGGTCCTGAAGGTCGAGCCCTAAACCCGCCTTGGGCCAGCCGGGATAGCGCGCCAACAGGTCGGCCAGGTGCGCCAGCACGTCCTCCGGGCAGAACGCCCCCGGCACCAGATCCGGGTCGGTGACGACGTAGGGCCGGTCCGCGGGTGCCAGGTCGGCGAGCCACACCGCGCGCGGCCCGAGGTTGGGGAGGCGCACGACGGCGTGGGGCGTGTCGGCCAGGTACTCGAGGAGGGGCGGCCAGGTGGAGCCGCAGTCCACCAGGGTGATGGGGTCCGCGCCGACACGCTCCAGCCAGGGCACGAGGTGGCGGAGATCGCGCACGCGGTCGCGCGTGGTAACGAACGTCGGCCAGGTCACGATGCGACCCCGGGGTGGCACGGGCACCCGTGGTGATGGGGCAGCGGCGGCCAGTGGAGGTGCCACGGCCCCGCGCCCACGTGGTAGAGGTACCAGCTCACGCGACTGTCAAGGTTGTGCCAGGTGCCCGGCCGCCAGGCGGCGGCGTACGAGCGTTGCACGCCGCGGGCGAGATCTTGGTGCACCCAAACCCCACCAAGTGGGCCCACCGCTCGCCGCGCCGCACCCACCGCTGGTGGCGCGCCGGGTCGACGGGATCGGTGATCACGCGATGCACCCACGTGGAGCCTGCCGGCGCACCGCCCCCGGGTCGCTGTTGGAGCGACGCCAGTTCGTTGAGCTCGGCAGTCCGGTCCGCGATGAGGGGGTGCGCCTGGAGGAGGGCCGCGTGCCAATCGCCCGCGATGGCCACCCAGGCAGGATCGGCAGGCGTCCACGTGAGCGCGTACGCCCAGGCACACAAGGGATGGGGACGGCGGGCCAGCTCCGTGATGGCCCCCGGGGGTCGGCTCCACGTCATGTTCCACCACGACCACATCGTCCCCGCCCCAGAGCCGGCGGAGGCCCACCTCGTAGTGGTCGTCGTCGCCCACCTCGAGGTGGTGGACGTGACCGACCCAGGACGGGCCGAGGGCCGCCAGCGCGGCGCGGGTGGGCGCCCCCCGGGCCCGGTCGGCGGCTGCGGGGCTGTACGGATGGAACACCACCACGGCGCCAGGGCGCCGGCGCGGGGTCCGGCCCCGGATCCGCCGGGCTGCCCTCGGGGATGGGCGGAGGCAGCGGGGTGACCAGCGCGGGGCGCACGTCCACCTCCAGGTGGTAGCCAGCGACCCCGCCATCATGCCCCGACCCCAGCAGTGTGTGGTGGGCCGCCGGGTCCAGGCGGCGGGCTTAGCCGGCTTGCGCCTGTGGCCATTCCCGCGGCGGTGCTGGACGCCGCCATTGGGTCATCACACAGGCCGGTTGCACAATCTTGCTCCGAGATGTAAGGTGGGTAAGACACGGAGGTGCATATGTGCTCAAGCGGACCACCGTCCTATCAACCAAAGGTCAGGTTATCGTGCCCGCGGATATTCGCCGAGCCCTTGGCTGGGCGCCCGGGCTGACGTTGCAGATCCAATGGTTCCGCGCCGAGAACCGCCTGACGTTGGCGCCTATCCGCCAGACCCGCCGTCCCATGGCGATTCCCCCTGCTGGCGCGTTGCGCGATGTTTATCCCCTGAGCACGGACTATGTGCGCGCGCTCAGGGATGAGGCAGAGCGGCGACCGTGGCGATAGGCTTGTTATTCGATACGTCGGTTCTTATTTGCCACCTCCGAGACGAGGACCGTCGCTGCACCGAGTACATGGACCGGGTCGCGTCTGGGGCGCTGGATGGCTACGCATCGGTTCTGACGCTTGCCGAGCTGTATGCCGGCGAACGCGTCGGCGGCAGTGAGGAGTTCGTGATCGATCAACTGGTGCTGCCCTTCCAGTTGGTGGCTCCCAGTAGCGATGTGGCCGCTCTCGCGGGCCGTTTAGTTCGACAGTGGCGACGATCCCATGGCCTAGGTCTCGTTGACGCCTTGATCGGCGCCACCGCACTCTCGCTCCAGATTCCGGTTCTCACGCTGAACACCAAGCACTTTCAGTGCATCCCGGGGTTGCTGGTGATCACGCCGACCGCGGACAGCGCCGGCCAACCATGAAGGGCTGGCGGACGGTGTTGGCTTCCACCCGCGCCCTCTTCGCCAGACCGCCGCATCGTATGATGGAGCCTGAACGATGGCGTCCCCCGTGGATCTTGTGTACGAAGATCAGCTGACCACGCCTGCCGACGGCAATCGGTACGAGCTGCTAGAGGGCCCTGGCTCGTGAGCCCGTCCGTCAGCCCGCGCCACCAGCGGACCGTCAAAAACCCGGTCGTTTCCCTGGCCCGCTAGAAGCTGCGCCGCTGGGTCGTGACGACGGATGTGTTTGACCGCCACACGCTGTTGGAACCCCGACGTCCGGTTCATCCGCTCTGAGCATTTGGACCTCGTGACGGAGAACCATGTGAGCGGGTCCCCAGATCTCCAGGTGGCGG
>JAJZYS010000179.1 GCA_021797925.1 Bacillota bacterium
GGACATTCCTTCTGCCCCGGAGCCCGAGCGCCCCCTGATCCCCGCCGGCCACGGCGGAGGCACGGGCCCGGGGCCCAGGCGGGCCAGGGAACGGTTGACCCCGGCCAGCGCCGATCGGGTCGCGGCGACGCTCTGGCGGCCGGCGTGATGGGAACGGACGACTCCGAGATCGATGGACAGCATCCTCCGGGCCAGGGTGAGGTCCTGGCGTGCCCGCCCGTGATCGCCAAGGCGCAGATAGAGCCGACCCGCCACCGCCAGGGCGAAGGGGTTGTAGGGATTGCGCCGCAGTCCGCGGTCCTCGGCCACGACCGCCTGGCCGGGCCGGCCCTGGCTGGAGTCGATCTCGGCGATCGCGAAAAAGGGAAGCGCGTCGTCAGGGGCCAGCCGGTGGGCCGTCCGGTAGTCGGCCAGGGCGCTCCCCTCGAGGCCGCCGCGCTTGCCCGGCGGCAGCGCCAGCGCCTGCCCCAGGCGCACCGAGCCCAGCAGAAGCCAGTAGCTCTCCGCGCCCGGGTCCGCCCGGATCGCGCTCTCGAGCCACCGGACCGCCCGCGCCGGACGGTGGGCGGCGATGGCCCCTCGGGCCGCGACGAGGTCCGTGTGGCCTCGCCAGAGTCCCGCCAGCGGCACGGCGGCCAGGGGCAGGAGCAGAAGCGGCACGACCCACAGGCCCCTCGCGGCGGGGGACAGCCGCAGCACGTCGGTTCCCTCGATCTCCAGCGACAGCGCCACGAGGATCAGGACCGCGAACAGCGCGACCACCTCCAGCAGCAGCGTCACCTCGAACGCCGCCTGCAGGCCCACTCCCGCCAGCGCCGCCGCCGCCGACGCCAAAAGGCGCCGCTGGCGGGGGTCGGCGGCTCTCAGGAGCCGGGCGACGCCCAGCGCACTGACCACCGCGCCGGCCAGCAACAAGCCCGCGCCCACGAGGCCGCCCTCCATGAGCAGCTGCAGGTAGTCGTTGTCGGCGGCGCCGGGAAAGTTCAACAAGCTGTACGTCTTCACGATCCCCAGCGGCTGGTGGCGGCCGTACACCTCGTTGATGGTGTCAAGCCCCGTCCCGAAGACCGGGTGGGCGCGCCAGGCGCCGAGCACGGTGCGCCAGGTGTAAAAGCGCGACTGGCTGGTCGCGTGGGCGACCCCCACCGCGTGCGCTCGAAACAGCGCCCCGGGCACCACGATGGTCAGGACCACGGCCACGATGAGGGCCGGGGCGAGGCGCCGCACCCCCTCGGTCCGTTCGGGGCCCAGAAGCCACAGAGCCACCACCAGCATCAGGGCGGCCCCGGCGTAGGCGCCCCGCGAGTACGTCACGAGCAGGGCGAGGAACTCCACGCCGAAGGCCAGGGTCAGCGCCCCGCGAACACGCCGGTCCCTGGCGACGAGGATCCCCGCGGCCACCACTCCCAGGCCCAGCAGCAGGTACGCGCCGAGGAAGTTGGGATTGCCCAGGGTCGCGTAGACCCGCGTGACGATCACGCTCCTCGAGGCGTGGCCCACCCAGTACGCAGGCGCCGGCAAGCCCCGGGCATACTGGGCCAGGGCGTCCACCGCCACCCCCAGGGGCACGATAAGGAGCAGCCCCTCCAGGACCCACCTGCCCCGCGGACCCCGGATGCCGAGGGTGCCGGCCAGGTACGCGACAGCCCACGCGACCTGGGCCATGAGCCCGATCACCGCGTCGTGGGCGTACACGGGGTGCCAGGCGGCCACAAGCGCCAGGGCCGCCGAGCCCGCGAAGAGCGGCCAGACGGGCAACGGTGCCCGGGGCAGCTCTCCGCTGGCGGCGGCGTGAGCCGCGGTGAACCATCCCGCGAGCGCGATCCCCGCCATGAGCGCCAGATACAGGGTCAGGGCGTGACCGGGTCCCGTGACCGGACCCACGAAGAGCGGCAGGGCCGTGGCTCCGGCGAACGATGCCAGCGCGAAGAGACCGCCGAGGAGAATGGCAACCGGCATCAGGCTCCCCCCTTGCCCATGTCTTCGTCGCCGCCGTCGCGAGATCAGGGGTAGCAGACCGGCGGCGCATGAGAGATCCGTGTGATCCCAAGCATCCTCATGACAAGCTCAGAGTTGTCGCCTAGACTGGCGGGAAAACCAGACGGAGGGAGAGAGGGGATGGGAGGTCGCAGCAGGGCTCGACCCACGCTGGCGCCGTGGCTCGGCCTCGCCCTGATGGGCCTTGGCGCGTGGGGCGGGCACGCCCAGGCGGCCAGCTGGCCGGGGCGGTGGACCATGATGGGCGGCGGACCGGCACGCAATGCGGTGTTCGGCAGCGGGGGCGGGGTATCCTGGACCTTTCGGGCCGGTGGCCCCATCATCGGGCCCGCCAGCGTGGTCGACGGCGTGGTCTACTTCGGGACCAACGCCGGCCGGGTCGACGCCGTCAACGCGTTGACCGGGAGGCAGCTATGGTCCGTGCGTACCGGCAACATGGTGATGAGCGCCCCGGTGGTCGTCGGCAACCGGGTGTTCGTGGGTGAAGGGAACAACCAGATGAAAAGCACCACCGCGCGCCTGTGGGTCCGCGGGGTCGGTGCCAACGGCGTCTACGCCCTGAACCGGCGGACCGGGAAGGTGGAGTGGTTCCGGAGCACCCCCGGCGAGGACATGGGCGGCATGGCGTACAGCCACCACCGCCTCTACGTCGCCGACGGGTCTCACTGGCTCTACGCCCTCTCGCCGGCCACGGGGAAGGTGATCTGGCGGGTCGACGACGGGGGCGTGGACAGCATGTCCTCCCTCGCCGTGCACCGGGGGGTCGTCTACGTCGTGACGGGCGGCCCCGCCGAACCCTCGCTCAAGGCCTTCTCCGCGGCAAGCGGCCATGAGGTGTGGACCAGCACCGGCCACGGCAACAGCGACAACTCCCCGACCGTCGCCGACGGGTTCGCGTACGAGGAAAACGCCGTCCAGTTCAAGGACCACGGCCGCTGGTGGTTCCAGGACGTGATCGAGGCGGTGCAGGGCGGCCACATCGTGTGGAGCCTGCCCACCGGCACGGGACCGCTGCCCCCCGAGGACGGCCGGCACACCCTGATCTATGCGTGCCTTCTGCCCTTCGCCACACCGCCGGTCACGGTCCACGGAAAGGTGGTCTACGCGGGCAGCACCTCCTCGGGCAAGGTCTACGCCCTCGACGCCGCGACGGGGAAGCTCCTGTGGAAGACCCATGTGGGCTCCACGGACGTGAACCCGGTCGTGGTGGGCACGACGGTGGTCACCACCACCAAGAGCGGGCGGATCGTCGCCCTGTCGGCCAAGAGCGGGCGCATCCTCGGCAGCCTGAAGCTCGGCGGCCACTTCGGGCCGGCGTATCCCACGGTGGTCGACGGAACTCTGTACGTCGGCAACGCCAACGGCAACCTCTACGCCCGTCCGGTGGCGGCCATCGCTCGCGGCTGACGGCCTGCGCGCAGACCCCGACCCTCCGGCCGGCTGAGCGAGGTGGGCTTCGCGGCCGCCGCCGCTCGCAGCGCGGAGCGAGGAGGGTTGCGGGGCGCGAGCGCGAACCTGGTCCGGTGGCCAGAGCATCGACGCCGGCCGGCTCGGGGGATCCTCGGGCCGGGCGCGGGTCACCGGTCGGGCGACGGGCGCAACCGTTGCGGCCAAAGGAGCACAAGCCGTTCAGCGAGCAAGAAACCCTCATCGCGGGAGGCGTGGCCCGGGGATCGGGCCGTCCGTCGCGGCGGTGCCGATCGTCGCGGTCCATCGCCGGTGAGCGGCCGCGCGGGAGGAGCATCCCTGGGCCACGCCGCTGGCGAGGAGACCGCCTGGTTCGCGTACCTGACCATGGGCCTGGGCCTCAGCCTGGTGAGCCCGGCCCTGCCCGCCCTCCGAGCGTACCTTGACACGAGCTACGCCGGACTGGGCCTGATCTTCACGGCCGTGGCGGCCGGCACAGGCGTGAGCTACCTTCTGGCCGGCGCGCTCATCGACCGCACCAGCTACCGGGTGCCCATCGCCGGCGGAGCCCTGGTGCTGGGGGCAGGTCTTCTGGTCGCCGTCGCCAGCCGCTCGCTGGCGGTGTGGGTCATCGCCATGGGCGCGGGCGCCGCGGCGTCGGGAGCACTCGACATCGCTTCGGCCCGGCTGGTGAGCGAGTCGGCCCCCGAGCGCCGCAACGCCGCGCTCAACCTGCTCAACGTGTTCTTCGGCGTCGGCGCGCTCGCGGCTCCGCTGCTCGTGGCCCTCGACCTGTCCGCCCACTGGCCGGTCACCTGGCCGTTCGCCTTCGCCGCCCTGCTGCTGCTGTCGCTCGCCGGCTTCGGGTGGCGCCGGCTGGGACGCCGGCAGGCGATCGTGGTGCATGCGGCGCGGCTCGGGCAGAATCTTCGGTGGGCGCTGATCCAGCCCTGGCTGCGTCCGCTGATGCTGGTGGTGGGACTTTACATCGGCACCGAGGTGGCCCTGGCGGGCTGGCTGGCCTCGTACGCCCACAGTACCGCGGGAGTGTCCCTGGCCAGGGCGGCGACGCTCCCGTTCGTGTTCTGGGCGGCCGTGACCGGGGGGCGCGTCGTGGCGACCGAACGCGCCCGGCGGTGGCGAGAGGAGACCCTGCTGGCCATGGGGATCGCGATCACCGTCGCGGGCGTGTCCGTCTGCCTGTGGGTTCCCTCCCTGCCCGGACTCGTCACCGGGACGGTCCTGGCCGGGGTGGGCAGCGGGCCCATTTTCCCGGCGGCGTTCTCCCTGGCGGCCCGGATCCGTCCCGAGCGCCAGTCGGCGAGCTTTGGCGTCCTGTATCCGGCCGGCGCCGTGGGCAACCTGGTCATGCCCACGCTGGCGGGACTGCTCTTCAGCTTGCGAGGGCCGGGCGCGGCCATGGCGGTGCCCCTGGCCGGCGCCCTGGCCATGGCGGCCGTGACCCTGGGCTGGCTGAGGCCGTCCCAACGCTTCGGGGAGGAGAATTCGGGCCGCGGCGGGTGATCCGCCCGTCGCGGGTGCCGCGCGCGGCGGCCCTGGCGCATCGCTCCACCTGCATCCGTGATCGCGCCGGCCTCAACGGCTGGCTGCCCGTCACCCCACAGCCAATCGCGCCTGAACCGAGTGGTGCGCTTGAGCGCCTCGGGGCGGGGAGGTTCCCCGCCTCCGGTCCCGAACTGAACCTCACGCCCGCAGAGGCGTCGCAATCGCGAACGAAAGGAGCGAAAGTCCGGTCGCGGGGGATGCCCGAGCGCGGGGGCACCGGGATCGGGACGGCTTGGGCCTCCGCTCCCTCGCACCGGGCACGACATTGGAACTTGCGGACACGGTGGCCCTGATCACCGGGGCCACGGGC
>JAJZYS010000180.1 GCA_021797925.1 Bacillota bacterium
GGGGTCGCGCTGGGGGTACCCCGCCATGCTGGGCGTCATTCTCGCCGTCGCCCGGCTCGACCCCGGCCCGGCCGGCTTCCTCCACGGCGAGGCCCACCACCTGGTGGTGAGCGGCCTTGTGATCTGCCTGGCGGGGCTCGTGTCGCTGGTCACCCACCAGCAGCTGCTCAACCAGGTCACCGGGCTGGCGCTGGCGGAGAACGGCCTGTACGTGGCCGGGCTGGGACTCACCGGCGGGCTCCCCTCGATCCTGGACATGGCCATCTTCCTGGACCTCACCTCCGCGCTGTTGTTTCTCGTCTGGCTGACCGTCCACATCCGGCAGCAGCTGGGCCACCTCGACGTGGACCGGCTCAACCAACTGAGGGGGTAGCGTCGCTGCTGTACTTGCTCCTCGGCCTGCCCGCGCTCTCGCCCCTGGCGGCCCTGTCGCGGCGCGTGGACCCCTGGCGCGCCTACCTGGTGGGCAGCGTGGCCGAACTCGCGCTGGGTCTCCTCGCGGTCCGGGGGCCGGTTCACGCCGGCATGTGGGGCCTGGACCCGCTCGCCCGGCTCATGGTGCCCGTGGTCCTGAGCGTGGGGCTGCTGACCCTGCTCGCGTCCAGGCGGCTGCCCCACGGCGTCGCCCCGGACCAGGAGCGGAGGTACCTGTTCTGGCTCGGGGCCTTCACCTGGTCGCTCCTGCTGCTGGCCGTGAGCCAGAACCTCGGCCTTTCCTGGCTGGCCATCGAACTGACCACGGTCACCTCCGGGGTCCTGGTGGCGTTGCCCCGGACGCGCTCCGCCATGGAAGCGGCCTGGAAGTACGTGGTCCTGTGCTCCGTGGGCCTGCTGGTGGCGGCCCTGGGCATCCTGATCCTCGTGGCCATGGGCGCCCACGCCGGCCTGCCGCCGCTGGCCGCCCTGCAGTTCTCCGCCCTCGCGCGCCTTCACGCCCCGGCCCTGCGCTCGCTGGGCCAGACGGCGTCGATCTTCCTGGCGGTGGGCCTGGGGACCAAGATCGGATTCGCGCCGCTGCACACCTGGCTTCCCGACGCCCACAGCGAGGCGCCCTCGCCGGTGAGCGGCCTGCTCTCCGGCGTGCTCCTGGCCCTGGTGCTGGTGTGCCTGTGGCGCACCGAGGCGGCGCTGGGCCAGAGCGTGGGGCAGGACTTCGGCCGGGACCTTCTCATCGGCTTCGGCCTCATGTCCATCGCCGTCGCCACCCCCTTCCTCCTGGTGCAGTCGGACCTCAAGCGCCTGCTCGCGTATTCCAGCGTGGAGCAGATCGGGCTCATGGCCGTGGGCTTGGGCATCGGCACCCCGCTGGCGGTGACGGCCGCCCTCGTCCAGCTGGTGGTGCACGCCTTCGTGAAGTCAGGGCTCTTCTTCACCGCCGGCGACGTGCTCGCCGAGTACGGCTCCAAGCGGCTCGGGCGCATCAGCGGCCTCATGGCCACCCGCCCGCTCCTGGGGTGGCTGTGGATCCTGGGCGTCCTGACGCTCGCGGGACTGCCGCCCCTGCCCATGTTCTTCAGCGAGCTGGGCCTGGTGCTGGCGGCCTTCGCCCGGTATCCCTGGCTGGGGTGGGTCCTGGTGGGCCTTCTGGGCTCCCTCTTCGCCGGTCTCGCCCACTACCTCCTCACCGTGGCGCTGGGTCAGCCCAGCCCACGCGTCCGGCGCGTGAGGCTCTCGGGCGCCCACGCCGCCGTGGCGTCCTTCGCGGCCGCCCTCCCGCTGGGCGTGCTCCTGCCCACGTGGCTCGGCCCGCTCTTCCTCGGCATCATCCAGCTGGGACGGGGGGTCGGGGGATGACCCGGCTCACCCGGGTGCGCGACGCGTCGCCCTCGCGCCGGCCGCAGGCGCTGCGGGCGCTCGCGGCCCAGGGCGATGCCTACGCCATGGGCCTCTGCCAGCGGTCGGGCCGGGGGATCGAACTGGTGGACCTCTTCTACCGTCCCGGATCCCCGCTCGCCCCCCATGCCGTGCGCACGGCCGTACCCCCGGAGTGCACGGAGGTCCCGTCGGCGGTCGCGGCCCTGCCCCGGGTCCACTGGGACGAGCGGGAGATCCGCGACCTCTTCGGCCTCTCGTTCGCCGGCCACCCCGACGACCGGCGCCTGCTCCTGCCCGACCCCCGGAGGACCGCGATCTTCTCCCCTCGGCCCGTCCCGCCCTGGCACCCCCGCGTGCTCAAGCAGCGGGACGCCGTCCACGTCCCCGTGGGCCCGGTGCACGCCGGGATCATCGAGTCGGGGCAGTTCCACTTCTCCATCATGGGCGAGACCGTGCTCCAGATGGACGCCCGCCTGTTCTGGAACCACCGCGGCATCGAGGCGGCCCTGGAGGGGCTCGGGGTCGACGAGGCGGTGACCCGGGTGGAGCGCATCTGCGCCAGCTGCACCGTCTCCCATCAGGCCGCGCTGGCCATGGCCGTGGAGTCCCTCGCGGGCCTGAGGCCGCCTGCGCGCACCGAGGCCGTCCGGCTCGTGCTCCTGGAGCTTGAGCGCCTGGCGAGCCACCTGAACGACCTCGCCCAGCTCGCCGCCGGGGCGGCGCTGCAGGTGCTCCTCATGCAGGGCATGGCCTTGCGCGAGCGGCTCCTGGCCGTGCAGCACCGCCACTTCGGCCATCGCTACCTCTTCGGGACCATCCGTCCCGCCGTCCCGGCGCCGACGTTCGACGCCGCCGGGCTCGCCGCCGACCTCGGTCCCCTCCTCGAGGAGGCGGCGGCCTGGATGGAGCGGCTGTTCGCCCATCAGGGGTTTCGGGACCGGCTGACCGGCGTCGGGCGCCTTTCGCCCGAGCAGGTGACGGCGCTGGGCGGCGTGGGCCCGGCGGCGAGGGCCACGGGGATCGCGGCGGATCTTCGGCGCGACCTGCCCTATGGGTTCTACCCGGGCCTTGTGTCCGAGCCCGCCGTCCGGACCGCGGGGGACGCCATGGCCCGGGCGGAGGTCCGCCAGCTCGAGGTGCTCGAGTCCTGGCGACTCGTCCGCGAGGTCCTCGCCGAGCTCGACTCGCTGCCCGACCGCGCCTCGGCCGTGGACGCCGAGCCGCTCGACGGCGCGGCGACGGGCTACAGCGAGTCGCCGCGGGGAGCGAGCTTCCACTACGTCCGGATGCGGGCCGGCCGGATCACCCGCTACCACGTGCGCTCGGCGTCCTTTGCCAACTGGCCGCTCGTCATGGTGGCCTCGGCGGACAACCCCATCGGCGACTTCCCGCTGATCAACAAGAGCTTCGAACTCTGCTACGCCTGCTGCGACCGGTGACGACGTAAGGAGGTGTACACGATGGACGACCACATCCGGTCCACGGTCCGGCGCTCGCTGCAGTTGCGCCACGTGGACTGCGGCAGTTGCAACGGTTGCGAATCGGAGCTGGCCCTGGTCTTCAGCCCCCGATACGACGGGCAACGCCACGGCATCGACATGGTGGCCTCACCCCGTCATGCCGACGCCATCACCGTCAGCGGCCCCGTCACCGTCCAGATGCAGGCGGCCCTCGCTCGCACGTACGACGCCATGGGCCAGCCCCGGGGGGTGATCGCCCTGGGCGACTGCGCCATCGACGGCCATGTCCACGCTTCGGGTTACGCCAGCGGGACGGGCGTGCAGAGCCAGTTGCCGGTGGATCTGAAGATCCCCGGGTGCCCTCCCCCGCCCGACGCCATCCTCCGTGCCCTCACATCGTTCATGGGCCGCTGACACCTCCCCGCCATCCAGATCCCCTGAGCGTCCCGGCGCACCCGCCGGTCGCCTCCCGGGTCGCGTTTCGCCAGCAACCGCGGTACATCACCGCGGTTCGCTCGTTTCCGACCTCATGCGGGTCGCGCCGGGAAGGAACTCGTTGGAAGATGTCGTATACTGCCGCCAGCAAGATCTCGCCGCACCCGACGCTGGCCGCGGAGCGCGAGGCGATGCGGGCTCGCGTTCCAGGGGCCTACGGGGGTGAACAGGTGGGCGGAAGTGGCGGCGCACTGCGGCGAGCGCACCCCCGTCGCTCGTTTGTGCCCGCGTGGCTGTCGTGGCAGGACACCACGCGCGTCCTCGTCACGAGCGCCATGGTCGCGGTGCTGCTCCTTCGCCCCGCGCACCTCCGGTGGACGGGGATCGTCGAGGTCGGCGGCCTGTACGCCATGGCGCAGGCCGCCTTCTGGGCGCTGGGCGAACGGCGCCTCGTCATGCGGCGGGCGGTGCTCGTGCGCACGGGCATCGACGTGGTGTTCATCGCCGCCGCGATCCCGTTCACGGGGCTCGGGCGCAGCCCCGTCCTCGTGCTCTTCGCGCTGCCCGTGGCCACGGTGGCGCTCGTGGTGGGGCTGCGCTGGGGCGCGGTGCTGGCGACGACCTGCCTTGTGATCACGGCGCTCGTGGTCGGCCCCCCGGGCCTTATCGCCGCCCGGGAGCATGTGGGCGCCCTGGCGGTGCTGCTCTACGGCACGGCCGTCGTGGTGGCGGGGGTCAACCGCCGCAACCGGCGCGCCCGCGGTCAGGCGAGGCGCATGGCCCGGGGGGTGACCACCGCCGTCCAGGGCGTGGAGAGCGGTACCGACCTCCCCTCGGTGCTTAGCATCCTGGGGGAGCTTGCGCTGCAGGTGACCGGCTCCTCGCGCGGGGCCATCGTCCTCGAGGGATCGCCGGGCGAGGAACCCGACGTCCCCTGGTCGGCGGGGCTCTCCCCCGCGTACCTCGCGGCGGCCAGGGCCGTCTCCCTGGGGACCGACCCGCTCATCGCCCGTCACCCCCAGGCCGACGCCCGTCTGGGCCCCCTGCGCGCCCCCCTGCGCCTGGAGGGGAGCCGCGCCGTCATCGCGCTGCCGCTCTTCGCCGCCGGTCAGCTCGCGGGCCGGATGGAACTGCACTTCGCCTCGGGTCTCCTCGACGCCACCGTGGCCCTGAACATGGCCGGCCCCTTCGCCACCTACGCCGGGATGGCGCTGGAGCAGGAACGACATCGCCAGCTGCTCATGCAGTGGAGCCGCCGCCTGGCGGAGCACCACGCCCGGGCCATGGACCGCAGCGACTCGGAGATCCTGGAGCTTGCGCTCGCGGACAGCCTGCGCGTCGGGCGCCAGCTGACCGGCGCGCAGCTGGCGGCGGCGGCGGTGTGGGGCCGGGAGGGCGACGAGCGGCTCATCACCGACGGGGGCGACGAGGGCGCGCAGGCCGGGCTTGAAGCCGACGTGCGCCGGCTCCTCGAGCAGGTGCGCCACAGCGACCAGCCGGTGCGCGCCATGGCCGGTCCCGCGCGCCCCGAGGCCGCCGGCTCCGGTCCGAGCCTGCCCGGGGTCC
>JAJZYS010000181.1 GCA_021797925.1 Bacillota bacterium
CGTTCAAGTCGATGGGCGACTACTTCGCCAACCCCTACGGCCTGCCCCGACACTGGACCCTCGCCAGCTTCAAGGTCATGTTCGCCACCACCGACCCGCTGCAGGCGCTTCTCAACTCCACGATCGTGGTGGTGCTGGGCGTGGCGCTGAACCTCGTGGTCTCGAGCATGGCCGGCTACTCCCTGGCCAAGCTCCGACCGCCGGGGCACAGGTTCCTCTTCGTGGGGATCATCAGCGCGATGATGGTCCCCTTCCAGGTGATCCTGATCCCGCTGTTCGAGAACATGGCCAACCTGGGCCTGGTGAACACCTACCAGGTGGTGGTGCTCCTCTACGTGGCCACGTCCTGCCCCTTCGGGATCTACCTCATGCGCTCCTACTTCGCCGGCGTGCCCGACGAGCTCCTCGAGGCCGCGCAGATGGACGGGTTCTCGTTCCACCGGATCTTCACCCGCATCATGATCCCCGTGGCCCAGCCCGCGCTGGTGACCCTGGGCGTGGTGAACTTCGTCCAGATGTGGACCAACCTCCTCATCGCGCTGGTGTTCCTGCAGGCGGCCAACATGCGCACCATCACCGTGGACATCGCGCTGCTCATCGGGCAGCGCCTGACCGACTATCCCGCCATGTTCGCGCTGCTGGTGATCAGCAGCGTCCCCACGATCCTGTGCTTTTTGCTCTTCCAGCGCTACCTCGCCAGCGGGATGCTCATCGGCGTGGAGCGCTGAGACGCCCCGGGGCGCCTCGGGGCGGGCCGCGGCGTCCACGGCAAACATCCGGGGAAGCGTCTATAATGAGACCGCCCGGGGCAGCTCGATGGAGTGTTCGAGGCCGTCCGCGCGCCTCCTCGTGGCGACCCCGTCGCGGCGCCCGTCGCTGTCGGTATCCGGCTCCGGCGCACTCGGCCGCGCCAGCGGGACACGCCGCACAGCCCAGGCCCGTGGATGCCTCGGGCCTTGAGGTCGGGCGCGCTCCGGCCCCGCGTCCCCCTCCTTCTCCCATGCACGTCACCGAGGTGATCGGCCTGGCCACGCCCACGGGTCCGCGAATCCCCGGGATCCACGACCAGAAGGTCACAGACACCGAGGTCCTCATCAGCCACGTCCTGCGCACGGGCGTCGTCGTGAGCGGCGTCGTCCTGGTGGCGGGACTTTTCGACTACGTGCTCTCGCCGGGGTTTCACCAGGCCGTCGAATCCGCGTATCCGAGAACGCTGCCCGCCGTCGCCCGGATGTTTCCCTCGCCCCTCTCGCTGATCTCCGTCGGGCTCCTTCTTCTGCTCCTCACGCCCATCATCCGCGTCGCGGTGTCCATACTCGCGTTCGCCGCCGAGCATGATCGGGCGTACGTGGCGATCACGGCCGCCGTGCTCGCCGTGCTGCTCTTCAGCGTGCTCGTGCTCGGCCCGATCCTGGGCCGCCACGCCCACGAGCTCTTGCTCGGTCATCGGCCGGACGAGTTCTTCCTGATCTTCGGCGGATCGATCCTGGCCGGGTTCGTCGGGTCGCTGGTGGGGCTGGGGGGCGGCGTCTTCGTCGTCCCGCTCCTGACCATCGTGTTCGGGATCCCGATCCAGGACGCCATCGGGGCCAGCATCGTGTCCGTCATCGCCACGTCCAGCGGTGCCGCAGCGGCCTATGTTCGCGACCGGATGAGCAACCTGAGAGTGGGCATGTTCCTGGAGATCGCCACGTCCGTCGGGGCCGTGAGCGGAGCCGTCCTGGCCGCGGTGGTCAACGACCGGTTCCTGTTCATCACGTTCGGCCTGGTGCTGATCCTGTCCGTCATCCCCCTTTTGCGGGACCTGGGGCAGGAGGTTCCGGAGCCGGTCACGCCCGACAGGCTGAGCCGCCTGCTGCGGCTCGGATCCAGCTACCCCGACGAGCGCCTGGGGCGCGAGGTGGCGTACCAGGTGACCGGCGTGCCCGTGGGCCTCGGCATGATGTACGTGGCCGGCGCCATCTCCGGACTGCTGGGCATCGGCAGCGGCACGTTCAAGGTCCTGGCCATGGACACCGCCATGCGTCTGCCCATGAAGGTCTCCACCACCACCAGCAACTTCATGATCGGCGTCACGGCCGCGGCCAGCGCCGGCATCTACTTCGAGCGGGGCCACATGAACCCGCTCATCGCCGCCCCTGTCGCTCTGGGCGTCCTCTTGGGCGCGTCGTCCGGGGCCATCGCCCTTCCGCACATGACCAACGTGTGGGTCCGCAAGCTCTTTCTTCCCCTCATCGTCGCCGTGGGCGCGGAGATGCTGCTCCGGGCGATGGGGGTGCTGTGACCGTGCGGGCCCGGTGCCGCCGGCGTGCGCCAGCTCGTCGAGCCGCTCCACGGGCGCCCCTTGCAAGAACCGCGCCTTCGAGCGGTTCCTGCGCATTTCGGACCGCCGCCAGCGTGCCGGGAGCGCCAGCCCCGTAACCCTTTCGTAACGGTCCGCCGCGGCGCCTTTGCTATCATGGACCAGCGCCGGGCGCACGGGCGCCCGGCACGAAAGGAGTGGACAGCGTGCCAGTTGGGACCCGCCCCGCTCACCTTGCCGCGACCGGACTTGTGCTCGCCGCGCTGAGCCTCCTGAGTGTGCCGGCGGGCGCCGGCAGCGCGCCAAGCCGTTCCCAGGCCGGCTCGGCGCCGCCGGCGAGCTCCCAGGCGTGGGTCCCCGCGCTCCCGCCGCTTCCCGTCCCGCTGGTGGGGCCGCGTCCCGAGGTCCTCAGCTCCACTCGGCCGCCCTACACCGGAAAGCTCGAGATCCCGGAAGTGGTGTGGCCCGGACACGAAGCCGTGGCGGCGCGCGTGGACGCGGCCATCGACGCCTGGATGGCCCACCGGGTCCGTTTGTTCGCCGTCGAGGTCCGCCACGACCTGGCGCACTCGCACAACCTTCCCCCGTCGCTTCCGCCGAGCACCCTGGCGATCACCTTCCGGGTCACCGACCTCACTCCCCAGGTCGCGTCCTTTCTCCTTGAGGTCGAGCCGTATTTCCGCGGCGAAAACGCCCCCGCTGAGCTTCCCGCTGGGCTCACGTTCCAGCTGCCCGGCGCGCGCCGGGTGACGCTGGCCTCGCTGTTTCGGCCCGGCAGCGGTTATCTTTCCCTCCTGTCGCGACTGAGCCTGCACGCCCTCCAGCGCTTCTCCCCCGCCAAGGCCCGCTGCTACGTGGGCCCCGGGGGGCCGCCGGCGACGGCGTCAAGCTTCGAGGCGTGGGCGCTCTCGCCCGTCGGCCTGGTCCTGTCCTTCCCCGCGGGACAGTACACCGCCGCCTACTGCGGCCCGCCGACGATCACGATTCCCTTCAGCGCCCTGCGCACCGTCCTGCGCGCCTTCCCGCCCCTGCCCTGACGCTTGGGCGGGAGAGGCCCTCAGCGCCTCACGCCCACGGCAACCTCACCGCCCTCGGTGGGGATCATCCCCCCGGCCCGCGGTCCCTTCCGCGCCGTCTCCTGCCTCAAGACCAAGACTCCCGGCGCGAACCGGTGGAGGCCGCGCGCCCGTGGCCGTCGCACTCAAGGTGCAGGACTATCCAACGCCGGCCGCGAACTTCGCCGCAGACGCCATGGTCACGTCGTTCCAGGAGGGCCTGCGATGCGCCGGCTTGACGTCCCAAGGAGGGTGGCGATCCTCCGGATCGCGTTCGGGCTGCTGTGGGCGGTGGACGCCTATCTCAAGTGGCAACCGGCGTTCCTGCGCGGATACGTCGGCTACCTGCACGACGCCGCCCAGGGTCAACCCGCCTGGCTCTCCCCGTGGTTCTCCTTGTGGCTCCGCGTCATCGGCCATGCGCCGCTGCTGTTTGCTTACGCGACCGCCGGCCTTGAGACGCTCACCGCCCTGGGCCTCATCCTGGGCCTGGCCCGCAAGGCCGGATACACCGTGGCCGCGGTCTTCAGCCTGCTGATCTGGAGCACGGCCGAGGGTTTTGGCGGTCCCTACACCGCCGGGGCGACGGACGTGGGCACCGGCATCGTCTACGCCGTCGTGTTCGCCGCCCTCTACGGGCTCGACACCGCCGCGGGCGACGCCTGGACGGTGGACGACTGGCTTGCCCGGCGCATGCCGTGGTGGCGGAGGATCTCGGGACCTGTTTCTCCTCCGGGGTGATCGGGTCGGCCGCTGCCGGCGCCCCGCCCGTCAGGCCCGCTGCGCCAACCTCTGGCTGGGGTTTCGCCTCGGTTGCCCCGTGGCCACCTTCAGGAAGGCGCGCACCACCCGGGGGTCGAACTGGGTGCCCGCGCACCGCGCCAGTTCGCCAAAGGCCCGATCCCGGCCGATCCCCCGGCGGTACACGCGATCGTCGACCATCGCCTCGAACGCGTCCGTGACCGCGATGATCCGCGCCGCGACCGGAATCGATTCGCCCTTGAGCCCCCTGGGGTATCCGGCTCCGTCCCACCGCTCGTGATGGTGCAGGATCGCCGTCGCGATGCTGTCCGTACCGTCGATGCATCGGACGATCTCGTACCCGATTTCCGGATGTTTCTTGATGATCTCGTACTCGTCGGGGTCAAGGCTCGACGGTTTGTTGAGAATCCGGTCGGGGATCCCGATCTTGCCCACGTCGTGGAGGATCGCGGCCACGTGGACGTCCCTGACCAAAGCCCCGTCGAGACCCAGCTCGATCGCGGTCTGGCGGGCCAGTTCCGCCGCGAGCTCGGCGTGCCGGAGGGTGTAGCTGTCGCGGTAGTCAAGCGCCTTGACCACGGCGGCCAGGGCGCCGCTCAGCGTGTTTCCGGCTTGCGCGACCTGCGTGGCCAGCGCCTCGACCATGAGACCGACGCTCGCGTAGGCGAGCGTGCCGACCAGAAGGAGCGCCACATCCGCCCCCCGATGATCGGCGACGCTCGCGGCCGTGCGCATGACCCCCAGCGCGACGCCCGTGCCGACGATCCAGTACCTGCGCCGCGAGAGCCCGGCCAATACCGCCGGCAGGCCCAGCAGGTAGTCGAGCAGGCGAGTTTCCTCAAGCGGGACGGCGACGAGAAGCACGATCGACGCGACGGTTCCGGCCTGCCACAGCACAGCCGGCGTTCCCAGCACCCACGACCATGGCCCCGAAACGGTGACTCGGCGAGCGTCCGCAACCACCTGGGCCCCTCCTCCACAGAGCTGCACTCGCAAGGCGCAGCGTCACGGGAAGGGCTCGGCGGTCCTGCCACGCGACCGCCCGTCCGCTAGGCGGCGGGCATGACCCCGTCGCCGACCGCGGACGATCGGGCCCAATCGCGTAGATCTCCGGATTCCACTACTTCTGGAAGAATTGCCCCCCCCCCCCC
>JAJZYS010000182.1 GCA_021797925.1 Bacillota bacterium
CACCGGCGCCGCCGCGGACACCCCGAACTCCTCCTCGAACTTCTTCACGAGCTCCGCCAGCTCCAGCACCGTCATGCCCTTGACGATGTCCAGGACCTCTTCCACCTTCGCCATCGTGACCGCCTCCCTGGATCCTGACTACGACTGGGTCTCGGCCCGCTTCTCCTCCAGCGCCCGCACGGCCACCGCGAAACTGCGCAGCAGGCCGGTGAGCACGCCGGCAAAGCCGGCCAGGGGCGACGCGAAGGAACCCGCGACCCGGGCCAGAAGCTCGGGGCGCGCGGGCAGACTGGCCAGCTCCCTGACCGCGTCCGGCCCGATGACCCGACCCTCGAGCACGCCGCCCTTCATCTCCACGTCGCGGTGGGTGCGGATGAACTGGCTCAGGATCCGGGCCGGAGCCACCGGATCCGCGATGCCCAGCGCCAGCGCCGTGGGACCGGTGAGATACGGCTTGAGGTCCCCGAGCCCGAGCTCCGTGGCCGCACGCAGGGCAAGGGTGTTCTTGACCACGTGGAACTGGGCGCCCTCGGCCCTGAGCTGGCGCCGCAGGTCGGTCACGTCGGCCACCGTCAGCCCCCGGTAGTTGGTGAGCACCACCGACGAGGATTCGCGGAAGTGGCGCGCGATGTCCGCGACCTTCTCCACCTTGACCGGACTCGGCATGAACCTCCCACCTCCCTTGACGCAACGAGGCCGCTGCCTTCAGGCAACGGCCAACCTCTCGGTCCGCAGCCTCGGTGGGACGCTTCGGGGATCGCTCCCGCCCACTTTCTCGGGCACCGATGCGACGATACCAGCCCAGAAGCCGCGCGTCAAGACCTGGGGGCGGACGCGACCGCGGGGTTCACGGGGACGCCGGGCCCCATGGTGCTGGAGAGGGTCACGCCCTTGACGTAGGTTCCCTTGGCCCCCGACGGCTTCGCCCGGATCAGGGCGTCCATCAGGGTGCGAAAGTTCTCCTCGATGGCCTCGGGAGCGAACGACAGCCGGCCGATGGGGGCGTGGACGATGCCCGCCTTCTCCACGCGGTACTCGATCTTCCCGGCCTTGATCTCGCGCACCGCTCCGGCGACGTCGAACGTGACCGTCCCGGTCTTGGGGTTGGGCATGAGCCCCCGGGGGCCCAGGAGCCGCCCCAGCTTGCCCACCATGGGCATCATGTCCGGGGTGGCCACCGCCACGTCAAAGTCCATCTGACCGCCTTCGACGGCGGCCACCAGGTCCTCGGCTCCCACGACCTCCGCGCCGGCCTCCCTGGCCTCGACGGCCTTCTCCCCCTTGGCGAACACCGCCACCCGCCGGGTGCGCCCGGTCCCGTGGGGAAGGACCACCGCCCCGCGCACCATCTGGTCGGCGTGCTTGGGGTCCACCCCCAGCCGCACGGCCACCTCCACGGTGGCGTCAAACTTCACGGCCCCGGTCTCCTTGACCAGCCTGACCGCCTCGCCCAGCTCGTACTGGCGCGTCGCGTCCACACGCGCGCGCGCGTCGGCCATCCGCTTGCCCACGCTCATGCCTCCTGCACGACCACGATGCCCATGCTCCGGGCCGTGCCCTCGACCATGCGCATCGCCGCCTCGACGTCGTTCGCGTTCAGGTCGCGCATCTTCTCCATGGCGATCTCGCGCACCTTGTCCCGGGTGACCTGCCCCACCTTGTCCTTGTTGGGCTTGCCCGACGCCGTCTCGATCCCCGCCGCCTTCTTGAGCAGCACGGACGCGGGCGGGGTCTTGGTCACGAAGCTGAAGCTGCGGTCCTCGAAGATGGTGATCTCCGCCGGGATCACCATGCCCGCCTGGGCGGCGGTGCGTTCGTTGTACTCCTTGCAGAAGGCCATGATGTTGATGCCGTGCGGCCCCAGCGCCGAACCCACGGGCGGAGCCGGCGTCGCCTTCCCCGCCACGATCTGCAGTTTCACCACCGCCGTCACCCTACGCGCCACGAACCGGCGCCTCCTTTGCTTCGCGGATGCTCAGGCCTCTTCCACCTGGTCGTAGTCCAGCTCCAGCGGCGTGTCCCGCCCGAACATGGACACGAGCACCCTGAGCTTCCCTCGCTCGGGGCTCACTTCCTCGACGGATCCGATGAACCCCGAGAAGGGCCCGGCGATGACCTTCACCGGCTGACCCACCTCGACGTGGATGCGCTGGCGAACCTCCACCTCGCCCATCTGCCGGAGGATGGCGCGCACCTCGCTGGGCATGAGCGGAACCGGCTTGGAACCCGAGCCCACGAAGCCGGTCACTCCCGGGGTGTTGCGCACCACGTACCACGAGTCGTCGCTCATCTCCATCTCCACGAGCACATACCCCGGAAACACCTTTTTCCGGGTCAGCTTGCGCTTGCCGTCCTTGAGCTCCACCTCTTCCTCGGTGGGGACGACGATCCGGAAGATGCTGTCGGAGCGGCCCATGTTTTCGATGCGCTTCTCGAGGTTGGCCTTGACCTTGTTCTCGTACCCCGAATAGGTGTGGATCACGTACCAGCCTTTGTCCATGGGAGGAACCGCCGGGCTCCTTCACCCCCGTTCCCAGATGCGTTCACACGAGAAAATGCATGCCAAACTGGAAGATCGAGTCGGCGATCCAGATCATCCCGGCCACGATCACCACCATGGCGACCACCACGATCGTGAAGGCAACCGTCTGGCGCCGGTCCGGCCATACCACTTTCTTGGCCTCTGCCCGCACCTCGCGGGCGTAACGGGTCGTCCGTTCGCTCGGCGTGGCCGACTGTTCCATGCGCCCCATTCCTTGCCCCCACGAGCCATTTCAATTGGCAGGGCCGGAGGGATTCGAACCCCCAACCAACGGATTTGGAGTCCGCCGCTCTACCAGTTCGAGCTACGGCCCTGCGTTGTCACTACCGGGTCTCGCGGTGCAGCGTGTACCCGTGGCAGCGCGGACAGAACTTTTTCAGCTCCATCCGGTTGGGATCGTTCTTCTTGCTCTTGGTTGTCGTGTAGTTGCGTCCCCGGCAATCCGGGCACGCCAGCGTCACGATGACACGAGCAGTCGCCGCCAAGGCCTTCACCTCCCGCTCCACCCGATGCCAAAGCATCATACCACCGGCACCATGGCGCGTCAAGGCGCACAGCGGGATCCTTCACGCAAGGGATGCGGGCGGATCATGTCGCCGAGCAGTCGTGCGCGGCGCCCCGCGAATGCGCACGCAGGGTGCGGGGCGGCGCTTGCCGGGCGGAAACGACGGCGACCGTCCCCCTCACGGAGCGTTGGCGCGCCCGGCCGCGTCGTGAATGAGCCGGATCACCGCGTCCTCCGGGACGTCGGCGAAGTCCAGGTAGAACGCCCCGACACTGGAAAAGCTCTCGGTGGCCAGCACCACGCGCACGGCGTCGCACTCCGCGGCGAGTGCCGAGACAGCCCTCGCCGGCGCGACGGGCACAGCGAGGGTGACGGCGGCGGGGCCCGCGGCGCGCAGCGCTCTCAGCCCCGTGCGCACCGTCCAGCCCGTGGCGATCCCGTCGTCGACGAGGATCGCCGGTCGACCCCGCACCCGCGTCCACACTCCGGTGTCCGGGTACGCCGCCTCGCGCCGCTGCTGCTCCCGCCTCGCCGCCTCGACGGCCTTTGCCACCAGGCCGTCCAGTCCGTCGGCCTCCGGCGACAGGCCGGTGATCCCGCCCGGTCCCACCGCGCCCAGCGCGTACTCGGGCCACTGCGGATGCCGGATCCGCGTCACCACCAGGGGCGCCAGCGGGGCGTCCAGGGCGAGGGCCACCTCGTACGCGACGACGATCCCGCCGCTGGCGATCCCGAACACCACCGGATCGCCGCGACGCGGGTCGGGGATCTCTCGTTCCAGGAGCGCAGCCAGTTGACGGCCCGCGTCCCGGCGGTCGGCGAAGGGCGGCATGGGATGCACCCCCTTTGCGCCCGGATCGCGAGACGCGCCACCCGTGGACGTCCCCCGGACGCGGCCGTGCGGCCGACGGTTCAACGCGAAAGGAGGGAGGCGCTCCACACCGAGAACACCGCGACCGCGGCGCCACCCGCGAGCTGCCACGCGTCGTGCTTGCGCAGGCGCAGCCGCGCCCACCCCACCAGAACCGGCGTCCACGACAGCACCAGGGCCGCGCCCACGCCAAAGGCGACGGCCGCGAGCAGGAGGATGCCCAGGGTGGCGCCTTCGTGCAGGCTGATCTTCCACACCTGGCTCACCGCCGCGCTGATGCCGAGCCAGATGGCCACCGCGGTCATGACCATCCGGATGTAGGAAGGCACCGGGAAGACGGCCCAGGGCGTATACGAGAGCACGGCGCCCACCGCGACCGCGAGGGCGGCGCCGGGCAGGAAGATGCGGCGCTCCGCCAGGCTGCCGAGGTCGGGGTCGTGGAACAGCCCCAGGCGCATGCCGCCGGCGAGCCACGCTCCCGGCAGCGCGGCCAGCCAGAAGGCCGCGTAGAGCGACGGCTCGACGCGCCGGTGGGCAAGGGCGACCACGCCCAGGAAGAGCACGATGGCGACGGCCGGCTGGAACACGCCGCTCACCACGCGGGCAAGCGCTGTGCCGGCCCGGCGGGATGTGGCGCCGCGATGGGGTGAACTGGCCTCAGGCACGGCAAGACCCCCATGTCCAGCTGAAAACTGTCTTCCCCGTGTTTGCAGTGCGATCGCCACCGCGGCAATTCCATGCCCGTGGACAGTTTCCTGTCGCGCCAGGAGCTTGTGCGGTCGAAGGGCCCGCCACGAACCCGTGCTCGGCCGCCGGTGCGGGCGCGTGTCACGGATCGGGGGGGTCGGCCCCTCGCGGCCGCGCGCGAGGAACAGACGACCAGGCGCCCGTCACGGGCGTCCACACACGGCCAGGTCCTTTAGCGCACCCGCATGAGTTTCGCCATTTCCGACTGCGGCTGACCGCCTGACCGCAGGCGCGAGCGCGCGGGGGGCGGGGCCGCAGGCGCGTACCGGGTTACAGGACGACCACGGCGGCCCGCCCTGGTCGGTCGACCTTGAAGGGAGTGCACCGCCGGAACAAGGCGTCTTGGCGACCCTGACGAGCACCCGATTGTGTGGTGGCGTACATGAGCAGGCCCGACCTGCGGAGAGCGACCCTGGTGGTCAAAGGCACCGGCCTGCCGGTCAGGGACGGTGAACGAAGGAGCGCCCTATGCCTTGCGGTGCGCCTCGAAATACCGGCGAAGCACGGCATTCGTCCGCCGCTGGTACCCTGGGCCCTGGGACCGAAAAAAGTCCAACACATCCGCATCAATCCGCAGGGTGATCTGCCGTTTCGGGCCGGGTA
>JAJZYS010000183.1 GCA_021797925.1 Bacillota bacterium
GAGGAGGAGAGACCGTGCACCAGCGAAGGGGCAGCATCGCCGGCATCGTGATGGGAGGGGTGCTGCTCGGGGTATCCGCCCTGGCTCCGGGCGTCGCCTCGGCCCAGACCACCAGCACCAGCACCACCACCAGCTCGATGTTCTCCACGTTCAGCGACGTCAACGCCCAGACGCCCAACGCCAACGCCATCGAGGCGCTCACGGCCCTGGGGCTCGTCAACGGCATGACTCCCACCACGTACGCCCCCACCGCCAACCTCACCCGCGCCGAGTTCGCCAAGCTCGTGGACATCGCCGTGGGCTACGGACCGGCGGCGAACCTCCTGCAGGACCAGGCCACCCCGTTCAAGGACGTTCCTCAGGGCCAGTGGTTCACGGGCTACATCGCCATCGCCTACGCCAAGGGGTTCATCAAGGGCGAGGGCAACGGCATCTTCGCTCCCGACGCCAACGTCACCTACGCGCAGGCGCTGGCGATCCTGGTGCGGGCGCTGGGATACGCGCCGGCGGTACCGCCGCACTCCTACCCCAACGGCGACGTCGAGGAAGCCGCCACCCTGGGCATCATCAACGGGGTCAGCGCCACCAGCATCAACAACCCCATCGACCGGGCCGCCGCCGCCGGCCTCATCTGGAACGCTCTGAAGACCAAGGTGGGCGTGGCGTCGGGCTCGGGCTCCACCGAGACCGTCACGCCCTCGAACCAGATCCTCCTGAACCAGGGCCTCGGCTACAGCCTGGTGTACGCCGGTGACTCCTTCAGCGCCGCGCCCGCCTCGGACGCCAACGTCGTCACCGCCGTCAACTCCACCGGCCTCACGGTCAACGGCGAGAACCTGCGCTTCGCCTCCGGCGCCAAGGTCGTGAACGCCACCAGCCTCGCGGGGCTTTTGGGCATGCAGATCAGCTACGTCACCAACCGCGAGGGCCAGCTGCTGCTCGTGGAGGACGTGACCCCCTCTTCCCAGGTGCTCACCGGCACCGTCTCGTCGGCCACCACCACCGGCCTCACCCTCACCCCCCAGAACGGCACCCCGCAGAACCTCAGCTGGGCCCCCACCGCGACCACCAGCAACGGCGGCGGCGACGTGGTCAACGTCAACGGCTCGCCCACCTACGTGAACTTCACCCCCTTCGTGTCGGTCAACGGCGAGCCGCTGAGCCTGAGCAGCGTGGCCCAGATCGACAACACCACGGTCACGCTGGTCACCGACGCCTCGGGGAACATCATCTCGCTCACGGCGGCCAACGCGGCCCAGAACAGCGGCGTCATCACCGCGGTGGGCACCTCGGGCTTCAATAGGACCATCACCCTCAACAACACCACCACGTACACCCTGGACCCCACGGCCACCGTGACCCTCAACGGCCAGCCCTCCACGGTCGACGCGCTCGCGGCGGGTGAGGTGGCCTCCATCAGTGTCGACTACAACAACCTGAACCAGCCCCTGAACACCGTCAACCACGTCGCCGCGGTCAACACCGGCATCAGCGGCACCCTGACCTCGGTGCAGCTCGGGGCCCAGAACTCCGTCACCGTCAACGGCGTCAACTACGCCCTGGCCAGCAACGCCATGGTCTGGAACGGCGGGCAGTTCACCCCGGTCTCCAGCGGCATCAACGGCGTCGTGGGCTTCCCGGTGACCATCATCATGGGCTCGGGCAACACCGTGGCCCTCATCGAGCTGTCGCAGTCGAGCCTGGGCGAGGGCATCGTGGAAGGCCAGCCGGTGATGCCCACCGCGTACTCCTCCGGGTCGATCACCATCTTCGGCCTGGGCGGCCACGTGCACACCTACACCATCCCGCCCAACACCTCCATCCAGCTGCCGCCCACGGACAGCTTCGTGCAGGTGCACCTCAACCAGAACGGCCAGGTGGCCTACCTGCAGCAGACGAGCCCCTCGGGCACGAACCCCACGCCGCTGCAGCTCTCGAACATCGTCCCGAGCGTCAACGGCACCTTCACCGCCACGGTGCAGGGGGGCGGGCAGCAGACCTTCGTCCTGGCCCTTGACGCCCCGGTCATCCTCTCCCAGAACGGAACCTCGGACACGCTGGGCAACCTCAGCCAGATCGGCAGCGGGTCCAGCGGATTCGCCTACGTGAACTCCTCCGCCACCGCGCAGGTGGACCTCCTCGTGGTCACGACCGCCACGGCGCAGACCCAGACCGAGGAGGTGCTGGTCACCGGTTACAGCGCGACCCCCCAGAACGGGCAGACCGTCTACACCGTGACCGCGATCGGGCCCAGCGGCACCCAGACCCTCTCCACCACCAACCAGGCGTACGTGCCCTTCCCGGTGGCCGTGGCCGAGGTCCAGGTCGCCGGCACCACGCTGGAGTCCGCGCCCAACTACGTCACGCCCACCGCGTACGCCTCGGCCCCCTCGAGCACCACGGGCGGCTCCTTCGTCCAGAACGGCGTCACCTACTACGGCGTGCAGATCATCCCCGGCCAGTCGAGCTTCACCGCCGGCGGCCAGACCTTCTACGTGAGCCCGCAGACGGTGTTCGTCAACGGCCGCACCGACCAGACGGTCTCCTTCTCGAGCCTCTCCTCGGCCGACGCGGTCGTCGTCTGGTCCTCGGGCTCCCCGGCGGTCGCCCAGTTCGTGGTCGTCACCCAGTAGCAGCCGCCACCTTCCCCACCGGCCCCGGCGCCCCGCGCCGGGGCCGCGTCATTCTCCCGCGCAGCATTCAGCGCACGCCCAGCGGGAGCCGGCCCAGCCGCAGGCTGTTGGCGACCACGGTGACCGAGCTCAGCGCCATGGCGCCGGCGCCGAGCACCGGGTCGATCGCCCCCATCGCCGCCATGGGCACCAGCGCAAGGTTGTACGCGAAGGCCCAGATGAGGTTCTGCCGGATCACCCGCAGGGTCGCCCCCGAGAGCCCGAACGCCAGTGGCAGGAGCCTCAGGTCCCCGCGCATCAGCGTCACGTCCGCCGTCTCCATGGCCACATCCGCGCCCGAGCCCATGGCGATGGCCACGTGCGATCGCGCCATGGCCGGCGCGTCGTTCACGCCGTCGCCCACCATCGCCACCGGTCCCAGGGCTCCGAGACGCGCCACCGCCGCCGCCTTGGCCTCGGGGTCGAGCTCCGCCTCCCACCGGGCGATGCCCACCGCCCGGGCCACCGCCTCGGCCGCTTCCCGGCGGTCCCCGCTGAGGAGCACCGGTTCGAGCCCCATCCGCCTCAGGGCGGCGATCGCGCGCCCCGCTCCCGGCCGGACGCGGTCCGCGACCGCCAGCATCCCCACCACCTGACCGTCCCGGGCGACAAACAGGGGGGTGGCGCCCTCCCGGGCCCGGCGGGCCGCCGTCTCCGCCATCGCCGGGGGAACGGCCGCGCCCCGCTCCACCATGAGCGCGTGGCTGCCCACGAGCACGCGCGCTGTGCCGATCCGGCCCGAGACACCGGCACCGGAGTGGGCCGTGACGTCCTCTGCGGGCGGCCCGGGCGCGATCCCGCGCTCGGCGGCCCGCGCCAGCACGGCCCCCGCGAGCGGATGCCCGCTGGTCTGCTCCAGCTGGGCCGCCAGCCGGAGCACCTCGTCCTTTCCGAGCCCCCAGGCCATGAGGTCGACCACGGTGGCGCGGCCCTGGGTCAGGGTCCCGGTTTTGTCCAGCACCACCCAGCGCACGGCGTTCATCCGCTCCAGGGCCCCGGCGCCCTTGACCAGGATCCCCGCCCGGGCGCCGCGGGCGGTGGCCACCATGACGGCCGTGGGCACCGCGAGCCCCAGGGCGCAGGGACAGGCCACGACCAGCACCGCCACCGCGGCGATCATGGCGCTGACCCAGGGGCGCCCCTGGGCGATGGCGGCGGAGAAGGCCAGCGCGGCGACGAGCAGGATCACCGGCACGAACACCGCCGCCACGGCGTCCGCGCGCCGCTGCACCGGCGGCTTGTCCGCC
The DNA here is from genome assembly GCA_021797925.1 of Bacillota bacterium. Classification (GTDB taxonomy): domain Bacteria; phylum Bacillota; class Sulfobacillia; order JAJZYS01; family JAJZYS01; genus JAJZYS01. The sequence goes on from JAJZYS010000183.1 coordinate 3,920, forward strand.
TGGGCCTGGGCCACCATGCGGGTGATGCCGCCGAGCAGCGAGTCCGCGCCCACCCGGGTCGCCTCGATCCGAAGGGTGCCCTCGCCGTTGACGCTCCCGCCGATGACCTTGTCGCCCGCGGCCCTTGTCACCGGCGTGGGCTCGCCGGTGATCATGGACTCGTCGATCCGGGAGCTTCCCCCCTGCACCCGCCCGTCCACGGGGATCCGCTCCCCCGGACGCACCTCGACGAGATCCCCGGGGACGATCGCCTCGAGCGGCACGTCCTCGAGCCGACCGCTCCGGAGCCGGTGGGCCCCGGGCGCCCACAGCGCCGCCAGCGCGCCGACGGACCTGCGGGCGCGCTCCCGGGCCAGCGCCTCGAGGAGCTTGCCCACGGAGATGAGCGTCACCACCAGCGCCGCGGTGTCGAAGTACAGGGGCGCGCCCGGCACGAAGAACATGGCGGCGACGCTGTAGACGAAGGCCACGGTGGCCCCCAGCGAGACCAGGGTGTCCATGTCCGCCCGCCCGCGCCGGATGCCTCGCAGGGCCCCGCGGTGAAAGCCCCGGCCCACCCAGGCCCACACCGGCAGGGTCACCGCCGCCAGCGCCGGGTCGTGCCATGCCGCCGTGGGCCAGCGCCTTAGCTCGGGCGCCATGGCGAGGACCATCACGAGCCCCGTGAGCACGGTCCCAGCCGCCAGCGTCCTCCCCTGTCCCCGGATCTCCTGGCGGCGCCGCTTCTCGTCCGCGTCCAAGCTCCCGCGCAGCGGCACGTGCGCGCGGTACCCCGAGCGCTCCACGGCCGCGATGAGGTCGGCCACCGCCACGGCGCCCTCGTGCCGCACCGTGGCCCGCTCCGTCGCCAGGTTGACGCTCGCGGCGCCCACGCCGCCCACCCCCGCCAGCGCCCGCTCCACGCGGGCGACGCACGCGGCGCAGTGCATGCCCTCGACGATGAGCTCCACCACCGCCGGCTCGTGCCGCGCACCCATCCCCTCGACCTCCCCGGGGCCAGCCGGCCCCATCGCCCCTGCGGACGGCCCCGACAACTCCTATGCCGTCCCGGGCCCCCGCATCGCAGCCGGCGGGCACCGATCCGGAGAAAAACACGCCCAAGCCGCCGTGCCCGCCGCGGGACCCCGCCGCTCTCGACGGGGGGCACGGGCGGAGGAGTTCACGGCGCTCTGGCCGCCCACACGTCGCGAGCCCGACAGGCCGGCTCAGCTCGGCCGAGGTTCAGGGCGAGCGTCCGCGGGAGCACGGGCGGAGTGCGGGTGAGTAGCGGACGAGTCCTT
>JAJZYS010000015.1 GCA_021797925.1 Bacillota bacterium
GTCTCCCCGCAGTCGGGCACGGATCGCGGCGGTCAGACGGTGACGATCACCGGCAGCCACCTGACGGGCGCGACCCGCGTCAACTTCGGCGACTTCGGTCAGGGAACCGACATCCAGGTGGCGCCGGACGGCAACTCCCTCACCGTCAAGACGCCCGAGGCGTGGTGGGGGGACGGACCCGCCTACGTGGAGGTGACGACTCCGGCCGGGACGAGCACGGTCACGTCGGCGACGCAGTTCACGTTCCAGGCCGGTCAGTCGGGCAGCCCGTCGGGTACGACGTCAGGTTCCACCGGCTCCAGCGGCGGATCCTCGTCCTCGCCGTCGGGCGGCGGATCCTCGACCGGCTCGTCCGGGTCCACCGGCTCGCCCGGGCAGCAGAACCCGGCCCAGGCGCCGGGCGCTCCCATCGTGACCGGCGTCTCCCCGCAGTCGGGCACGGATCGCGGCGGCCAGACGGTGACGATCACCGGCAGCCACCTGACGGGCGCGACCAGCGTCGACTTCGGTGACTTCGGCCAGGGAACGGACATCCAGGTGGCGCGGGACGGCGACTCCCTCACCGTCAAGACGCCCGAGGCGTGGTGGGGGGACGGGCCCGTTTACGTGGAGGTGACGACGCCCGCGGGGACGAGCGCGGTCACGTCGGCGACGCAGTTCACGTTCCAGGCCGGGCAATCGGGCAGCCCGTCGGGGTCGACGGGCGGGTCAGGCGGCTCCTCGACCGGCTCGTCGAGTTCCACCGGCTCCAGCGGCGGCTCCTCCTACAGTTCCCAGGTGGACTGCAACTCCCCGTCCGTCAGCGCGTTCGACAAGCAGGTGGCGGGCTGTCCGGGGTATTGACCGGCGGAAGAGCGAAAGCGGTGGCGACCTTTTCGGCGAGGGTCTGAAACCGTCGATCCCGCGAGCCCTGGAGTTCTGCCGGGCACGGGGGCGGCTTCACGCCACGCAGCCGCCCCTGCTGCTTTGGGCGGGCCGCTGGTGCGGGCGGGGACGGCCATGGGGTCGCGGCCTGATGGGGCCCCGGACCCGTCGGCGGCTGCGTGACCGGTCCGCCGCCCCGGCCCAAAAGGCGGCCGCGACGGATCCGCCGCTTCGCCATCCGCGGCGCGCGGCGTCGCACCCGTGGGCGACCCGTGAACAAGGACGTGCACGCGGGCGGCACGGGGCGCGCCCCGTTCGCGCCGCCCCGGCGCCGCCCCCGGGACCCTGTGCGCCGAGGCCGCCCGCGGGTGCCTGCGGTGGACATCGGGCCCGGGTTCCGGCATCATGGGAAGGGAATGGGCGGGTGACCGCCAACCAGACCCCGTGGGAGGTTTGGCCCATGAGTGAGGGGGTCCGCGAGTTTTTCGGCCGTCACGCCGAGGGGTACGCGGCCAGCGAGAGTCACCGGCAGGGCGCGGATCTCGGACTCCTGATGGACGCCCTCGCGGTGAAGGAGGGCGAACGGGCGCTCGACGTGGCCACGGGGACGGGATTCACCGCCATGGCGCTGGCCGAGCGCGGCGCGACGGTCACGGCGCTCGACCTGACCGAACCCATGCTCGCGACCGCACAGCGGCTCGCCGCCGATCGCGGGATCGAAGGCATCCGCTGGGTGGAGGGGGACGCCGCGCGGCTGCCCTTCGCCGACCGCAGCTTCGACATCGTCACCTCCCGCCGGGCGGTCCATCACTTTCCCGACGTCGGCCGCGCGCTCGCCGAGTGGGCCCGGGTGCTCGTCTCCTCGGGCCGGGTGGGAGTCGCGGACATGTGCCCCCCCGCCGCGGGCGCCGCGCTGCTCGACACGCTGGAGCGCATCCGCGACAGCTCCCACGTCTCGGCGCTCACCGAGGAGCGCTGGCGCGCCGCGCTGCGCGAGCAGGGCTTCACGGTGCGATCGCTCGTCATCGAGGAGGAGGTGCGCACGCTGGCGCAGTGGTTCTACCCCGTGCCCATGGCGGAGAAGGCCGTGGAGGCGGTGCGCCGCGCGCTGGCGCAGGCGCCCGCCGCGGCCCTGAGAGCCCTTCGCGTCGAGGGCACCGGCGAGGACGTCCGGCTGCTCAAGCGGCGCGCGGTCATCGTTGCAACCCGCTGAGTCGGCGCCCCTGGCACAGGGCCTCAACCCCGAGCAGCTCGCGGCGGTCATGCACGGGGAGGGACCGCTGCTCATCCTGGCGGGGGCGGGCTCCGGGAAGACCCGGGCGCTCACGGCCCGCATCGCCCGGCTCATCGAGGAGGGGGTGGCCAGGCCTCAGGAGATCCTGGCGATCACCTTCACCAACAAGGCGGCGGGGGAGATGCGCGAGCGGGTCACCCGGCGGACGGGCATCCGGCCGTGGGACCTGTGGGTGACGACCTTTCACGCGGCGGCCGCCCGGATTCTGCGCCAGGAGATCGAGCCGCTGGGATACCCGTCGAGCTTCGCCATCTTCGACGCCCAGGACCAGGGACAGGTGGTCCGCCGGGTGCTCAAGGACCTGAACCTCGACGAGAACCTGTTTCCCGCCCGGAGCGTGCACCACTTCATCGATCGCATGAAGAACGATCTCGTGGGCCCGGAGGACCTCAGGGCGGAGAACTTCCGGGAGGAGATGCTCCAGCGGGTCTACCGCCGGTACGAGGCGGTGCTCAGGGAGAACGGGGCCGTGGACTTCAACGACCTGATCGGCCTGCTGATCCGCCGGTTCGAGACCGACCCCGAGTGCCTGGGTCGCTGGCGCCGCCATTTCCCCTGGATCATGGTGGACGAGTACCAGGACACCAATCCGGCCCAGTACCGCCTCGTCAGGCTTCTGGGCGGGCCGTCCCCCAACCTGGCCGTGGTCGGCGACCCCGACCAGTCCATCTACGGCTGGCGGGGCGCGGACGTGAACAACATCCTGCGCTTCCAGGAGGACTTCCCCGGGGCGCGGGTGGTCATGCTCACGCGCAACTACCGCTCCACCGCCCGGATCCTCGAGGCGGCCAACCACAGCATCCGCTTCAACCGCCTGCGGCCCGAGAAAGAGCTGTGGACCGAGGCGCCGCCGGGGGACCCCATCCGGTTCATCGACGCCCGCGACGAGCAGGACGAGGCGGAACGGGTCGTCGCGGTGGTCCGCGACGAGCTGCGCCGGGGCCGCTCGCCGCGGGAGCTGGCGGTGCTGTTCCGCACCAATCCCCAGTCGCGGGTGTTCGAGGAGGCGATGATCCGCCACCAGATCCCCTACCGGCTCGTGGGCGGGGTGCGCTACTACGAGCGGGCGGAGGTCAAGGACCTCATCGCGTACCTGCGGGTCATCCAGTGCCCCACGGACCAGCTGAGCCTGGAGCGGGCCATGGGCGCCCCGCGCCGGGGCATCGGCGCCGCCAGCGTGGAGCGGCTGCGGGAGGCGGGGCGGGTGACCGGCGCCGGGCTCATGGGCGCCATGGCCGACCCCGAGGCGGCGGGGCTGACCGGCCGCGCCGCCTCGGGCTGCCGGGAGCTTCACGGCCTCATCTCCCGGTGGCGGCGCTTCACCGGCCGGCTGAGCGAGCTTGTCGCCGAGGTGGCCTCGTCCTCGGGGCTCGTCGACTCGCTGCGTCGGGGCGGCGGCCCCGAGGACGAGGCCCGGGCCGAGAACGTGGAGCAGCTCGTGGTGAAGGCGGCGGAGTTCGAGCGTCTGGTCCCGGACCGCCCCCTCCCCGAGGCGCTGGCGGAGTTTCTGGCCTCCGTCGCGCTCATGAGCGACCAGGACACGCTCGAGGGCCAGGACGACCGGGTGGTGCTCATGACCCTGCACGCGGCCAAGGGGCTCGAGTTCCCCGTGGTATTCCTGGCGGGCATGGAGGAGGGGCTCTTTCCCCACCGCCGGGCGCTCGACGGCGGGGAGGCCGAACTCGAGGAGGAGCGCCGGCTCTTCTACGTGGGCGTCACCCGGGCGCAGGCGAGCCTCTACCTGGCTCGGGCGCGCTCCCGCACGCTGCGCGGGAGCGCGGGCTCCACCGAGGTCTCGCGCTTTGTCCGCGAGCTGCCCACAGGCCTTGTCTCCGATGCCTCGGCCCGCGCGCTCCCCGTGCGGCCGGGTCCGGCCCGGGCCGGGCCCTCGGCCGCGGGGATCCGGGCGGGGGCCCGGGTCACCCACCCCCACTTCGGGCGCGGGGTGGTCCTCAACGTGCGGGGCGAGGGCATCGACGCCCAGTGCCAGGTGGTCTTCGAGGCGGCGGGCATCCGGACGCTCCTCGTGGAGCAGGCCGGCCTGAGGCTCGACCGATGACCCCGCCCTCCGACCGCGAGCGCATCGAGGCCCTGCGCCGCGAGCTCCACGAGGCCGACCTGCGCTACTACGTCCTCGACGACCCGGTGCTGAGCGACGCGGAGTACGACGCGCGCTACCGGGAGCTCGCGGCGCTCGAGGCCCGCCATCCCGAGCTCTTCGACCCGCTCTCGCCCACCCAGCGGGTCAGCGGCGCCGTCGCCGAGGCGTTCGCGCCCGTGGAGCACACGACGCCGCTCCTGAGCCTCGCCAACGCCATGGACCGGGAGGAGCTTGTGGCCTTCGACCGAAGGCTCGAGGAGATCCTGGGTCCCGGGCCGCGGGGCTACGTGGTCGAGCCCAAGATCGACGGGCTGTCGGTGGCCCTGCGGTACGAAGGGGGCCGGTTCGCGCTGGGCGCCACCCGCGGCGACGGCCGGGTGGGCGAGGACGTGACCGCCAACCTGAAGACCGTGCGCGACCTGCCCCTCGTCCTTCGGGGCGATGTCCCCGGGGCGCTGGAGCTGCGGGGCGAGGTCTACATGGACTGGAAGCGGTTTCGCGCCCTCAACCGCGAGCGGGAGGCAGAGGGCGAGCCGCTCTTCATGAATCCGCGCAACGCCGCGGCGGGCGGACTGCGCCAGCTCGACAGCCGCATCGCCGCCCAGAGGCGGCTGCGACTCTTCGTCTACGAGGTGCGCGCCGGGGCCGAGATCCCTCGCCAAGCGGACGTGCTCCGCCAGCTTGCGGCCTGGGGGCTGCCCGTCGCCCGTCCGTGGAGCGCGGTCGAGGACATCGAGGCGGCGATCCGGGCGGTGCAGGAGCTGGGTGAGCGCCGCGACACCCTCGCCTATCCCATCGACGGCGCGGTGGTGAAGCTCGACGACCTCGCCCGCTCCCGGGCGGCCGGATTCACCGCCAAGGCGCCCCGGGCTCAGATCGCGTTCAAGTTCCCGGCCGAGGAGGCGAGGACGCGCCTTGAAGCCATCGAGGTCAGCGTGGGGCGCACGGGGGCGGTGACGCCCACCGCCGTCGTCGACCCGGTGCGCCTCGCGGGGACCCGGGTCTCGCGCGCGAGCCTGCACAACGCCGACTTCATCGCCGAGCGGGACATCCGGGTGGGCGATGTGGTGCGCATCCGCAAGGCCGGGGAGGTGATCCCCGAGGTGGTGGGGCCGGTGAAGGAGCTGCGCACGGGCCAGGAGCTGCCGTTCGTCTTCCCCGACCGCTGCCCCGTCTGCCAGACCCCGCTGGTGCGCGCCCCGGGAGAGGCGGCGCACCGCTGCCCCAACCCCGACTGCCCCGCCAAGCGCCTGGAAGGCCTGCTGCACTTTGTCTCCCGGGGCGCCATGGACATGAACGGCTTCGGTCCGGCGGTGCTGGGGGCGCTCGTCGCCTCGGGCCGGGTGAACGACCCCGCCGACCTCTTCACCCTGACCCAACAGGAGCTCGAGACGCTGCCCAGGATCGGGGAGAAGAGCGCCCGCAACCTCCTCGCGTCGCTCGCCGCCGCCCGCACGCGCCCGGTGGAGCGCCTCCTGTTCGGCCTGGGGATCCGGTACGTGGGGGAGCGGGTGGCCAGCGCCCTCATGGCGGCCACGGGATCCCTCGCGGCCCTGGCCGAGGCCGACGAGGCGCGCCTCGCGAGCATCCCCGACGTGGGACCCCAGATCGCCGCCAGCGTGAACGCCTGGTTCCAGGATCCCGGGAACCGGCGGCTGGTGGAGCGGCTGGCCGCGGCGGGCCTCGCCACCGAGCGCCAGCAGGCCCCCCGGCCCGCCTCGCTGCCGCTGTCGGGCGAGCGCATCGCCATCACCGGCACCCTGCCCGTCCCGCGGGCCGAGGCGGCCCGGCGGCTGTCCGCGGCGGGAGCCGTGGTCGAAGAGCGGGTGGGGGCCCACACCACCCTGCTCCTCGCGGGCGAGGGCGGGGGAAGAAAGCGGCAGGAGGCCGCCGAGCGCGGCGTGCGGGTGGTCGGCTGGCCCGAGCTCGAGGCGCGCATGGGAGCAGGTGCCCCAGAGCCGTGACCGCCCGCGGGCTGGATTCGGAGGGAAGGGGGGAAGGCCCGGCCGTTTCGGCCGGGCGCACGCGCTGCAGAAGGAATTCCCGGGCGACGGCGACCCGGTGGAGCGCATCCGGCAGGCGCTGCCGGCGGCGCTAAGCCGCAGGTACTTCAACAACGGCTCCTGCGGCCCGCTGCCCGTCGAGTGCCAGCGGGCGATCGCCGAGGAGGCCGACCGCGAGCTTCGCCAGGGCCGGGTGGGCTCGCAGGCGGCGGCGCGCGCCGCCGCCCTGCACGGGCAGGCGCGAGCGGCCCTCTCGCGGGTGCTTCACGCCCCCGAGGGGACCGTGGCGCTCACCCACCACACCACCGAGGGGCTCAACATCGCGATCCTGGGTCACGAGTTCTCCCCGGGGGACGAGATCCTCACCACCAGCGTGGAGCACATCGGCGCCCTGGCTCCCCTGTTCTCCCTGAAGGAGCGCCGGGGGGTCAGGATCACCGCCCTCGAGGTGGGGGCGGACCCGGCGGGGCTCGCGGACCTCGTGGCGGCGGCCATCGGCCCCAGGACCCGGATGATGGTGCTCTCCCACGTCGCGTACGCCACCGGGGCCGTCCTGCCGGTGAAGCGGATCGCGGAGATCTGCCGGCGGCGCAACGTGCTCGTGGTCGTCGACGGGGCCCAGGCCGCGGGGGCGCTGCCCGTGGACGTCGTGGAGCTCGGGGTCGACGCGTACGCCATCCCGGGGCAGAAGTGGCTCTACGGCCCCGAGGGCACGGGCGCCCTGTACGTGCGCCGCGAGCTCATCCCCACCCTGGTGCCGCCCGAGTCCGGTTACGCCTCGATGGCGCGCTGGGACGAGGCGGCCCTCACCCACGCCTTTCATCCCGACGCCCGCCGCTTCGAGGTGGGGTCGGTGTACCTGCCGGCGCTCGCGGGGCTGGTGGCCAGCCTGCGATGGCTCGAGACCGAGGTGGGCCTGGCCTGGGTCCACGCGCGCGTCGCCGCGCTGGCGAGCGCCGTGGGGGAGCGGATCGCGGCGCTGCCCGGCGCCCGCGTCCTCACGCCCCCGGGTGCGGCGGGCCTTGTCGTCTTCAACCTGGACGCCGTGGACCCTCAGGCGGCCGTGGCCGCGCTCGAGGCCCAGGGGATCCTGATCCGGTGGGTGCCACGGCCCCGGGCGCTGCGGGTGTCCGTCGCCGCGCACAACGACGCGGCGGACGTCGAGGCGCTCCTTATGGCGCTCGCGGGGCTGTGCGCCCGGCGGTGAGCCCCGGCGGACGAGGGCTGTGGGTCGCACGGCCTGTGGAGCCGCCATGCGCGGTTCGGGGCGCGGGATGCTCCCGCGCCCCGAACGCCCGAAGCGGCTCGACGGCTACTGCAGCGGCAGGTTCTGCGGCTTGGTCCCGAGCGTGAGGGGGATCGTGAGGATCTGGCCGTTGCGGTCGACGGTCAGGGTGATCCGGGTCCCGGGCGGGGTGTCCAGGGTGTCGGTGACCAGGGAGCTGGCGCCGGTGATGGGCTGCTGGTCGAAGCGGGTGATGATGTCTCCGGCCTTCAGGCCCGCCTGGGCCGCGGGGGAACCCTGGACCACGCTGACGACGCGGGCGCCGGCCACCGAGGGCGTCAGCGCGCCCGGCGCGGGCGGGTTGGTCTCGGCGGTGATCCCGATCCACGCCTGCGGCAGGGTCTTGCCCTGGACGAGGTAGGGCAGCGCCCGGTCCACCTCGGAGACCGGGATCGCGAAGCCGATGCCCTGGGCGTTGGTCTGCACGGCGGTGTTGACCCCCACGACCTGGCCGGCCAGGTTGAGCAGCGGGCCGCCGGAGTTGCCGGGGTTGATGGCCGCGTCGGTCTGCAAGAGGTTCACGTACTCGCGGTTGCCGATGGTGATCGGCCGGCCCTCGGCGCTCACGATGCCCAGCGTCACCGTCTGGCTCAGCCCGTAGGGGTTGCCGATGGCCACGGCGAACTGTCCCACCTGGATGCTCTGGGGGTTGGCCAGCGTCACGTGGGGGACGGAGAAGGGCAGGTTGACCTTGAGCAGGGCCAGGTCGATGTTGTAGTCGGCCCCGAGCACCTTGGCCGGGTAGAGGTGATGATGGCCGGGGATCTGGACCATGATGCGCGAGGCGCCGTTGATCACGTGGTCATTGGTGACGATCTCGCCGGAGCTGGTGATGAAGAAGCCCGAGCCCAGGGCCTCCTGGTAGACGGGCTGGCCGTTGCCGCCGCCGGAGAACGGGGAGGGGAAGCCGGGGAACTGCGGAAAGCCGGGAAAGCTCTGCCCGAACGGGAACAGGTTGCCGGTAGTCTGGCTGGCGACCTTGCTCGTGGAGGTGATCTGCACCACCATGGGCTCGACGCGACGGACCATGTCCGGTATGGTGTTCGACGTCAGGACCTGGGACGTGTAACTGGAAGAGCTGGCCATGACCAGCCGAGGAGCCACCGAGGCCATCAGCCCAACCAGCGCTCCGGCCGTGAAACCCACGACGGTCCAGGCCACGACCGGCCTCCTGAATCCTGCAATCATCTCGATGGAACCCCCTTTCGGGCCCGAGATATATCACAGGGAGATGAAAGGATGATGACAAAATGTGGCGACGGCGGGGACCGATCCCGGCGCCGGGAAGCCGGGCGGCCCTTATCCCGCGACGGCCCCATGGGGTAGGATGAGGGCGGGGACCGGCGGACCGCAGCGCCGCCCGTGATTGCGGTCCAACTTTCAGCAGAGGGTGGTCCGATGGAGGAGCTACTCCGGGTCGAGGACCTGCATACCGAGTTCGCCACCGAGGACGGGGTGGTCCACGCCGTCTGCGGCGTGGACTTCACGGTGGGACGAGGCGAGACGCTGGGGATCGTGGGCGAGTCCGGCTGCGGCAAGAGCGTCACGTCGCTGTCGATCATGCGGCTCGTGAGCCCCCCCGGCCGCATCGCATCGGGCCACGTCTGGTTCGAGGGCAAGGACCTGCTGGCGCTCAGCGAGCCGGAGATGCGCAAGATCCGCGGCAACGACATCTCCATGATATTCCAGGAACCCATGACCTCCCTCAACCCCGTCTACACCGTGGGCGACCAGATCGCCGAGGCGGTGGTGCTGCACCAGCACAAGTCCAAGGCCGAGGCGTGGGAGGTCGCCACCGAGATGCTGCGCAAGGTGGGCATCCCGCTCCCGGAGCGCCGGGTCCACGAGTACCCCCACCAGCTGTCGGGGGGGATGCGCCAGCGGGTGATGATCGCCATGGCCCTGTCGTGCAACCCCAAGCTGCTCGTCGCCGACGAGCCCACCACCGCCCTGGACGTGACCATCCAGGCGCAGATCCTGGAGCTGATGAAGGCGCTCAAGCGCGAGTTCAACATGTCCATCATGATCATCACCCACGACCTGGGCGTGGTGGCGGAGATGGCCGAGCGCGTCGTGGTGATGTACGCGGGGCGGATCGTGGAGGAGGGGCCGGTGGACGACATCTTCACCCGGCCGGCGCATCCGTACACCGAAGGGCTGCTGCGCTCCATCCCGCGGCTCGACCAGCCGGCGGGGCGCCTGCACGTGATCGAGGGGATGGTGCCCAACCCCCTGCGCATGCCCCCGGGCTGCGCCTTTCACCCCCGGTGCCCCTACGCCCGCGAGGCGTGCACCCAGGCCATCCCGCCCCTCGTCGAGTTCGGGCCGGGGGTCCGGGCCCGCTGCATCGTGCCCCTGGCGGAGCGCAGGCAGGAGGTGGCGTCGTGAGCGTCACCGAGCCCCTCTCGGCCCCCGCGGCCACCGAGGACCGGCCGCTGGTGTCGGTGCGCAACCTGGTCAAGTACTTCCCCATCACCGGCGGGGTGTTCTCCAGGGTCGTGGCGCACGTGCGGGCCGTGGACGGCGTGAGCTTCGACATCCTCCGGGGGGAGACGCTGGGGCTGGTGGGGGAGTCGGGCTGCGGCAAGACCACGGCGGGCCGGGTCCTCATCCGCCTCATCGAGCCCACCAGCGGCGAGGTGATCTTCGACGGCAAGCCCCTCTTCCAGCTCCCCGCGCGGGAGCTGAGGGCGCTGCGGCGGGAGATGCAGATCATCTTCCAGGACCCCTACGCCTCGCTCAACCCGCGGATGACCGTGGGCGACATCGTGGGCGAGCCGCTGGAGATCCACCGGATGGGCACCCCCCGCGAGCGGGAGGAGCGCGTCCACGAACTGCTCAGGGTGGTGGGGCTCTCCCCCCAGCACAGCCGCCGCTACCCCCACGAGTTCTCCGGCGGGCAGCGCCAGCGCATCGGCATCGCCCGGGCCCTGGCGCTCAACCCCAAGCTCATCGTCTGCGACGAGCCGGTCTCCGCCCTGGACGTGTCGATCCAGTCCCAGGTGCTCAACCTCCTGCAGGAGCTGCAGGAGGAGTTCGGCCTCACCTACCTCTTCATCGCCCACGGGCTCAACGTGGTCAAGCACGTCTCCGACCGCATCGGGGTCATGTACCTGGGCAAGATCGTGGAGCTGACCTGGTCCGAGGAGCTCTTCGCCCATCCCCTGCACCCCTACACCGAGGCGCTGCTCTCGGCCATCCCCACCCCGGATCCGAGGGCCAAGCGCGAGCGCATCGTGCTGGTGGGCGATGTCCCGAGCCCCGTGAACCCTCCCGGCGGGTGCAGGTTTCACACCCGCTGCCGGTACGCCATGGACGTGTGCCGGCGGGTGGAGCCCGAGCTCGTGGAGGTGAGCACCGGCCACTGGGCGGCGTGCCACCTGCGGACCCAGCCGTCGCCCGAGGCGCTCGCCGCCGCGGGCCTGTGACGCGGGCGGCGGCGAGCGCGGGTCCCCTTGCCTCCCTTGCATCGCCCCCAGCGGGCCGAGATCATGCCGGAAGGAGCGACAGCCTGGTCGGGGGAGGACGCCCGTAGGGCGGAAGTACCAGGAGCACATGGAGCGTGAGGAGATCGATCACATCGCCCGCCTGTGCCGCCTCGAGCTCACCGACGCCGAGGCCGAGCGGCTGCGGGGCGATCTGGAGCGGATCCTCGAGCACGGGCGGCGTCTGGGCGCCCTCGAGCTCGAGGGGCTGCAACCCAGTCCCCTGATCCCCGTCATGGAGCTCGAGGGGCTGAGGGCCGACGTGGCGCGGCCGGGGCTCGATCCGGGGCAGGTGGCCGCCATCGCCCCGAGGCAGCGGGCCGGACGCATCGAGGTGCCCCCGGTGGCGGGGCATTGACGGCGCCGCTGTGGACGCTCACGGCCGCCGAGAGCCGCCGTCGCATCGCGGCGGGTGAGATCACCGCCCAAGAGCTCCTCTCGGCGCACCTGGAGCGCATCGACGCGGTGGAGCCCAGGGTGCACGCGTTCCTGGCGCGCTCCGCGGAGGCGGCGCGCCGCGACGCCGAGGCGGTGGACGGCTCCCGGGCCCGGGGCGAGCTCGCGCCCCTGGCGGGAGCGGTGCTCGGCGTCAAGGACGTGATCGCGGGCCTGGACCATCCCACCACCGCCGCCTCGCGCATCCTCGAGGGCTACGTCTCCCCCTACGAGGCCACCTCGCTGCGCCGGGCCCGGGCTCGCGGCGCCGTGGTCGTGGGCAAGACCAACCTCGACGAGTTTGCCATGGGCTCGTCGTCGGAGCATTCGGCCTTCGGCCCCACCCTGAACCCGTGGGACCTGGAGCGGGTGCCCGGGGGCTCCTCCTCGGGCTCCGCGGCGGCGGTGGCGGCGGGCATGGCCCAGGTGGCCCTGGGCACCGACACCGGCGGATCCATCCGCCAGCCCGCGTCCTTCTGCGGGACCTTCGGCCTCAAGCCCACCTACGGGCGGGTGTCCCGCTACGGGGTGGTGGCCTTCGCCTCCTCCATGGATCAGGTGGGGCCGCTGGGGCGCAGCGTCGAGGACGTGGCCCGGCTCTACGAGGCGATCGCCGGCGGCGACGAGCTGGACGCGAGCAGCGCCGCCGAGCCCGTGGAGCCGTGGACGGGATCCGACGACGTCCGGGGGCTCGCCTTCGCGGTCCCCGACGAGTACGTGGGCGCCGGGGTGGACCCGGGCGTCGCCCGGGTCGTCCGGGAAGCGGCGCGGGCGCTCCTCGACGCGGGGGCGGTGGAGCGCCGGGTCGCCCTGCCGGCCACCGAGCACGCGCTGGACGCGTACTACCTCGTGGCCGACGCCGAGGCGTCCTCCAACCTGGGCCGTTACGACGGGCTGCGCTACGGCCCGCGCCGGGCGGTCGACGCCCCCGAGGCGGCCGCCTGGATCTCCGCGTACCGGGGCCGCTCCTTCGGGACGGAGGTGAAGCGCCGGATCATGCTGGGGACCCACGTGCTGTCCGCCGGCTACTACGACGCGTATTACCTCAGGGCCATGCGGGTGCGCGCCCTGATCCGCCGGGAGCTCCTCGCGGCGCTGGAGACGGTGGACTTCCTCCTGACCCCCACGTCCCCGGTGGTGGCCTTCCGGCTGGGGGAGCGGGTCGACGACCCCCTGGCCATGTACGCCGTGGACATCCTCAGCGTGACCGCGAACCTGGCGGGCCTGCCGGCCATGTCCGTCCCCGCCGGCCTCCACCAGGGCCTGCCGGTGGGGGTGCAGCTCATGGGCCGGCCGTTCCAGGAGACCCTGCTCTTTCGCGCCGCCGAGGCGCTCAGCCGCCGGCTGCCTCAGCCGGCGGCGTGGGAAGCGGGGGCCGTCCGATGACCCTCGAGACGGTGATCGGGCTCGAGGTGCACGTGGAGCTCTCCACGGCCTCCAAGATGTTCTGCCGCTGCCCTGTGACCTTCGGGGACGCGCCCAACACCCACGTGTGCCCGGTGTGCCTGGGCCTGCCGGGAGCCCTGCCCGTGCCCAACCGCGAGGCGGTGGAGCGGACGGTGCGCCTGGGGCTCATGCTGGGGTCCACCATCGGCGAGACCATCCGGTTCGACCGCAAGAACTACTATTACCCCGACCTGCCCAAGTCGTACCAGATCTCCCAGCTTGACGCCCCCGTGGCCACGGGCGGCCGGCTCCTGCTCCCCGACGGGAGCGAGGTCCGCATCGTCCGGGTCCACCTCGAGGAGGACGCGGGGAAGCTGGAGCATGAGGACGGGCGGGCCTGGGTGGACTACAACCGCTCCGGGGTGCCCCTGGTGGAGATCGTCTCCGCCCCGGACATCCGCACGCCCGCCCAGGCCCGGCTGTACTGGGAGACCCTGGGCCGGCTCGTGGCCTACGCCGGCATATCCGACGTGCGCATGGAGGAGGGCTCCATGCGGGCCGACGCCAACATCTCCCGCCACGTGCCCGGGACCCCGCTGGGGCCCAGGACGGAGATCAAGAACATGAACTCCTTCCGCGCCCTGGAGCGGGCGCTTGCCTACGAGGAAGAGCGGCAGACCCGGCTGATTCTCGCCGGGGAGCGGGTGAGCCAGGAGACCCGGGGCTGGAACGAGGAGACCGGCGAGACCGTGGAGCAGCGCTCCAAGGAGGAGAGCCAGGACTACCGCTACTTCCCCGAACCGGATCTGGGGCCGATCCGGCTGGATCCCGGGTGGGTCGAGGGACTTCGGGCGTCCTTGCCCGAGCTGCCGACCCGGCGCCTCGAGGCGCTCGTGGCCATGGGCCTCGACCGCGAGCTGGCGGAGCTCATCACCGAGCGGCGCTCGGTCGCGGACTTTCACCAGGCGGCCGTGGCCGCGGGCGCCCCCCCTGTCCTCGCGGCGCAGTGGATCACGGGCGAGGTGCAGCGGCACGTGCGCCAGGGGCTCGCGCCGCTCGGCGAGGGCGCCTTCACCCCCGCGATGCTCGCGGAGCTCCTCCAGCTGCTCCAGTCGGGTCGCGTCACCGCGGCCGTCGCCAAGGAGGTCCTCCCGCTGGCGATGGCCGGGAAGGGGACGCCGGGGGAGATCGTCCAGGCGCGCAACCTGAGTCCCATCGAGGACCTCTCCGCCGTACGCGCGAGCTGCGAGCGGGTCATCGCCGCCCACCCCGGCCCCGTGCAAGACTACCGGGGCGGCAAGGACCGGGCGATCCAGTTCCTGGTGGGACAGGTGATGCGCGAGACCCGGGGCCGCGCCCGCCCCCAGGAGGTCGAGGCGATCCTGCGCGGGCTCCTCGGCCCGTGATCCGCCCGGCCCGCCCGAGGCCCGGGGACCGCATCGGGCTGATCGCCCCGGCCGGCCCCGTGGACGACGCGGGACGGGCCACGGCCGTGGCGCAGGTGCAGGCGCTGGGGTTTGTGCCCGTCCTGGCGTCCAACGCCGCCGAGCGCCGCGGCTACCTCGCCGGGACCGACGCCGCACGGGCCCGGGGGGTGAGCGAACTCCTGAACGATCCCACCGTGCGGGGATTCATCGCCCTGCGCGGCGGCTACGGGACCCAGCGGATCCTGGGATCGGTCCAGTGGGGGCCCATCGTGCGCGATCCGAGGCCCGTCGTGGGCTACTCGGACCTCACCGCCCTGCACGCGGCGCTGTGGCGGCTGGGCGTGATCTCCCTCCACGGCCCCATGGCCGCCCTCCCCTGGTCCGTCGCCACCCAGGCCGCCCTGCGCCGGGCGCTGACCGATCCGGGGCCCATGGGCCCCGTCCCGTGGCCGCCCGGGACCCGGCCCCGCACGCTGCGGGGCGGGCGCGCACGGGGCCGGCTCGCGGGGGGCAACCTGACCACCGTGGCGGCGATGAGGGGCTCGGGCTGGGCGCACGACCTCGAGGGCACGGTGCTCCTCCTCGAGGAGGTGGGGGAGGCCCCCTACGCCATCGACCGGCTCCTGTGGCAGCTACGCGACTGTGGCGCGCTGGCGGGCGTGCGCGCCGTCATCCTGGGGGAGTGGGTCAGGTGCAGCGGCGACGATCCGGAGCCCGTGGACCCGAGCCGCGTCGTCCTCGAGGCGCTGGGTCGAGAGATCCCGGTCCTCGGGGACCTGCCGGTGGGACACGGCCAGGAGATCCTGACGCTGCCGCTGGGCGTCGAGGTGGAGGTGGACGCGGACCGGGGGAGCGTGACGGTGCTCGAGCCGCACCTGCGCCCGTGACCGTGGAGGTGACGGACCTGGGCAGCCAGGGCCAGGGGGTGGCCCGCCTGGCCGGCCGGGTCGTGTTCGTGCCCGGCGCCCTGCCCGGCGAACTCGTGGCGGCCCGGATCCGGGACCAGACCCCGAGCTGGGCCCGCGCGGCCCTGAGCGCGGTCCTGAAGCCCTCGCCGGACCGGACGGCCCCGTTCTGCCCCGTGGCCGGCCGCTGCGGCGGCTGCCAGCTTCAGCACCTGAGCCTTTCCGGCCAGGAGCGGGCCAAGCGCCAGCGGGTCGTCTCGGCGCTCGTGCGCTTCGGCGGCGTCGAACGCCCCGAGGTCCTCCCCCTGACCCCCTCCCCCCGGGATCGGGGATACCGGCACAAGGTGGCGCTGGTGCCGTGGGGATCCCCCGGAGCCCTGCGCCTGGGCTTCTACGCGCCCGGGAGCCACCGGGTGGTGACCCACCCCAGCTGCCCCGTGCACGCGCCCGCGGGCGAGGCCGCCGCTCATGCGCTCCTTGACGCCGTCAACGCCCTTCGCATCCCCGCGTGGGCGGGGCCGGGGGAGGCGGGCCGGCTGCGGCACGTCGTCGTGCGCACCTCCCGGGCCCGGGGCGAGACCATGGGCATCCTGGTCATGAGCCGCCTCCTGCCCGGCGAGGAGGACCTCCTGGCGCGGCGACTCGCGGGCGACGCGAGGCTCACGTCGGTGTACGTGAACCTCAACGACTCCCCCGGCAACGCCATCCTGGGACCCCGGTTCGTGCACGTCGCCGGCGCGAGGGTCCTGTGGGAGCGCTCGGGGGACCTTGAATTCCCCCTCTCGCCGGGATCGTTCTTCCAGGTCAATCCCGCCGCCGCCGAGCTCCTCCTGGCGGCGGCGGAGGAGGCGGCGGCGCTCACGGGGACCCAGCGGATCCTCGACCTCTTCGCGGGGGTGGGGGTCATGACCCTGCGCCTCGGCCGCCGGGCCCGCACGGCCCTGGGGATCGAGGCGGCGGGCGACGCGGTGGCCGACGGCCGCCAAGCCGTGGAGCGCGCGGGCCTTCAGGGGGTCGAGCTGCGCCAGGGCGACGCCGCCGAGGCGGTGGCCGAGCTTGGGGCCGCGGGGGAGCGCTTCGACCTCGTGACCCTGGACCCCCCGCGCCGGGGAGCGCCCGAGGTGCTCGAGGGCCTCCTGGGGCTCGGCGCGCCGCGGATCCTGTACGTCTCCTGCGATCCCGTCACCCTGGCCCGCGACGTGCGCACCCTCGCGGCGGGGGGCTACCATCTGGCGTGGGCCCGGCCCTTCGACCTGTTCCCGCACACCGCCCACGTGGAGACGCTGGCGGAGCTGGTGCGCTGAACCCCCGACCCGAAGTCGCCTGCGAGGAGGTTGTCCCGTGCGCATTCATCCGAGCGTGGAGCGGGCCCTGGTCGACGGCCGGCCCGTGGTCGCCCTGGAGTCCACGGTCATCACCCACGGACTGCCCCGTCCCGTCAACGCCACCCTGGCCCGCGAGCTCGAAGAGATCGTCCGCGGCCAGGGGGCGGTGCCCGCCACCTGCGCCGTCATCGCCGGGGTGCCCTGCGTGGGGCTTGACGCGCCCGAGCTCAGTCGGCTCGCGGCGCTCGAGGACGTGGTCAAGGTGGCCCGCCGGGACCTGGGATCGGCGGTGGCGCTGGGCAGGACGGGCGGCACCACCGTGTCCGCCACCGCCTACCTCGCCGCGCGGGCGGGCGTCCGCGTCTTCGCCACCGGCGGCCTGGGCGGCGTGCACCGCGGCGCCAAAGACAGCTTCGACGTCTCCCAGGACCTGTGGTCCCTGGCTCGCACCCCCGTGCTCGTGGTCTCCGCCGGGGCCAAGTCCATCCTGGACCTCAGGGCCACCCACGAGCTGCTGGAGACCCTCGCGGTGACCGTCGTGGGCTACGGCACCGACGAGCTGCCCGGGTTCACCGTGCGCACCACGGGGATCAACCTGGACACGCGGGTCGACACCCCCGAGCAGGCGGCGGCCGTGGCGCGGGCCCAGTGGGACCTGGGCCTGGACAGCGCGGTGCTGCTCATGAACCCCCCGCCGGCGGAGCACGCGATCCCCGCCCCCGAGCACGAGCGCGCGCTCCAGGCCGCCCTGACCGCCGCCCAGGAGCAGGGGGTCCAGGGCAAGGCGGTCACCCCGTTTCTCCTCGAGGCCATGAAGGAGGCCACCCACGGCCTGTCCCTGACCGCCAACCTGGCGCTGCTGCGCTCCAACGCCGAGCTCGCGGCCCGGGTGGCCGCGGCGCTGACCCGGTGACAGGCATCCTCGCCGTCGGGGACCTGTGCCTCGACCTGAGGGTCCTGGCCCGGGAGGCGGCACCGGCGGGCGGGGACGTGCCCGCCCGCATGGAGCGCCGGCCGGGCGGTTCCGCGGCCGCGTGCGCCGCCTTCGCCCGCCGGCTGGGCGCGGGGCCGGTGCGCTTCGTCGGCAGGGTCGGCGACGATCCTGACGGGGACTACCTCCTGGCGGAGCTGGCGGCGGCGGGGGTCGAGGCCCGGGTGCGCCGGGTCCCCGGGACGAGGACCGCCCGCGTCGTCTCGGTCGTCGCCGGCGGGGAGCGCACCATGTACACCGATCCCGGGGTGCTCGAGACTCTTGCGGCCGACGACGTCGAGGCCATCGACATGGAGGGGATGGGGTTTCTCCACGTGAGCGGCTACACGCTCACGCGACCGGGCGGCGAGGCGGCCATGGCCCGGTGGATGCGCCTCGCCCGCGCCCTGGGGCTCGGCGTGAGCCTCGATCCCGGCCCCGCCGCCCCCGCGGAGATCGCGTCGGTGATGGGCCAGGTGACCCTGCTCGTCGCCGAGGCCCGCGAGCAGCGGCGCCTGGGGCCCAGCGCCCCGCGGGCTCCCGTCACCGTCGTCACCGCGGGGCCGGGCCCGGTGCGGCTCATCCTCGAAGGACGCGAGCACCGGTTCTCCCCGCCTCCCCTCAGGCTCTCGGACCCCACCGGCGCGGGCGACGCGCTGCGGGGGGCGCTGCTCGCGCGCCTGGCGCAGGGAGCGCCCCCCGCCGCCGCCCTGGAGCAGGCGCTGAGGGACCTGCCCGCCCTGGTCGTGGACGGCCGCTTCAGCTGGGGCGCCGGTGCCCCGCCGACAGGGACGGGCGCCGCGGGCGCGAAATAACGGGTCACCGGGAGCGCCGTCGGCGGCGCTCCCCGAGGAGGCACGGCGGTGCGCATCGAGACGCTGGAGCTCTTCCCGGTTCCGCCGCGCTGGCTGTTTCTGCGGATCGGGACCGACGACGGCGCAGTGGGCTGGGGAGAGCCGACCCTGGAGGGACACGCGGCCACGGTGGCCCGGGCGGTGGAGGAGATCGGCGAGCGCGTCCTCGGCCGCGATCCCCGGCGCGTGGAGGACCTGGTGCAGGTCCTCTACCGGGGAGGCTTCTACCGGGGCGGACCGGTGCTCGCCAGCGCCGTCTCCGGCATCGAGCAGGCCCTGTGGGACATCAAGGCGCGAGCCCTGGGCGTGCCGGTCCACGAGCTCATGGGCGGTCGCGTGCGCGACCGCGTCCGGGTGTACGGCTGGGTGGGGGGCGACGGGGCCGAGGACGCGGCCCGCGCCGCCGCGGCGCTGGTGAGCCGGGGATTCACCGCCGTCAAGCTCAACGCCGTGGCCCGCGTCCCCCTCATCGACACCCCGGAGCGCACCCGGGCGGCGGTGGAGCGCGTCGAGGCGGTCCGGGCCGCGGTGGGCTGGAACGTGGACATCGCCCTGGACTTTCACGGCCGCGTGCACCAGGGCATGGCCCGCCGGCTCCTGCGCGACCTGGAGCCCACACGGCCGCTGTTTGTCGAGGAGCCGGTCCTGGTGGAGCAGCTGGAACTCTACCCGGAGCTCGGCCGGCTCACCGCGATCCCCCTGGCCGCCGGGGAGCGCCTGTACACCCGGTGGGGATTCAAGGAGCTTGTGACCCGGGGCGGGGTGGCCGTCGCGCAGCCGGACGTGTCGCACGCCGGCGGCATCTGGGAGTGCCGCAAGATCGCGGCCATGGCCGAGGCCTACGACGTGGCGATGGCCCCCCACTGCCCCCTGGGGCCGATCGCCCTGGCCGCCGCGCTGCAGCTGGACGCGTGCACCCCCAACTTCCTCATCCAGGAGCAGAGCCTGGGCATCCACTACAACCAGGGAGCGGACCTCTTGGATTACCTCGCGGACCCCGGACCGTTCGCCTTCGTCGAGGGTCACCTGGCGGTGCCCGACGGGCCGGGCCTCGGGATCGAGGTGGACGAGGCGCGCGTCCGCCGGGCGGCCGGGTCGGCCTCGCCCTGGCGCAACCCCCTCTGGCGCCTCGACGACGGGACCGTGGCCGAGTGGTAGCGCAGCAAGGAACGCGAGCGCGGTGGACGGACGGGAGGGGTGCCCCCGCGCCGGAGCTTGTCATCGCGCGCAATCCCGACGATAAGAGCCGGCTCCCCGTCCTCCTGCGCCTGCCGGTCGAGGACGGTCCGCAGGTGGTCCTCGCGACCCGGGAGACCTGGCCGGGTCGAAAGGACCTCTTCTGCTTCGAGCTGACGGACTGGCCGCAGGGGAGCGAGATCCTGGAGCGGGTTCCGGTGGAGCGCTGCTGGCGGGCTGGAGCGGCCGTGCACCTCATGCTGCGGCGGCGCCAGCACCGGCGGTCCATCTTCGTATGGACCCAGCGCCAGGGACGCACCCTGATCTTCTGGCGCAGCCGCACCTCCATGCGGGCCGCCCGGCCCGGCATCCGCATCCCCGCCGCCCGGGGGCTCGAGGACGCGCTGGAGGTGGCCGTGGACATCCGCGAACGCTACCCCTGGCGCTTCGCCCGCAGCGCCGTGACGACCCGGCGCCGCGAGCTCCCTGTGGGCGACTACGCGGTGCTCGACGGGGAGCGCTGCGTCGCCGCCGTCGAGCGCAAGACCGTGGCGGACCTCGCCCGCAGCGTCGTCGCCGGCGAGTTGGCGCTGGTCCTCGCGGAACTCTCGCGGGTCCCCCACGGGGCGCTGGTGGTCGAGGGCCGCCTGAGCGACCTCGTCAAGGCGGGCCAGGAGGGCGGAATGCGCCCGGGGCGGGTCATCAACCTCGTGGCCGCGCTGCAGGTGGCAAGCCCCCGCGTGGCGTGGATGTTCGCCGAGACGCGCTCCCTCGCCGAGGACTACGCGTACCGGTGGCTGTCGGCGTGCGCCCAGGCGGAGCACGTGGTGCGGCCCGCCCAGGTGGGCGACGCGGCCAAGGCGGGGCCCGAGCTCCTCGACGCGGTGCGCCGCCAGCAGATCGCCCGGGAGGAGGCGGCGCGGGGGACCGTCTGGACGACGACCTCCTTCGCCGCCCGCTGCCGGGTGAGCCAGATGACGGCGTGGAAGGACCTCGAGGCCCTGCGCGGCGAGGGGCTGCTCGTCGCTGACGCGGTGGGCAGAGGCCGGCGCTACCGCGCGCCCGACGGCCCGGCCTCTCCCACCTGACCGGCAACCGGGGCGGGAGGGTTATCGCGGCGACGAGGCGAAGGCACTACCGTGAGGTTTCACCTCCCCGGCGCGGCCGCTACGGCCGGGCCAAGGCGAAAGGAGCGGGGTCCTGGTGGGGGAGGGCTCCGGCGGCGCGGGTCGGCGGAGTACCAGGCGATGCGCTTGGCAGACGTACAGGTGGTGGACGGCGATGAGATCGTGGTGCGCCTCAACCTGCTCGACGAGATCCTCTCGGTGCACGGGTCGCTGCACATTCCCCTGGACCACGTGCGTTCCGTCTCCGCCGATCCCGTCCCGAGCCGCTTCTGGCGGGGGATGCGCGTCGGCACGAACGTCCCCGGGGTCATCGTCGCGGGTACGTTCATGAGCCGGGAGGGCACGGTCTTTTACGACGTGCGCCATCTCGACCGCTGCATCACCCTCGAGCTCGAGCACGACCACTACGACCGCGTGGTGGTGGAGGTGGACGGGGATCCTGCGGAAGTGGCGGCGAAGATCCGCTCGGCCATGGGGAGGGACGACTGATGGCGCACGTCACCGTCGGAGACGACGCGGTCCACATCCGGCTGGAGCTTCTGGACGAGGTACTGGCCTTCCACGGGGGCCTGACCATCCCCCTCGCCCACATCCAGGGCGTCTCCACCGACCCGGTCCCCGCGGTGCGCTGGCACGGCGAGCGCTTCGGCACCGACCTGCCGGGGATCATCACCGCGGGGACGTTCGTCAACTGGGACGGCCACGTGTTCTACGACTTCCGCGACCCCGACCGCTGCGTGACGATCCGGCTGGACCACGAGCACTACAACGCCGTGGTGGTCCAGGTGGACGGGGACAAGGAGGCCGTCGCCCGCGAGATCGAGGCGGCGCGTGCCCGGCTCGCCAGCGGCGCGCCGGGCGGATGACGGCGGTTTTCCTTGACGCTGCGGGGCATCTTCCCTACAATGAGCGAGCGGCACCCTGGGTGTGCCCGGCTCACGCGGGTGTAGCTCAATGGTAGAGCTCCAGCCTTCCAAGCTGGTGACGTGGGTTCGATTCCCATCACCCGCTCCATGTGGACGCAATTGGCCCCAGGAGCTCGAACGGCCCGGCACGCCCCGAGGAGGGGTGCCGGGCCGCGTGCGCCCGTGCCGGTGAACCGGGCCCAGGGCGCCGGGAGGGCCCGATTTGCCGCCGTGGCGCCGGTCAGGAAGACCGGGGCCCGAAGTGGTGGCTTGTCAGTTCGGCCAGGGCGCTCTCCACGAGGGCGGAGGGGTACTCGTAGTCGACGAGCTCCCCGCGCAGGTACTGGTCGTACGCCGACAGGTCGAAGTGGCCGTGGCCCGAGAGGTTGAAGAGGATCACCCGGGCCGCGCCCGAGGTGGCCTCGTCGATGGCGGCGCGGATGGCATGGGCGGACTCCGGGGCGGGCAGGATGCCCTCGGACCGGGCGAAGAGCAGGGCCGCTTCGAACACCGGCTTCTGCGGGTAGGCGCGCGCCTCCACCAGCCCCTCGTCGTACAGCTGGCAGACCAGCGGCGCGTCCCCGTGATAGCGGAGGCCGCCGGCGTGAATCCCCGGTGGTACGAAGTTGTGGCCCAGGGTGTACATCTTCAGCAGCGGGGTCATGCCGGCGGTGTCGCCGTAGTCGTACATGTAGCGTCCCTTGGTGAGGGTGGGGCACGCCGTCGGCTCCACCGCGAGCAGCCGCACCCGGCGCCCTCCCAGCTTGTCGCGCAGGAAGGGGAAGGCGATGCCGGCGAAGTTGCTGCCGCCGCCGCAGGAGGCGATCACCACGTCGGGGTATTCCCCGGCCATCGCCATCTGCTTCTGCGCTTCCTGGCCGATGACGGTCTGGTGGAGCAGGACGTGGTTGAGGACGCTGCCCAGGGAGTAATGGGTGTCCGCCCGCGAGGCGGCGTCCTCGACCGCCTCGCTGATGGCGATCCCAAGGCTGCCGGCGGAGTCGGGGTCGTGCTCGCGCACGGAGCGGCCCGCCCCCGTCAGGGTGCTGGGGCTCGAGGCCACGTGGGCCCCCCAGGACTCCATGAGCGAGCGCCGATAGGGCTTCTGGTCGTAGCTCACCCGAACCATGTAGACCTGCAGCTCGAGTTCGAAGAGGGCGCACGCCAGGGCGAGCGCGGAACCCCACTGCCCCGCCCCCGTCTCGGTCGCGAGGCGGGAGATGCCCGACTTCTTGTTGTAGTACGCCTGCGCCACGGCGGTGTTCGCCTTGTGGCTGCCTGCGGGGCTCGCCCCCTCGTACTTGTAGTAGATGTGCGCGTCGGTCCCCAGAGCCTTTTCCAGCCGGTGGGCCCGGTAGAGGGGGGTGGGCCGCCACAGGCGATAGATGTCGCGGACCTCGTCGGGGATGTCGATGAACTGCTGGGAGCTGACCTCCTGGAGGATCAGGTCCATGGGAAAGAGCGGCGACAGGGCCTCGGGCCCCACGGGATTTCCGTCGGGTCCGAGGGGCGGGGCGGGCGGATGGGGAAGATCGGCCACGACGTTGTACCATTGCCGGGGGATCTCGGACTCGGGCAGCAGAATCTTCGTATCCAACGATTCACCTGCTCTTTTCCCGGGATGTTGTGGGCCGGTCACGATCCTGGGAGATTCCCCTCCGAACGCGGTTTTACCTGCCGATTCGCCGGCGCGTCCGCGGCGTCGCGGGGCGTGCGCGGGACGAAAGCTTACTCCCCCGTGCCGGCTTTGGGGCGCCGTGCGCTGCCCACCGCGAGCCGGTACAGCGGAAAGGGCAGGGGGCGGTATTGCACGCTGAGATCGGTGAACCCGGCGGAGGTGATCTCGGCCACCGTATCGCGGTCGAGGCGGCAGCCCGCCCCGACCCTTGCCCACACCGGCGCGAGGCGTCCCTGCCAGCGGGCCCCCCTGCCGTCCGCGCGCACGTGCTCCATGAAGACGAGCGTGCCCCCGGGCCGCAGCACCCGCAGCGCCTGCGCGAGCGCTTGGGCGGGATGGGTCACGGAGCACAGGACGAGAAACGCCGCGACCGTGTCGAAGGCGTGGTCGGGGAAGGGGAGCGCCTCCGCCGGTCGCGGCTCGAACGCCACGGTCAGGCCCAGAGCGCGGGCGCGGGCCTGAGCCCGGCGGCGCATGTGCACGTCGGGCTCCACGGCGACCAGCTCCTTGACCCGGCCCGCGGACACGGCTTCGAGCCAGGCGGGAAAGGAGGCGCCGGTGCCGGCGCCCAGTTCCAGGACCCGTCCCTCGCAGCCGAGGATGAGCCGCCGGCGTTCGGAGCCGATGACCCGGTTCTCCGCGCCGCGGGTCATGGCGTCGTACACGAAGGCGAAGACGGGATGCCCCCCCTCGGGGGCCCGGGTGGGATCCGCCATGAGCGTCACCTCGGGGTAGGTCCCGGTCGGCACCGGCCCTGTTTCCGTGCAGCTTCCGGGTGGCACCGAGCGATTCCTGCCGGTGCGGCGGGAGAGCGGCTCGAGGCAGAAGCCGTCCCCGCCTCAGGGAGACGGCGCCCGAGGGGCTCCTTGCGCGCCCGTGGGTCCGCCGGGCGCGTGGGCCGAGCTTTCTCGCCGGGGCGCGCCTTGACGCGATCCTTCGGGTCTGATAATTTTGATCATGCAGGAGAGGAATCCTGGCGCGTCTTTGCTTCAGGGCAAACCCGGCGAAAGCCGGGGGCGCAAAGCCACGGGCCTACGTCGTCCCGCCTGGACGATACGGCGGCCGGGTTGCCGAAGATTCCAGGGATCGGCTCTTGCTTATTTTGTCCCCGGAGGGAGATCGCAGACACACCATGGCTCGCGGATGGCTGCTTGGATCCCTGGGTGCCTTCCTGGCGGCGGGTCTTCTCACCGCGCCGCTCGCGCTGGCGGATCACGGTCACGATCACGGCAACGGCAATGCGCAGCAGCAACGAACCGTGCGGGTCAAGGGCGTGATCCAGAGCTTCACGCTGACCGGCGCCACATCGGGGACGCAGACCGGACCGGTCGACGTGGGGACCCTCGCGGTGCTCACGTTCAATCAGGGGACGGTGACGGTCACCCTCACGGCCTCGACGCGCATGGAGCTGACCGCGGCCGTGCTCGTGGACAAGTTCGTCGGGGATCATGCCAATGTCCTCGCCATCCACTCCGGCTCCCAGCTGATCGCCCGCAAGATCGAAGTCCAGACGTCGGCCAAGGCCAGTGACCACCAGGTGACCCGAGGGACGGTCGTCTCGGTAACGCCGCCGTCCGGGGTGACCCCGGGAAGCCTTGTGATCCGCACGAATTCGGGAACGGTGACCGCCGCGCTCACCAGCGGCGTCGTCGTCCTCGTGGGCGACAAGACACTGGGATCCATCAGCGATCTCACCCCGGGCGTCAAGGTGCAGGCGGTCTGGAAGTTCCAGAACGGCAGTTTCGGCGTGGTGCTGATCCGGGTGGTGGGTCACTCGCAGCAGAAGGGTGACGGCTGAGGGCACTCGTCCCGCCGGATCTCGCACGGACACCTCCCGGTTCGGCCGGGAGGTGTCCGGCGTCAACGGCGACTGCGGTTCCGCGGGCGACGACCACCGTGACGGCGGCCGCGGTGCGATCGTGTGCTATACTTCTGTGGGGAACGCGTGAGTCGGAACGCACCCGTAGCTCAGCGGACAGAGCGGCTGCCTTCTAAGCAGATGGTCGCAGGTTCGAATCCTGCCGGGTGCGCCATGAAAAAGACCAGCGCGCAACGGACACAGAGCGCCTCCCAGGGAGAACCCGGAGGGCGCTGTGGTTGTTTAGGCGCGCGTGCAGTCGGGGCAGGGGCGGGCTGGAGCACGGTGACGGGGCACGGCCGTGTGGAGAACCCAGCGCAACTCCATGTGCCGGGCACTTCCCTGTCGACGCGGCCCAGGCCGAGCCCGGTTCCACGGCTCAAGACGGGGCCTCTTCTTGGCACATGGCTATGCGGCCGCCGCACGGCCGCATGACGGTGACGAGATGGCTGGCGAGGAGCAGATCGTGGGCGAGGTGCGCGAGCCTGGGCACATCGTGCGCCCGAGCGGTCCGGAACTCGACGTCCGCGGAGAGGGCTGCGCTGGCTGCGTCGTCCTCGGCGACAAGTCGGCGGAGGTCGGACGCCATCAGCTCTGCGGCGTCCTCCCGGTTCGCAGAGCCGTAGCGGCGCGCAAGCTCCTCAAGATCACGGGCCGTGCGGGGGGTGAGCTTTCCCGTCTGCATCCACTGTACACATTCGGTCAACCGTCGAGCCGGGTTTTCGCGCCAAGGGGCGCGCACCGTCACCAGTTCGGCACCCGACCCTGTGCGACAGGTCAGGCACAGGCCGTCGCCTTGCCGATCGTCGGCCGAGCCGAGGCGCCACGGGTCGCCCAGGGTCCCGGGCTGCTTGGCCCATTGCTCTGCCCGGGCGGCCAGGCTGAGCAACTTGCTCATGTCGTCTTGCCGATGCCCGATCACCACGCCCACGGAGAGTGTGGGGCGCGTCCGCGAGCCCGACATGGCCGCGAGCGGCGACCCGACCGTCCGCTCAAAGTCCAAGTGGAGCTGGTGCGCCATGGCGAGGACCGTGTCCACCGGCGCAAATGCCAGGATGTCGTCTTCGCCGGCATACACGGGCACACCCT
>JAJZYS010000184.1 GCA_021797925.1 Bacillota bacterium
GTCGGCCTCGCGGAACACCGGCGGCGGGGGGAAGTGCACGATCACGGCCCGCGCCCCCGCCGTGCGCGCGAGCTCCCGTTCGAGGTCGCGGCGGGGGCGGACCTCGGCCATGAGGGCCTCGATCTTGACGCGGCGATCGGCGGGAATGTGGAGCGGAGAGACCTCCCAGGCGCGCTTGAGCAGGCGCCGGTCCACGACGTCGCAAATCAGGTCGCGGGCCCCGCCGGCCCGCCGGGCGAGAAGCTCCAGCAGCGCCTCGTCCCCCAGCGGGAACATGTCGGCGAGCGTCAGCCCTCCCTCGGCCGCCTCCTCCACCGCTCGGGCGATCATGGCGCCGGCGATCACCTTGGCGTGATGCAGGTAGACGCGCTCGGTGAGCACGTAGCGCATCCTCAACAGCTGGACCAGCTCGGTGTGGATGTCGGGCCGCAGCTGCCCGTGTCGCGTCGCGTCGGCCGCGAGGACGCCGGCGTGGATGACCAGACTCTTCAGCACCCGCTCGTCGTAGGTGAGGCGCAGGCCGGTGAAGTACGCGTCGCGCCGCAGGTAGTCCAGCAGGTCCGCGTCCACGGGTCCGGCCACGATTCGCCGTGCCCACGGCGGCACTCCGGCCGGCAGCGCCGTCGCGCCGAGCAGCGCCGCCACGTCCGCGGCCAGGGTCCCCAGCGCGGCCTTGATATCCGGCCGCTCCAGCGCCATGGCCACCCGGGCCGGAGTGTCGTGGCGCGGGAACAGCGCCCGCTCGTCCTCGAAGGTGTGGCCGAAGGCCACGTGACCCACGTCGTGCAGGAGGGCGGCCGCCAGGATGACAAGCCGCAGCGAGGCGTCCACCGGCTCGCCGTTGCGCTCGAGCCCGGCCAGGATCCCCTGGGCCATGTGCACGGTTCCCAGGGAATGGTCGAAGCGCGTGTGCAGCGCCCCCGGGTAAACCAGGTGCGACGTCCCCAGCTGTCGGATTCGCCGCAGGCGCTGGAACGTAGGGGAGTCCATCACCGGCACGAGCGCGCCGGGGATGTCGATGTCCCCATGCACGGGATCGCGGATGACCATCGCCCTGACCTCCCGGGAGGACCCCCTTTTGCGCACGGCGAAGACGGGACGGAGCACCCATCGTCGCGTCGAGAAGGAGCTGTGGACATTGCCGAGTTCTTCCGAGGGCCTGCGCCGTCGCTGGCTCACCGGTGACGTTTGGTTCATCGCCTCGTCGGCGTTCTTCGCCGATCTCGGTTACCAGGCAGTTCTCGCCGTGTTTCCCCTCTTCCTGGTGCTGAGCCTGCACGCCTCGGTGGCGCTCCTGGGCGTGGCCATGGCCCTGGCGTACGGGCCGGGCGCCCTGGCGGGTTACGTGGGCGGACGCCTTGGCGACGCCCGGGGTCGTCGGCGGGTGGCCCTGTGGGGAAACTCGCTCATCCCGCTGCTGAGCCTCAGCGGGCTCGTGACCAGCGCCTGGGCGGCGGCGGGGCTGCTGTCGGTCGGCTGGTGGGCCCGTACCTTCCGCTCCCCGCCCCGCCGAGCCATGCTCACCGAGGCGGTGAGCCCCGAGCACCGGGCCCGGGCCTTCGGCTTCCTCCACGCCCTGGACGTCGGGGGCGGGGCGCTGGCCGCCCTGGCGGCCTTCGTGCTGGTCTCGGCGCACGTGCCGTACCGGGCCATCCTGCTGCTCACCATCATGCCGCTGGTACTCTCGACCCTGGCGCTCGCCCGGGTCCGGGTGGGGCGGCCCGGGGCAAAAGCCGCTCCGGCCGCTGCCCCGACCCCCGAATCCGGAGCGGCGCCTCTCCCCTCGATCTACCGCGGGGTGCTCCTCGCCAGCGCGCTCTACGGGTTCGCCAGTTACAGCGCCGCCTTTCCCATCCTCACCCTGGCCCAGGGCACCCGCCACCCTGCCCTGGGCGTGCTGGGCTACCTCCTGCTGCTTTTGGTGTCGGCGCTCACGGGCCTCGCCATGGGACGCTCACGTCTCAAGCCCCTCACGGCCCTGCCGGTCCTGGGGTACCTCGTCGCCGCCGTCGGCTCCGTCGGCCTCGCGGTGGGATCCCAGCTTTACGTCGGCACCGGGGTGCTCCTGCCCTCCATGGCCGTGCTCGGCTTCGCGCTGGGGGTCGTGGAAACCATGGAGCCCACCCTCATCGACAAGCACACCCGTACCCAGCACACCAGCCGCGGGATGGGTTCGCTCACCGCCGCCCGCAGCGTCGGCCTCCTCGTCGCCAACCTGCTCCTCGGGCTGCTCTATACCCTGACTCCAGCCGCGTCCTACGGGTACGCGGCCGCCATGGCGGTGGCCGCGGCCCTGGTCCTGCTCCTGGCCGGACGCCGGGCCGCGCGGACGTGAGATGCGGGTGAGGATGGCCTCAAGCTCCGCCACGTCGAGGCGGTAGACCCGCTGGCAGAATCGGCACGTGACCTCCGCGCCCCCGTCCTCGTGGATCATGGCCGCCACCTGCTGGGGCCCCAGTCCCGCGAGGGTCCGGCGGATGCGTGCGCGGCTGCAGGTGCACCGGAACGCGACCGGTCCCAGCGGCTCGACCCGGGGCCCAAGCCCCGCGAGGAGGGTTTCGAGCCACTGCTCGGGCTCCTCGCCGGCGCGGATGTGCTCGGTGACGGGCCCGAACTCCCGGACCCGTTCCTCGAGCAGGTCCACCGGGGCCGCGGCGCCGGGCAGCAACCTGAGCCACATCCCCCCCGCCGCCTCCACCCGACCGGTGCGACCCACGTACACCCCCAGGGACACAGCGCCAAGAGACTGCTCCGACACGGCCAGATGGTGCGCCAGGTCTTCGGCCACCTCGCCCGACACCAGGGCCGTCCGGCCGTGATAGGGAAACCTTAGGCCGAGATCGCGGCTGATGTCCAGGGTGCCGCGACGGCCCACCGCACTGCCCACGTCGAGCTTGCCTCCGGGCTTGAGTGGCAGGAGGACCCGGGGGTTCTGGACATAGCCGCGCACCCCGCCCAGCGCGTCCGCGTCCACGACCACCGCGCCGAGGGGGCCGTCACCCAGGAGCCGCAACGTCAGGCGCTGATGGTCCTTGAGATCCGTGGCCACCAGCAGAGCCCCGCTCATGGCGCGTCCAAGCGCCGCCGCCGCCACGGGGGTGAGCCCGTGGCGCCGCCGTGCCGACTCCGTGAGCGCACTCGTGCGCACCGCCACGACCCCGATCTCGCCGTCGAGCGCGGTGGCCACCACCCGCCGGTCCGGCGGGGCCGCACTGCGACTCATGCCGGCCGCGAGGATCCGCGCGCCAGCGCGGGCCGCACGTCCGGCACCAGGAGAAAGATCAGCATGCCCAGCGCCGACGCCACGGCCACGGTACCGAACATGCCCGTGAAGCCCCCGTGACCGGTGAGCAGCACCGGGCCCGCCGCCAGCCCCACCGCCCGGAACACCGCCACCATGGACAGGGCCTCACCCGCCTGGTCCACCCGGTAGTACGCCATGGCCATGCGATTGAGCGGGGCGCCCATGGTGAACGCCGTGGCCGATCCCAAGCAGATCATGGCCAGGATGAACATGAGAAAGCTGCGATGGGGCCACGCGAGGAGCACGCCGCCCGCCATGGCGAGAAAGAGCCCCACCTCCAGCACGGAACGGGCTCCCACGCGGTCCACGAGGACACCGCCAACCCCGGCCAGGACGGCCCCGAACAGCGCCGCCGGCATGAGCGAGACCCCCGACGCCAGCACCGAGAAGTGGAAGACCCGCTGCACCAGGGTCGGCACGAAGACGGACGCGGAAAGGTCCAGCCCGATCAGCGCCGCCCCCACGAGCATCGCCCACCCGGCCACGGTCCTGAGGCGCACGGGGTCAAGGAAGGGAATCGCCGCGCTGCGCTGGCGCCAGAGGAACATCAGGAGCATCGCCAGCGCCGCGCCCGCGAACGCGAACCGCACCGGCCCCCGGGCGGCGATGGCCAGCAGTCCCGCCCCCAGGAGGGCCGCGAACGCCAGCCCCCCTCCCCAGTCGGGCAGGGCCCGGGACGAGGTGGGGGAGGCGGGCAGGGACCGGACCAGGAGGAGCACCACCACCGCGATGGGGACGTTGACCAGGAACACCGACGGCCATCCCAGGTATTGGGCCAGCGCGCCCCCGGCGTCGGGACCCACGATGGCCGCCAGTCCGAACACCGCTCCGAAGATGCCCAGCGCCGTTCCCCGGCGCTCGACCCCGAACTGCAGCACGCCCTCGGCCTGGGCGTTGGGGTAGACCGCCCCGGCCCCGGCCCCCTGGACGACCCGGGCCAGCAGGAACACCGGCAGCGAGCGGGAGAGCGCCGCGATCAGGGAGGCCACGCCGAAGAGCAGGATGCCCAGCGCAAACATCCGGCGCCGGCCCGAACGGTCGCCCATGGCGCCGGCGAGGATGGTCGAGGCCGCGTACGCCACCGTGTAGGCGGTGACGGTCCACGCGGTCCACGCCAGCGTAGTCGAGAAGCTGCGGGCGATGAGCGGCAGCGCCGGGCTGATGATGCTGGTGTCCAGGGCGCCCATGAAGACCCCGACGAGATACACGGCGAGGACGCGCCGATCAGGATGCAGGATGTTCCCTTCCTCTTGTGGCCTTGTCTTGCGCCGGGTGAGCCCGGGCTTGCGGTTCTGTCACGGGGAGGCGGGGCCCGCCCCCGGGTCCATGAGCCTGGCGCCCGAACTGGCGCTGTCCTGGCGCAGCGCAAAGGGCTCGGGCAGCACCTGCAGGCACAGGTAGCTCAGCGCCGCGAACAGGATGCTGGCCAGGGTGACGTGGAGGATGACCGCCAGGATGTCAAGGCGCGTCAGGATCAAGAGGCCTCCCGCCAGCGCCTGGATCAGCGTGAAGCCCATCACCCAGTGGCTCCCGCGGTACAGGTCGGGGCGCTGCCCCCGCACCGACCGCATCCGCACCACGAGCACCACGGCGAGGATCAGTGCCCCCAGCGCAAGCACCCTGTGCAGGAAGGGCACGACCACCGGACCTGTCAGCGCCGGAATGAGGGTGCCCGAGCACAGCGGCCAGCCGACGCAGCTGAGCCCCGTTCCGAGCCGCGCCAGGTACGCTCCCACGTACGTGACGACGTACACGTACACGAGGATTCCCCACACGAGGTACCT
>JAJZYS010000185.1 GCA_021797925.1 Bacillota bacterium
GCTGGACCGCACCGCCGTGGAGCGGGGCTGGCCTCAGCGCGTCACGACGTCCGGGGGCAGCTGGTCATGGCAGGGGGATTCGCCGCCGTGGGAGGAGGCGCTGGATCGCGCCGACCGCGCGCTGTTCGAGGCCAAGCGCCTGGGCGGGGCGACCTTTGTCGCGGCCAAGCCGCCCACGTCGCTGGCCTCCGGTGTCATGCCCCAGGACCGCGCGCCGGGCCAGGAGCCGTGAGGTTCGGTCGGCGGGTTCGTGCAGCAGCGGAGAAGGCCGGTGTCAGCGGATGCCCAGTCTGGCCTCGACCCGCAGCTGGCCCGCGTAGGTGCGGCTGAAGATGTCGCGGCCGCTTCTCGTCGAGACGAAGTAGAGGTAGTTCACGTGCGCCGGGAAGAGGGCCGCCTTCAGGGAACCCAGGCCCGGGCTGTCGATGGGGCCTGGCGGCAATCCCCGGATCCGGTAGGTGTTGTACGGCGATGGGACGGCGGTCTGCCCCGGGGCGAGCCGGTGGGCGCCGCCGCCCAGGGCATAGAGCACCGTGGCGTCGCTGTCGAGCGGCATTCCGCGCTTGAGGCGGTTCCAGAACACGGCGCTCACCAGCGGGCGCTGTGACGCGATCCGGGTCTCGTGCTCGATGATCGACGCGAGGGTCACCACCTGGTTGACGCTCAGGTGCAGCTGGTGCGCTCGCTGGCGCAGGCGAGTCCCGAAGAGCTCCCTGAACCCCCCCACCATCATCCGGGCCGCGGCGGCCGCGCTGGCGCCCAGCGGCAGCTCGTAGGTGCGCGGCCCCAGATACCCCTCCAGCGCGTAGCGCTCACCGGGGCGACGGCGAATGCCGGCCACACCCCGGCGGGCGACGGCGAGGAACGCCGCGATCGGGATGTGCGCCCGATGCCACAGGCGCACCGCCACCTGCCGCACGGTGAACCCTTCCGGCACGACGATGCGCACCACCGCCACCCGGCCCGCCGTCAGCCGGCGCAGGATCTCGAGCGGCGTGAGGGACGGCGAGAGCAGGTACGTGCCCGACTCGATCCGCCGGCCGCCGCCAACCACGTGCAGGAGCAGCCAGAAGCCGAGGCGCGAGCGCACCACGCCGGAGCGGGCCAGCTCGGCAGCCACCGCATCGGCGCTCTCGCCCGGAGCGACCGTCACCTCGATGGGGGCAGGGTGCCCGTGGGCCACACGCGGCCCGAGCAGCACCCAGAACACCCAGAAGCCCGCCAAGACCAGGACCAGAAGTCCCAGCGCCATCCTGGGCATCGCGCCCGGCGTCATCGCCTCAGGTCAGTCCTCGATCTCCGGATCGTCCTCCCCGTCCACCTCGGCCTCGCTCATGGTCTCCCACACCCCGGCCACACGGTCCCACTCCTGGTCGTCTTCGATGTTCACCAGGACGTCGTTGCCGTCCTGGCCCGTCTCTAGCCGGAAAATGACCGCGTCCTCGTCCTCGGACTCCCCGTCGGACTCCGCCGGCACCAGCACCGCGTACTCCCGGTTGTCCACCTCGATCACATCCAGGATGGCAAAGTCATGGTCCTGCCCGTCCTCGTCCGTCAGGGTCACCCACTCTTCCTCTCCGAACTCCTCGTCCCCCGGCACAGCGATCCCACCTTTCTTGCCCGGGTCAGTTTTCCCGCTGGTTCCGGGGCATAGACCCGACCCGCCGGTCCAGATAGCCTTGCAGCAGCACGGCAGCCGCCTGCGCATCGACCCGCCCGGGCACCCGACCCGCACTGGCCATGCGCTGCTGGGCAATGACCGTTGTCAACCACTCGTCGCACGTGTTCACCGGGCATGCGACGGAATCCTGCAACCATCGGGTGAATTCCAGGGCCTTCGCCTCGGACGGCCCGGGCCGACCGTCGGTGCGCCGGGGCAGACCCACGAGGACCTCCACGACGCCGTCCATCCGGGCCTTGACGGCGGCGAGGTCCGAGGCGGGACCGGCTCGCCGGTGAACCCCCAGCGGCCTGGCGAGGCACTGGCCCTCGTCGCTCACGGCAAAGCCCAGGTAGCGCTCCCCCCAGTCCACGGCCAGCACCCGTCCGGGACCCGGCGACGTCGGCCTCACCGCTAGGAGCGCCCCAGGTACGACTTGACCAGCTCCTCCAGGAGCTCGTCGCGTTCCATCTGGCGGATGAGGCTGCGGGCGTTGCGATGGGACGTGATGTACGCCGGATCGCCCGAGAGGAGGTAGCCCACGATCTGGGTGACGGGATTGTAGCCCTTCTCCCGGAGCGCCTCGTACACCTCCTCCAGCACCTGATGGGTCGCGGCCGCGTCCTTGCCGGCCGTGGGGAACGTCCGGGTGGCGCCCTTGGGATCGGTGACCTCCCGGTTCCCGCCGTGGTCGCGTCTACCCAGCCATTCCACCGCGCACCGTCTCCTCTCCGATTCGCAGCGCTTCCCTGAGGGCGGCCTCGATCCCTGCCGGGCTGTGCCCGCCGCCCTGGGCCAGATCGGCCCGGCCGCCCCCCTTCCCGCCGACGAGGGGCGCGATCCGCGCCATCAGCCGTCCCATGTGGGCGCCATCGCTCACGAGGTCGGGGGTGGCCGCCGCCATGAGGTCCACGTGGTCGGGCCCGGTCACCGACGCCAACACCAGGATGCCCCGCTCCTCCAGGGAGCGCCAGCGGTCCACCACCCGCCGCATGAGGTCCACCGTCGGGGCGTCCAGGCGCCCCACCGTCAGCCGGGCGGAGCCCTGACGGGGCGCCTGGGCCATGAGGGAGCGGAGCCGGTCCTGGAAAAGGTCCAGGAGGTACTCCTCGTGCTCGGCCTGCAGCCGCCGGGCCCGCTCCTTCAACTCCTCGATCCGCGCCGGCGCCTTGGCCACGGGCGCGTTCACCGCGGACGCGATCGCGATGAGCGCCTGGCGTTGCTCGTTGAGCCACCTGAGCGACCCCATGCCCGTCACCGCCTCGATTCGCCGGATCCCCGCCCCGACGCCGCTCTCGTCGGTGACCGTGAAGAGCCCGATCTCCCCGGTCCGGTGCACGTGGGTGCCCCCGCACAGCTCCCGGGAGAAGCCGTCCACCTCCACGAGCCGCACCCGGTCGCGGTACTTCTCGCCGAAGAGCGCCATGGCCCCGAGCCTGCGGGCCTCCGCGAGGCTTGTCTCCCGGTAGCCCACGGCGAGATCGTCGAGGATGCGCCGGTTGACAAGCTCCTCCACCTGGGCGAGCTCGGACTCGGTGAGGCGGGTGGGATGGCTGAAGTCAAAGCGCAGCCGGGAGGCCTCCACCACCGACCCCGCCTGCTGCACGTGCTCCCCCAGGACGGCCCGCAGCGCGGCGTGCAGAAGGTGGGTCGCGGTGTGGTTGCGCTGGGTGGCGCGGCGCCGCTCGCCGTCCACGACCGCCCGCACCTTCTCGCCGACGGCCAGGGTGCCCCGCTCCATCGTGCCCAGGTGGAGGATGCGGTCCGACGCCACCCGCTGGGTGTCCTCGACCCGGAAGCGGCCGCCGGGGCCCTCGAGGGCGCCCGTGTCCCCCCACTGCCCGCCCCCTTCGGGGTAGAACGGGGTTGTGTCGAGCAGCACCCCGCCCCGCTGCCCTTCGACCAGCCGGGAGCGGGGAGCCTCCTCGTCCCAGGCCCACAGCACCTGGGCCGCCTCCTCGAGGCTTTCGTACCCGCAGAACCGGGTGGGCGCCACCTGGGCCACGAGCGGCCCCAGATCGGGACCTCGCCCCTGGGCGCGGTCGGCGCGGGCGCGACGCCGCTGCTCCTCGAGCGCGGCGGCGAAGCCCGCGTGGTCGATGGACAGGCCCGCCTCCGCCAAGACCTCCTCGGTGAGCTCCACCGGGTAGCCATAGGTGTCGTAGAGGACGAAGGCGTCCTCGCCGTCCATCACCCGTTCCCCTCGCGCCACGAGCGCCGCGATGCGCTCGTCCAGCAGCCGGCTCCCCTCCTCGAGGGTGCTCCAGAAGCGCTCCTCTTCCCCGGCGAGCACCAGCCCCACCGAGGCGGCGTGGGCCTTCAGCTCTGGGTACGCCTCGCCCAGCGTCGCCACCACCGGCTCCACCAGCCGATGGAGGAACGGGCCCCGGACCTCGAGCTGCTGGGCGATCCGGACCGCCCGCCGGATGATGCGGCGCAGCACGTAGCCGCGCCCCTCGTTGCTGGGCCTGACACCGTCCGTCAGCAGGAAGGTGCTGGCGCGGGCGTGGTCTGCCGCGACCCGGAACGCGAAGCCACCGGGCCCGGGATCGTAGGTCTTGCCCGTGATCTCCTCCAGCCGCGCGAGGATCGGGGTGAACAGGTCCGTGTCGAAGTTCGAAGGCACGCCCTGCAGGATGGACGCCATGCGCTCCAGGCCCATGCCGGTGTCGATGCTCGGCTTGGGCAGCGGGGTCAGGCCGCCCTCCCGGTCGCGGTTGAACTGCATGAAGACGAGGTTGTAGAACTCGAGCCACCGGTCGCAGTCGCACACCCCCGGCGCGCAGACCCTGGCCTGGCAGCGGTGCTCCTCGCCGCGGTCGTAAAGCATCTCGCTGCACGGGCCGCAGGGTCCCACCTCCCCCATGGACCAGAAATTCTCCTTGGCGCCGAGCCCCAGGATGCGCTCGGGCCGGACGCCCGCCACGCGCTGCCACAGCGACCGCGCCTGCTCGTCCTCCTGAAACACCGTGATCCACAGGCGCCCCGGATCCAGGCCCCAGACCCGCGTCACCAGCTCCCAGGCGAAGCCGATGGCCTCTTCCTTGAAGTAGTCCCCGAACGAGAAGTTGCCCAGCATCTCGAAGAAGGTGTGATGCCGGGGCGTGCGGCCGACCTCCTCGAGGTCGTTGTGCTTGCCCCCCGCGCGCACGCAGCGCTGGGCGGTGACCGCCCGCCGGTAGGGCCGCTGCTCCAGCCCCAGGAACAGGTCCTTGAACTGCACCATGCCGGCGTTGGTGAACAGCAGCGTCGGATCGCCGTAGGGGACCAGCGACGACGACTCCACGTGGGTATGGCCCCGGGCCGTGAAGAACTCGATGAAGCTCCGGCGGATCTCGGCCCCCTGCATACGCCACCTCCGGTCCCCGACTCGCTTGCAGTATATCCAAGGCC
>JAJZYS010000016.1 GCA_021797925.1 Bacillota bacterium
GGTCCCCGACTCGCTTGCAGTATATCCAAGGCCAAAATGCGGGTCAAACCGCTTCCACGAGGCGCCCCCGGCCCGCTCGTCTCCCCGGCGCGTCGCCCCCGCCGAGGGGGTTGGCGATTCCCGCCCCTGTCCGGGTCCGCCCCCGCGGCGTGCAGGAGTTTCGAGGCAGCCGGCGAACCTAGGTTTCGACACGATTCGTCATGTATCGCCTTGCCTTCCCGCCCCCCAGACCACGACCCGGCCCCGGCCGGGTGATCGATATCCGACCTCCGGACACGCCCCCTCGGCTCCCGGTCGCGCGTCGCCGCTCCTCGCGGCCGCCGGTCATCCCGGGTTGCGCCCGGATCGTGAAGGACCCGTCGCGGGCCAGAGTCCAACGCGCTCCCGTCGGGACGAGGCGGCCGGGCCCAGCACGGTGGAGGAATGTGAGCATGGGATCCCGCTCGAAGCGCTGGACACGGTCCGAGGAGGGCCAGGGGCTCGTCCTCTCGCTCTTGGTGCTCTCCGCGCTGCTGGGGTTCGCGGGTTTGGCCGTCAACATCGGCGGCGCGTACCTGGCCGACTCCAGGTTGCAGTCGAGCCTGGACGCCGGCGCGCTGGGCGGCGCCATTGCCTCCACCCAGTCCCACGGCTGCGACTCGGGCGCCATCGCGCCCACCGTGGCCCGGCTCGTCGCCGAAAACGACCCCGCGGCCGCCGCGGTCACGGTCGTGTGTCAGCGCCCGTCCCTCGCGACCCCCGCGGGAAGCGTCCAGGTCACAGCCACGGCGCCCAGCGCCGGCGGTTTCGCCCGGCTCTTCGGCGTCGCGAGCTTTACCGTGGCCCGGTCGGCCCGGGCGGCCGCCATCGCCGGCCAGCCGTTCGACTACGCGATCTTCCAGGGCGCCACCGGCCCGCCTGCACTCGGCCTCAACGGCAACGTCACCGCCTGCCAGGTCAGCGACACCGGCGACGGTTGCAGCGAGTCCGGGTCCACGGCCAACGTGCACTCCAACGGCGACGCCGTCATCAACGGCAACGTGACCGTCACGGGGGTGGCGAGCGCCTCGGGGACCGTGACCGAGAACGGCAATCCGTCGGTGGGTGGGATCGAGAACGGCGCTCAGGTCATCACCATGCCCCTGTGGAATCCCCAGGAGCTCGAAAGCCTTCCCGGCACCACGGTGGAGGGGTCCCCGGCGAATCCCACGACCTGCACCGTGGGCGGCAATCAGGTGATCACGGGCAACCTGGTCTGCTTCGGTTCCATCATGGTCGCCGGCAACGTCTCGGGATCGGGCTCGCTGGTCGCGTTCGGGGGCAACGTGACCCTCGACGGCAACGTGACCACCGGCAGCGGATCGTCGGGCGTGAGCATCGCCGCCTTCGCCCAGGGCGGCCAGGGCGGAAACATCACCCTGAACGGCAACGTGACCAGCATGGACGGCATCCTGTACGCTCCCCAGGGCACGGTCGTCCTCAACGGCAACACGACCGTCGTCGGCGCCGTGGTAGGCGAGTGGGATCAGCTCAACGGCAACGACACCGTGGAGTACAACCTGGCGGCGGCCGCCGGTGTGCCGGTCCAGAAGGTGGAGCTGATCCCGTGACGGGCCGCGCCCGGGGGCGGGGCCGCGCCGAAGGGGGCCAGGCGATCGTGGAGTTCGTGATCGTCCTGCCCCTGCTGCTGGCGCTCTTCATCGGGATCATCTCCGCCGGCCTCTACCTCAACGCCTACCTCACCGTCGCCCAGGCCGCCCGGGTGGGGGTGCGGTCGGCTTCGCTGGGCGTGCCCGTGGGCAGTCCCGGAGACACGGGGTCGGCCACGATCTACGGCCAGGTCGACGATCAGATCCGCCTCGGCGCCGGGATGTCCCCGGCCAACGCGACCGTGTGCCTGGGCCAGACCACCCCTCCCGGCGCGCCGCCCGTGGTCACCCTGACGATCGCCTACACGTACACGCCCGCCCTCGCGGTTCCCTTCCTACCTGACCCCACCGACATCTGCCAGTCCTATACCATGGTGCAGGAGGCATCCGCCAACTACCCCGCCTCTGCCCCGGGATGCGGCGCCTGCGGCTGACCCCCCGGCGCGGTCCTCACAGGGAGCGTGGCCGCACCGCCCAGCGGAAGAGCTCGCGCACGAGCACCCGCCCCACCGCCGCCGCCGGCACCGCCACCACGAGACCCCAGAAGCCCGCCAGACCCTCCCCGAACATCAGCGCCAGGATCACGCTGAGCGGCCGCAGCTGGGCGCTGCGGCCCAGGATCCTCGGCGCCAGCACCGAGCCCTCCAGCTCGTGGATCGCAATGATCGCCAGCGCCATGAGGAGCACGTGGGCGGGCGACACCCCGGCGGCGATCACGAGCGCCGGCAGGGCGCCGATGAACGGTCCCACGTATGGGACCACGTCGGTCACCCCGGCCAGGATCGCCACCAGGACCGCGTAGGGAAGCTCTAGCGCCGTCATCGCCGCGAACACCAGCGCCGCCACCATCGCGGCCGCGATGGCCTGCCCCCGCAGGTAGCCGCCCAGCACCGCGTCGACACGACCGGCGATGCGGCGCATCGTGACCGCGTGGGCGGGCTCGAAGATGCTAGACCAGAGGTCGGGCATCTCGAAAAGGTCCCGCAGGGCATAGTAGCTCACCACCGGCGCCAGCGCGTAGGCCGCGAGCCCCGGCGCCACATGGACGAGGCCCGACGCGGCGTCCGTCACGGCGCCGGTGACGAAGTCCCCCAGCGCGCCCACCTCGCGGTCGATCCCCCGGCGCACCGGCGAGGGCAGCGGGGCCCGGAGGTACGCGCCCCGGGTGGCGCTGACGAGCTCGTCCGCGTGCCGCACGTAGCGGGGAATGTCGGCGAAGAACTCCTGTCCCTGGCGCGCCGCGACCGGGGCGACGGCGAGAACGAGGACGCCCGCGGCTGACAGGGCGAGAAGGTACGCCACCAGGATGCTCGCCCCGATCCCAAGCCCCCGGCGCCTCAGGGACCCGACGGCCGGGTGCAGGAGGTACATAAGCAGTGCGGCGAGGATCAGCGGGCCCAGCACGGAACGTGCCGCGACGAGACCCGCCAGGACCGCACCGGCCAGCAGGAGGACAGCGGCGCTCCGCCTCCCCGCTCTCAGATGCGGTCGCGGAACAGTCGTCCGGTCCGGCCGGCCACGCGCACGAGGCCCGCCAACCGGTCGGGCCAGTCGGCCTCCTTCCCGGCGCGCTCCCACCAGAGCGCCGAGGCGGCCAGGAGGCCCAGGGCCCCGCCGGTGAGCACGCCGCGCAGAAAGCGGTTCATGTGATCTTCTCCTCCCCCGTGCCGAGCTCGGTGAGCTCTCCCTCTTCGTCGACCAGGAACATGCGCGCCATGCCGTCGGCCCCAGGCGTGAACTCGATGCAGCAGTCCCCGCAGTAGTATTGCCCGGCCGCCACCTGTCCCACGCGGTGGCTCAGACAGCGCGGGCACGTCATCGGCTCCAGGGCTCCAGGCCGCCCCGACCCACACGCAGGGGCGCACGCAGCCCGCGGCCGTCGAGCCAGTGCACGGGGATACGGCGCCTTCCCCGGGTGAGGTCACGGATCAGTCCCGCGCTCACGTGCACGAACACGATGCGGCCGGACTCGGCGACCTCCGCGTCCGCCAGGGTTCCCACAGGCTCTCGCCCGGGTCCCAGGACCGGGGCGCGCCACGGAAAGGGGTCCGCCCCGTCCGCGTCGGCCGTCACGCCCGAGGCGACCACGACGCCGGGCCCCCACGTCATCTGCTTCCAGCGCACGAACCGCCGCCGCCCGCGCCGAGGAGCAAGCTCGGCTCCCCACACGCGCGCTCCGCCCCCGTCGACGAGCCACCCCACGACCCGGGTCGGCACCGCGCCAAGGCGCAGGGGGCACTCCGCGAGTTCCGACAGCAGCATGACCATCACCGGCACCAGTGTTCCCCTGATCCGGCGATCTCATGCGTGCCGGCCCAGCGGCCTTCAGTCGCCGGGGCTGCCGGTTCGCCCGCTGCGGCTTGGGGCCACCTCGGACCCGCACCCGCCGCGTACGGGGACCGCGACGATGCGCCCGCCTCCCACCACCGCGTCGCCGTCGTAGAACACCGCGGCCTGCCCCGGGGTCACCGCCGAGAGGGGGGAGCGGGCCCACACGCGCGCGCCGGTGGGGGTGAGCTCCACCCTGGCGGGCACGCCCGTGCCGTGCGCGCGGACCATCACCTCGAGATCCCTGTCCTCGGGCACGGGCTCGATCCAGCTCAGGTCGTCCAGCTCGAACCTGCGCACCTCGAGGTCCTCCCGCCCTCCCAGGACGATCCGGCCCGGCCGGATGGCCACGACGTAGTACGGTCGCGCCCCCGCCAGTCCGATGCCGCGCCGCTGGCCCACGGTGAAGTGGGTGATGGGCGGCGCCGGCCCCAGATCCCGTCCCGCGAGATCGCAGAATCGCGCCGGCGGCGCCTCCCCCACGATCCGGCGGTAGTCCCCCGGCACGAAGCAGATCTCCTGCGAATCCGGCTTGTCCGCCGTGAGCAGCCCCAGCGCCCGGGCCCGTGCCCGCACCGCGTCCTTGGTGAGCTCCCCCACCGGAAACCGCAGCCGGCCCAGTACGCGAGGATCGATCCCATAGAGCACGTAGGACTGGTCCTTGCGTGGATCCACCGCCCGCCTCAGCCGCCAGCGGCCGTCGCGATCGTCGATGCGCGCGTAGTGCCCCGTCGCCAGGATGCTGGCGCCCAGATCGCCCGCGGCGGCCAGCAGGGTGTCGAACTTGACGAACCGGTTGCAGTTCACGCAGGGATTGGGGGTGCGGCCGGCATGGTACTCCGCCCGAAACGGATCGATGACCGCCCGCTGGAACGCTTCGCGCATGTTGAGGGTGTAGTGGGCGATCCCGAGGCGCTCGGCCACCCGCCGGGCGTCCTCCACCGCGCCCAGCCCGCAGCAGCCGTTGTGGTGGGCCATGGCCTCGGGCGAGCGGGCCGGCCAGATCTCCAGGGTGATCCCCACCACCTCGTACCCGGCGGCGACCAGCAGGGCGGCGGCCACGGAGGAGTCGACTCCGCCGCTCATGGCGCACACGACGCGCTCACGCCTCACGGGCGACGCCCCTCCCTTCCCGAATCCCGGCCACGGCCCGCCGGATCCGCCGGGCGGCCTCGTCGATATCCCGCGGGCGGGTCGTCGTCCCCACCGTGAACCTGAGGGCGCTCTGCGCACGGCCCGGCGGCAGTCCCATCGCCCTGAGCACGTGGCTCACGTCGGTGGACCCTGACGCGCACGCGGCCCCAGCCGAGGCCTCGACCCCCTCGAGGTCCAGACGCACCAAGAGGATCCCCGCCGCGATCCCCTCGAAGCTCAGGTTGAGGTTCCCCGGAGAGCGCTCCGGCGGCTCGGGGCCGTTGAGCTCGACCCCGCGCACGCGGGAGCGGACCTCCCGCAGGAGGCGGTCGCGCAAGCGGCTCAGGCGAAACGCCCG
Source organism: Bacillota bacterium (assembly GCA_021797925.1). Taxonomy (GTDB): domain Bacteria; phylum Bacillota; class Sulfobacillia; order JAJZYS01; family JAJZYS01; genus JAJZYS01. Next base: position 5,449 of record JAJZYS010000016.1, read on the forward strand.
CTCGGGCAGCTCGATCCGCGCCAGGCGGGCCGCCTCGCCCATGCCCACGGCCAGCGCCACGGGCACCGTGCCCGGGCGGCGTCCCCGCTCGTGGGCGCCCCCCGCGAAGAGCGGCGCGAACGGCGCGCCCGGTCGGATCCACAGCGCCCCCACGCCCTGGGGTCCCCCGAACTTGTGGGCGCTGAGGCTCAGCGCGTCGACTCCCAGCTCGGCGACGTCCACGGGCCATGAGCCCGCCGCCTGCACCGCGTCCGTGTGCACCAGCGCCCCCCGCCGGTGGGCCGCGTCGGCGATCGCGCGCACCGGCTCGATGCTCCCCACCTCGTTCTGCACCAGCATGACCGACACGAGATCCCCCGGCCCCACGCCGGCCTCGTCCACGGCCTCCTTGGGCACCAGCGCCAGGCTGGTGACCGGCAGCTGCCGGTGCACGCGGCCCAGGCTCGCGAGGGCCCGCGCCGCCTCGAGCACGGAGGCGTGCTCCACCGCCGAGGTCACCACGGCGCCGCCCGGACGCGACAGCCCCACCAGGGCCAGCTGGTTGGCCTCGGTGCCGCCGCTCGTGAAGATCAGGTCCGCCGGGTCCCCGGCCCCGATGAGGGCCGCGACCTGGGCCCGGGCCGCCTCCAGCGCCGCTCGCGCCTCCTGGCCGCGCCGATGCACCGCGGCGGCGTTGCCGAACCGCTCCGACAGCCACGGGCGCATGGCCTCGAAGACCCTGGGATCCACGGGCCCCGTGGCCGCGTGGTCGAGATAGATTCGCTGCGGCATGTCAAATATAGTACATGGGGGCCACCTGCCCGCGTTCAGCCTCGCGCACCAGGTCGGCGAGGGTGATGGAGCCGAGCACCTCGTTCACGGCGTCGGCGAGCCGGTGCCATACCCAGTGGTCCACGCAGTGCTCCGCGTCGGGGCAGCGCTCCACCTTGACCCCCACGGTCGCGATGCAGTCGCCGGCCCCGCCGGCGCCGTCGAGCACCTCGACGATCTGGGCGATGGTGATCCGCTCGGGGGCTCGCCCCAGAAGGTAACCGCCCTGGGCACCGCGTATGCTCTGCACCAGGCCGGCCTTGCGCAAGGGCGCCAGCAACTGCTCCAGGTAGTGCTCCGAGAGGTGCTGGCGTTCGGAGATGTCCCGGGCGGACAGCGGGGCGTCGCCCCCGGCCGCCGCCAGCTCGTACATGGCCTTGACCCCGTACCGCGTTCGCGTGGGCACGCGCATCCCGCCACTCCTCCTGTCCTTCATCAAGGCTAGCACCTGACCCGGCGAGGGTCAATCCGCGGAGGGATTCGCCACATTCGCACCCTCATGGGCGCCATCCACGTGCACTCCACCCACTCCGACGGCACGGGTCGCCCGGACGAGATCGCGCGGGCCGCCCAGGAGGCGGGACTGGATTTTCTCGTCATCACCGATCACAACAACGCGGGCGCCCGCCAGACCTTCGGCGAGCGCCGTGTGGGCGGGCTCGTGGTGCTCGTGGGCGCCGAGCTGACGCCGCTCAAGAACCACTACCTGGCGCTGGGCTTTTCCGGTGCGTGCCCCCCCCACCAGCTGGGGCCCGCCGACGCCATCCGCCGGGTGCGGGCGAAGGGAGGGTTCGGATTCGTGGCCCATCCCGCCGATCCGGGCAATGCGTTCCTCAGGCTCATGGACTTCAGCTGGCCCGACCGCTCCGACCTCGGATTCGAGGGCATCGAGATCTGGAACCTGCAGTCCGCCTGGTCCGAGTCCACCCGCAACCTCCGGCAGGCGGTGACGACCTTTCTGCACCCCGAGCGGGCGGTGGGCGCACCTGCGGGCGAGGTGCTCGCGTGGTGGGATCACCTCGGGCGCACCCGCCCCGTCGCGGCCCTGGCGGGGGTGGACGCCCATGCGGTCAAGGTCCGGCGGGTCTTCGGTCTGGTGCGCTTCACGGCGTTCCCGTACGCGCGGGTCTTTCGCATGCTGCAGACCGGGGTGCAGGTCGAGGGCGACGGACCCGGCGACTTTCCCACCGAGCGTCGCCGCATCCTCGACGCCCTGCGGACCGGACGCGCCTTCATGGTGCGACGGACCCTGGGCGCGGCGTCGGGATTCCGCTTCGTGTACCGGGGCAGCCGGCGCGCCGAGATGGGAGACGAGATCCCCGCCGGGCCGGGCGTCTTCCGGGTGCACGCCCCGGCCCCGGGGGAGATCCGGCTGCTGCGGAACGGCGTCCCGGTGGCCCGGGGTGACGCCCCGGATCTCACCTGCCCGAGCGTGGGGCCCGGGGTGTACCGGGTCGAGGTGTGGCGCCGGGCGCGCGACGTGAGCGTCCCGTGGATCTACTCCAACGCCATCTACCTCCGCCCTGGGGACGGCGTCGAGCCCGGCCATGACCGCTGAGGGCGAGGGCCTCTTCCCCGAGGCGGACCTGCCCCCGCCGCCGGCGGGAGCGGTGCCGCTGGCGGAGCGCGTGCGGCCCGCGACCCTGGACGAGTTCGAGGGCCAAGACGCCGTGCTCGGCCCCGCCACCCCCCTCCGCCGCGCCATCGAGACCGGCAGGCCGCCGTCGCTCATCCTGTGGGGGCCGCCCGGAAGCGGCAAGACCACCCTCGCGCGCATCATCGCCCGCTCGGCCCGCGCCGAGGTGGTGAGTCTCTCGGCGGTGGCGGCGGGCGTCGCCGACGTGCGCCAGGCCGTCGACGCCGCCCGGCGCCGCCAGCGCCTGGGACAGCGCACGCTCCTGTTCATCGACGAGATTCACCGGTTCTCCCGGAGCCAGCAGGACGTGCTCCTCCCTCACGTGGAGTCGGGGCTCTTGCTGCTGGTGGGCGCCACCACCGAGAACCCGGGCTTTTCCCTCACGGGCGCGTTGCTCTCGCGCTGCACGGTGGTGCAGTTGAGCCCCCTGGACGACGCGGCCATGGATCGGGTCATCGAGCGGGCCCTCACCCGCGCTCAGGGCCTTTTGCCCCTCAGGGTCTCCCTCACCGCCGGCGCCCGCCAGCTCCTGCGGGAACAGGCCGCCGGGGACGCCCGGGCCGCGCTGAGCACCCTCGAATTCGCGGCCGAGGCCACCGACCCCGGCAGCGACGGCCGTCGCGTGGTCGACATGGACCAGGTGGCGGCCGCGCTCTTCAAGCCCCCCCGGCTCGACCGCCAGGGGGACCTGCACTACCAGGTCATCTCCGCCTTCATCAAGTCGATCCGCGGGTCGGACCCCGACGCCGCGCTGTACTGGCTGGCGCGCCTGCTCACGGCCGGCGAGGACCCCATGTTCGTGGTCCGGCGCATGGTGATCCTGGCCGCCGAGGACGTGGGCCTCGCGGACCCCGCGGCCCTGCCCCTGGCGGTGGCCTGTCAGCAGGCGGTGCACTTCGTGGGCCTGCCCGAGGGCTACCTGCCCATGGCGGAGTGCGCCATCTACCTGAGTCTCGCCCCCAAGAGCAACTCGGCGCTCACCGCGTACGAACGCGCCCGCCAGGACGTGGAGGCGACGCCGACGGAACCGGTGCCGCTGCATCTTCGCAACGCGGTCACGCGCCTTGACCGCGCCCTCGGATTCGGTGCGGGCTACCGCTACGCCCACGACGCCCCAGGCGGCGTCGCGGCCCAGATCCACCTCCCCGCCGCGCTCGCGGGGCACCGCTACTACGAGCCCGGCGACCGGGGCTTTGAGGCCTCGCTCCGCCAGCGCCTGGAGGAGATCCGCCGGCGCCTGGGGGCACAGGGCGCTCCCTGACGGATGGCGCCTCGTCATGTGTATATACTCTTGACAATACACCTGATTTGCCCGTAGCATCGTACCCGCCAAGGAGGTGGGTACGTGTCCCTGTCCATCGAGCGGCGCGGCCTCGAACCGGTGCCGGCGTCCGAGCGCCGGGGTCGGCCCCGGGATCAGTTCACCCTGTGGTTCGCGGCCAACCTGGGATTTCCCGCGTGGGCCCTGGGTCTCATCGCCGTGGGGCTGGGCATGAACCTGCGTGACGCCGTCATCGCCATCGTGGTGGGCAACCTGGTGGGGGCGGCGCTGGTGGCCCTGCCCGCGGCCCTGGGTCCTGAGACCGGCCTGCCGCAGCTGCCCCTGAGCCGCGTGGCCTTCGGCCACCGCGGCACCTACGTCCCCGCCGGGCTCAACGTGCTGGCGACCCTGGGCTGGTTCACCGTGAACACGATCCTCGGAGCCCAGGCGCTGGCGCAGCTGCTGGGGGGCGACCTTCCCCTGGCCCTGCTCCTGCTCACCGCCGTGCAGGTGACCCTGGCGATGTGGGGCCACGACCTCATCCACCGGGTGGAGCGCTACGCGGCCGTCGTCCTCCTGGTCCTGTTTCTGGTCATGACCCGGGTCCTGGCGCCGGGGCTCGGCCCGAGCGAACTCAAGACCGCCGCGGGCGGCCTGGGCCCCTTCCTCCTGGCCACAGCCATCATCGCCTCGTACCTGTTCAGCTGGGCGCCGTACGCCGCGGACTACTCGCGCTACCTTCCCGCCTCCGTCGGCCGGGCAAGGCCGGGCTGGTACGCCTTCGCGGGCTCGTTCATCGCCACCACCTGGGTGGAGGTCCTGGGGGCCCTGACCGCCGTCCGGGCGCCCGGCCTGAGCCCCATCGTCGCCCTCGCCCACGTCATGGGCCCCCTGAAGCCGTACGCGCTCGTGGCGGTGGTGCTGGGCACCATCACCGCCAACGTCCTCAACGTGTACACCGGCGCCACCTCGGCCCTGACCCTGGACCTGCGCACGAGCCGCGCGCGCATGGCGCTCATCTTCGGGCTCGCGGGACTGGTGCTCGCCTTCCTCGGCGCCCGGGGGTTCGACTCGGATTACGAGAACTTCCTCCTGCTCATCTCGTACTGGGTCGCCCCGTGGATCGCCATCATGCTGGCGGAGTTTTACGGCTCCCACGGGCGAGAGGACGGGGCGCGGCCCGCCGTGATCCGTCCCTTCGGGCGGCGGGCGCTGCTCGCCTTCGGGCTCGGGGTGGCCAGCGCCGTGCCGTTCATGAACCAGGGACTCTACGAGGGCCCTGTGGCCCGCCTGTTGGGCGGCGGGGACGTCGGCTACTACGTGGCGTTCATCGTGGCCTACGCGGTGTACCGGCTCGCCCGTCCCCGAGCCGAGGCTCCGGCGGCGGCGCTCAGCGCTCCACCAGGATCCCCAGCGCCCTGAGGCGCGCTCGCCCCTCGAGGAACTGGTCCGGGTGCGCCGCCTCCACGGTGTGAAGGTGCACCCCCCGGGTCAGCGAGGAGAGCAGCGCGAACTGCTCGGTCCGGTAGCGTTCGAGAAACCGGTCCACCTGGGCGTGGTCCTTTAGGAGCAATAGCCCCCGGATCTCCCCGTACAGCGGGTGCTCGACGATCACGTCGAGCACCCGCAGGCCCACGTCCACCAGGGCGTGAAGCTCCTCACCGGTGCGCTCGGGGCCGTGGCACACGGCCAGGACCGCGCGGGCGCGCACCTCGGGCTGCGCGCCCTCGAGCTCGTAGCCGGCCGGGGTGGACCGGACGGGATGGCCCTGAGCCCTGAGCACGGCCACGCTCTGGACGACGACCTGGCGGCTGACGCCCAGCCGCCCGGCCAGCTCGCTCCCGGTGATGGGCTGGCCCCGGCTGCTCAGGATCTCCAGGATCCGCGCGTGTCGGTCCACCGTCGCACCTCCTCCGTGGCGTCATCGCCGGGCGGTTATGCGCCCCGGAGCATGCGCGCCGCCTCGGCGATCGCCCTGAGCTTCGCCACGGCCTGCTCCGGACTGGCCATGGGCCGGCTCGCGTACGTGCAGAAGCCGCAGTCGGGGTTGAGGAAGATCCGCTCGGGCCCGAGCACCCTGGCCACCGGCTGCACGTGCTCGAAGATGACCCGGGCGCTCTCCACCTCGACGGTGCGCGGGTTCACGACCCCCAGCCCGAGCTCCCCCGGCAGCCGGGCCGCGATGGCGGCCGCCTCGCCCGCCCGCGGGGTGGAGAACTCGAGGACGAGCTGGTGCACCCGCATGCGCTCGAGGTACGGCAGGAGCGGCTCGTAGGACCCCGACAGGAGCCATTCCTCCTGGGTGCTCCAGTTGCCCCGGCAGACGTGCACGCCGAGCCGGGGGCCCGCATAGCCCCGGGCCACCTCGTTGATGAGGTCGACCGCGAGGGAGAGTTCGCCCTGGGCGTCGCGCCGGGAAGCCGGCCGCTCGGCGGAGGCTCCGGGCCGGCTGAACGCCAGCTCGATGAGGATCGGCTCGTCCAGCTGCACGAAGTCGACGCCCGCGCGCCCCAGCTCATCGAGTTCCTCTCGCAGCACGGCCACCACGTCCGCGGCCAGGTCCTCCCGCCGCGGGTACGCCGCCCGCGACAACCCCTCCACCCAGAGGGACCGGGTCAGGAGATAGGGACCGGGCAACGCCACCTTCACCGGACGGTCGGTATGGGCGCGCACGAAGCGGACCTCGTCGAGCGCCAGGGGGCTGTTGCGGGCGATGGGGCCGACCGCGGCGGGCGTCACCATGGTGTGCGTCGGCAGCTCCAGCGCGCCCAGGATCTCGGCGAAGTCCGAGGGGTCGGGGACGTGTTCCAGCAGTTCGGCCACGGTGATCTTGCGCACGTTTTTCAGCTTCTCGGCGACGAACGCCACGAAGTTGTCCCGGCGCTGCTCCCCGTCGGAGACGATGTCCACGCCCGCCGCGATCTGCGCCGCCAGGGCCGCGCGCACCGCGTCGTCCATGAGCGGCACGAGACTCGCGGCCGCGAGCCTTCCCTGGGCGTGCTCGCGCATGGCCCGCACGAGCGCCGGCGGCCGGGGCCAGCTCCCCACCACCGTCACCGGGTAGAGCGATGGCGCCACCCGACCACCTCCTCGCCGCCCGTCCCGCTCCCGCTCGCGGGGACCGCCACCTGGGTGCCCAGTTCCACGCGCGCGCGCCCGCTCCCTGCCCCTGAGCTCACCCCACCCTGATCTCAGCCGGGCGGCGGCGACGCCTGGCGGACGAAGTCCACGAACGAGCGGCCGAGGCTGCCGATGCGCACGGCGTCGTACACGAGCATGATCGGGCGCGCGAGGTCGAGGTCCGCGATGCGCACCTGGACGACGGCGGGCGACGGCGTCTCCTCGATCGCCATGCGCGAGACGATGCTCACCCCCTGGCCGGCCGCCACCGCCGCGATGACCGCCCCCGGCGTGCTCAGCCGTCCCATGAGCCGGTGGGGCGGGAGCGTGCGCCCCTCGGCGGCCAGGCGCTCCTCCAGGACGCGCCACGTGCCCGACCCCGCCTCGCGTCCGACGAACTCCAGGCCGGCGAGGTCGCCGAGGACCACCCGGGGTCGGGCGGCGAGGGGATGGCCGCGAGGAACCACGAGGACCAGCTCGTCCCTCGCCACCTCCACCACCTCCAGCGCCCGGGTGCCGGGCCTTCGGCCCAGAAAACCCAGGTCGCAGCGGCAGGCCATGACGCACGCCTCCACCGCGTCGGAGTTCATCACGTGCAGTTCCGACCGCACGTCGGGGTACAGGGCCGAGAACCGGGCGAGAAGCCCCGGGACCAGGGACGCCCCGGGCGCGGTGCTCGCCGCCACGTGCACCGTTCCCGTGAGGCTCCGGGCCCCGGGGCCCTGCGCGACGAGCTCTTCCCAGGAGCGCAGGATCGCCTCGGCGGCGCCGAGAACCTCGAGCCCCCGCCGCGTCGGCGTCACCGTGGGCCGGGTGCGTTCCACGAGCACCGCGCCCACCTCCGCCTCCAGCCGCTGGATGCGCCGGCTCACCGAGGGCTGGGTCACGCCCAGCGCGCCGGCCGCGCGGGTCAGGCTGCCCCGGCGGCACGTCTCCACGAATGCCCTGAGGTCCTCGGTGTCCAAGGTTCAGCTCCCGTCCCGATCCCCCGCGCCGAGGCGGGGGATCGGCCCGATCGCCGCGGCGGCCTGAGCCACGCCGCGCCGCAGCTCAGGGTCCGAGATGGCCGCGAGGTTCACGTCCACGTTCACCATGGCCGAGCGGGCCGCCGCCTGGAGCAGGATCGCCGCCACCTCGAGGTCCGAGCGGGCCGAGGGCAGCGCCAGCGGGTCCGCGGCCCTGACCTCGGCCTCGAGCTCCCGGGTGCGCGCGACCACGTCCAGCGGCACCTGGGCCGCCTCCACCAGCGCCCGGTCCAGGGCGGCGCGCCGCTGGGCCCGGAGGGCGTCGGAGTCCCGGGGCAGCGCCATGGCGGCGAGCACCGCGGCGAACGCGCCGGCGTCGGCCTCCCGCAGGCGCACAAGCTCCGCCCTGAGGTCGCGCACCCGCGCCAGGAGCGCCTCGGCGCGCGCGTCAGGCCGGCGCCGATGCCCGAGACCCACCGCCATCTCCACCAGTGCGGCTCCCAGCGCCGCCACCTGGGCCGCCACGGCACCACCGCCGGGCGTGGGGGTGGGCCGGGCCACCTCGTCGAGAAACGTGTCCATCATCGACCTCCCCCGTCCTGAGGGTCCACGAGCAGCCGCCCCCGGGCCACGACGCAGAAGGCCTGGGGTGTCGCGAACCGGTAGATGAGATCCAGCGGGTCGTCCCCGTCGATCGCCAGAAGGTCCGCCGACTTGCCCACCTCGATGCTGCCGGTCGTCGCTCCGAGCCCCAGAGCGTGGGCCGCGTTGCGCGTCGCCGCCACCAGGGCCTGGGCGGGGGTCAGTCCCATCTCGAAGGTGGCCAGGGCCATCACCGCGAGGAGGGATCCGGTGGGCGAGGTGACCGGATTGGCGTCGGTTCCCAGCGCCACGGGGACGCCCGCCGCCACGACCTCGCGAACACGCCGCGGCGTCAGGCCGAGGAAGAAGGCGCTCCCGGGGACGAGCACCATCATGGTACCCGAGGCGGCCATCGCCGCCCAGTCCCCGTCCTCGGGAGCGAGGGCGCAGGCCAGGGAGACGGCCCCAATCTCGCTGGCGAGGGCCACGGCTTCCCCGGAGTCGTCTGGCGGCGCGCTCACCTTGAGCCCCAGGCCCTGGGGCCGGGCGGCTTCGAGCACCGCCCGGGCAACGGCCGGGGAGCATCCGCCGCCGCCCACCGCCAGCTCCACAAAGGCCGCGAGCTCCCGGCGCGCCACCTCGGGGATGAGCCCGGTGACCCAGGTCTCGACGTCCGCCTCGACGCCACCTTCCCCGGGCGGGACCTTCAGCCCCAGAAGGGTGGGCACCACGCGGACCCGGGCCCGGTGCCGGGCCCGGGCGAGGACCTCGAGTAGGCGCAGCTGGTCCGAGGCGGTGCGAGCGTATCCGCTCGCGACCTCCACGGTGGTGACCCCGAGCCGGCCCATGGCGCCCAGCCGGCCGAGGAGCGCCGCCTCCAGCGCCTCTGGCGGCTCGGCGCTCGTGGCCGCGATCGTGGCGGCGGTGCTCGCGGCGCACCGCGCCCGGTCGTACCCCTCGTCAAGCCGGCGCAGCATCGCCTCGCGCTGCTGCCCGGCGTACAGCAGACGGGTGTGCGCATCCACCAGTCCCGGCAGAAGCGCCCGCCCGTCGAGGTCGACGATGCGGGTGTCGACTCCCACCGTCACGTCCCGGAGCACGGTCTCGGTGGAACCCGCGGCCTGGATGACCCCGCGCGCCACCGCGACCGCACCGTCCGGCACGAGCCCCAGCTCTCCGGCCCGCGCCCCCCGCAGGGGGCCCGTCCCCGCCAGGGTGGCCATGGTCCCCGCGTGCAAGAGGACGAGGTCCGGCTCCGTCAAGGCTTTTCGCCCCAGATTCGCCGCTCGAGCACCTGTCCGTCCGTGAAGCTCCGCAGTCCCAGCACCTGTGCGGCTACGGACGCAAGCGCGAAGAGCGGCACGAGCCCCACGAACTCCGAGCCTCGCACCCCCACCCCGTGGGCCTTTGCCTCGCGCTGGGTCGCGGCGAACGCATCCAGGAGCCGCGTCGGATCCTCTACCTCCAGCACGAGCCCGAGCGTGTCCTCGCCCGGGTTGGGGGCGAGCTCGACGGTCGCGAGCCCCGTCGTCGCCTGGCGGACCCCGCGGGCGACGGCGCGGCCCAGCGCGCGTTCACCGGTGGCGAGGCGCACCCTAAGGGTCACCCGCAGCGCTCGCGCGCCCACGGTGGTGACGCCCGCGGTGGGGTGAAGCCGGGCTGGCCCCACGTCGGGCTCGCGGCCCGGGTCCGCCACGTGGGAGAGCAACCCCTCGAACTGACCGCGGCCCGGCGCCGCCGGATCCCGGCGTTCGGGGCGGCGGGCCGCGGCTTCGCAGAAATACACCGGTATGCCCAGCCGGCGGAAGATCTCCTCGCCGAGCCGGTGCGCCAGCGCCACCGCCGCCGCGAGGTCCGCGGGCTCCACCGGGCTCACGAGCACGAGGTCCGTGGCGCCGGCGCGGGGATGGGTACCGCGGTGCACGTTGAGGTCGATGGCCGTCCGCGCCGCCCGCGCCGCCTCCACCAGCGCGTCGAGAAGCTCCTGCCCCGCCGCGGCCAGGGTCACCACCGACCGGTTCGCGTCGGGATCGTTGACCACATCCAGCGCCCGGGCGCCCCTGGCCTCGGCGGCCTCGACGATGGCGCCCACCACCTGGGCGCGCCGCCCCTCGCTGAAGCTCGCGAGCGCCACGAACACGCGATCGCTCCCGTCGCCCGGCGCCGGGTCCTGGGCGGCGTTATGCGCTCTTGCGATCCGCAAAGCGGGCAAAGACCCGGATCGTCTCCTCGATGTCGGGACCCGAGACGTCCCGGTGCGTCACAAGCCTCAGCCGCCATGGACCGGTGGCGCCCACCTGCACGCCGGCGGCGGCCAGCCGGCTCACCCAGGTGGCGCCGTCCACCCCCGTGGGCTCGGTATCCATCACCACCATGTTGGTCTCGCAGGTGCGCGGATCGACCGCGAACCCCATCTCCGCGAGCGCCACGGCCAGGCGCCGCGCCCGCTGGTGGTCCTCGCCCAGCCGGTCCACCATCTCCGTGAGGGCCACGATTCCGGCCGCCGCCAGGATGCCGGCCTGGCGCATCCCCCCGCCGAAGAGCTTGCGGGTCTTGCGCGCCTCGGCGATGAACTCCTTGGACCCCACCAGGACCGAACCCACGGGCGCGCACAGTCCCTTGGACAGGCAGAACATCGCGGAGTCGGCGCCCCGCACGAGTTCCGCGGCCGGGGTTCCGGTGGCCACCTGGGCATGGAAGATGCGGGCGCCGTCCACGTGCACGCGGATTCCCAGCCGCCTCGCCGCGCCGATGGTGGCCTGCATCCGCTCCAGCCCGATCACGGCGCCGCCGGCCCGGTTGTGGGTGTTCTCGATGCACAGCAGCCGCGTGCGCGGAAACTGCAGCTGGTCGGGCCGAACCGCGGCCGCGAGCTGCTGGGGCGCCACGTAGCCGCGGTCCCCGGCCACGGTGCGGGCCTGCACCCCCGCCAGGGCCGCCATGGCGCCCACTTCGTAGTAATAGCAGTGCGCCTCGGCCTCGACGATCACCTCGTCGCCCCGGCGCGTGTGCGTGTAGATGGCCACCTGGTTGGCCATGGTCCCCGACGGGAGGAGGAGGCCGGCCTCCATGCCCATGCGCTCCGCCGAGAGCTCCTCGAGCCTCGCAACCGTGGGGTCCTCCCCGTAGACGTCGTCGCCCACCTCCGCCTCGGCCATGGCCTGGCGCATCGCCGCCGTGGGTCGGGTCACGGTATCACTTCGAAGATCGATCACCGGGTAACGCCTCTTTCGCCGTGAACATGGTCCCGGGGGACAGACAGGATCCGCACGCGCGAACGAAAAGGCGAGGGACCAGGACGCCTCCCCCGCATAAATACCCCGCCGTGCCGTCAGACCTGTCGTTTTGAACCTGCTCGCGCAGGTGGGTGTTCTCCTGTCCGTTTCCGAGGTCCCGAAACGGGCGTGGCGTCCACAGGACAGAGTCGAACTCCCTCAGTTTCGGTGTTGGCTCAAAACTGATCGCCGGTCCGCGTACACCGCAGGGGATCGACTTGCATCATAGCACAGCCGACCCGCCCTTTCAACGCGAACGACGCGCCCAATCGCGACAACGTGGGCACCGGCGCCGGCCAGCCGGGGGCGTTCACCGCGCCGCCTTGGGGAGCGTCAGGGGCACCCCCCGGCGGCAGAGGGGACAGCAGGCGGGGTCGTAGACCGGCAGGGCCCGCCGCACGAGTGCGTAAAACGGGGCGCCGAACTCCACCGCGCCCACGCGGCGATCGAGCAGGGCGGCGACGGCGACCACCTCGGCACCCTGGGCCCGGGCGGCGTCCAGGCACCGGCGGAGCGAGCCGCCGGTCGTCACGGCGTCCTCCACGACCAGGACCCTCGTCCCCGCGCGCAGGTCGAAACCACGGCGCAGCGCCATGCGGCCGTCGGGCTCCTTCTCGGTGTAGAGCGCGCGCACGCCCAGGGCGCGCGCGCCCTCGTACGCCAGGATGACCCCGCCCATCGCCGGGCCCATGACCGCCTCCACGCCCTGTCCTCGGAGCGGCGCCACGAGCTGGCGCGCGACGCCCTCCAGGTGCGTGGGCCACTGCATGAGCCGGGCGAACAGGAAGAAGGCGGTGCTGTGCCGTCCCGAGGTCAGCAGCACGTGTCCTTCCACGAGGACGCCGAGGCGTCGCCACAGATCAACAAGTCCGGCCTCGCTCACCACGCCCCTCCTCCCATGCCCGCCGCATCTCTTCGAGGATCTCACGCGCCCGGCGCACCGGATCTGCGGCGTCGAGGATGGGCCGCCCCACCACCAGCCGGTCGGCCCCTGCCCGGATCGCGGCCGCCGGCGTCGCCTCCCGCCGCTGGTCGCCCGCGGCGTCGCCGGCGGGGCGCACCCCTGGCGTCACGACGAGCATGCCTCCCAGCTGGCGCCGGATGGCGGCCACCTCCTGCGGCGAGGCGACGACCCCCGCGAGGCCGGCGTCGCGGGCTAGGCGCGCCAGCTGCAGCACCCGCGGCCCGAGGGCTCCCCGGCCGCCGATCTCGTGCCACGCCGCCCGGTCCGCCGACGTGAGGATCGTCACCGCCACGAGCCGCGTGGCCGAACCCGTAAGGGCCAGCGCCTCCTGGGCCTGCCGGAGCATCCGGCTGCCGCCCAGGGCGTGCACGGTCACCAGCTCCACGTCCTCTCGCGCCGCGGCCCGCACGGCGGCGGCCACGACGCTGGGGATGTCGTGGAGCTTGATGTCCCAGAAGACCTTCGCGCCCCGCTTGCGCAGCGCGCGCACCGGCGAAGGCCCGTGCCCGGGCATGAGGCGCAGGCCGACCTTGAAGGCGACCCCCAGCGGAAGGAGCCGGTCCGCCATGGCCAGGGCCGAGCGCGCGTCCGGGGTGTCCAGGGCGACCACAAGACGCGACGGGTCGAAGCTCGTCGCGGGCGACGCCGGCGTCACGGACGCCGGCTCCCGGCCGCGCCCACGAGCGCGTCGAGCGAATCCAGGCCCTCGCGGCGGGCGAACGCCTCGAGCCCCTGCGCCACCTTGACCGCGGCCCAGGGGTCCACGAGGTTGGCCGTCCCCACGGCGACGGCGCGGGCGCCGGCCAGGATGAACTCCAGCGCGTCCTCGGCGGTGACGATGCCGCCCATGCCGATCACCGGCACGTCGACCGCCCGGGCGACCTCGTACACCATGCGCACGGCCACGGGCCTGACCGCCGGGCCGGAGAGGCCGCCGACCCCGGCGGCCAGGACCGGTCGGCGCGTCCGGGGATCGATCCTCATGCCCAGTACGGTGTTGATCAGGGTCACGGCGTCCGCTCCCGCCCGCACCACCCCTTCGGCTACCGCCACCGGATCGAGGGTGTTGGGCGTCAACTTGACCCACAGGGGCTTTGCGGTCACGTCCCGGCACGCGGCGACCACCGCCGCGGCCGCCGCGGGATCGCGGCCGAAGGCGAGGCCCCCCTCGGAGACGTTGGGGCAGGAGACGTTGATCTCGAAAGCGTCGACCCTGGGACACGGACTCAGGTACGCCACGACGCGCCGATACTCGTCGAGGGTGCGGCCGACGACGTTGACCACCACGGCCAGGTCGTGGCGGGCCAGGCCCGGAAGGAGCTCCGCGGCCACCCGCTCCATGCCCGGATTCTCGAGACCGATGGCGTTGAGCATGCCGGCCGGCACTTCCGCGACGCGGGGGAGGGGATTGCCGCGCCAGGGATCGGGCGAAGTGCCCTTGGTCATGATGCCACCCAGGAGCGAGAGGTCGTACGGGACGCTCTCCCCGAAGCCCGCGGTCCCCGCGGCGGCGAACACCGGGTTCTTCAAGGCGATGCCGCTCACCACCGTTCCCACGCGGCCGAAGGTCGCGCGCTGCACGCTCACAGCTCCACCGCCTCGGCCTCGAACACCGGACCGTCCCGGCAGACCAGAAGCCCGCCGGTGGAGCAACCCAGACAAACGCCCCAACCGCAGGCCATTTGTCCCTCCAGGGCAAGCAGGGCGGGGCGGCGGCGCCCGACGCAGATCCCCTTGACCGCCCGCAGGAGCGCCCGAGGCCCGCTGGCGAGCACACGGCCCGGCCGGCCCTCGGCGATGGCCTCTTCGAGCAGTTCGGTGACCACGCCGCGCCGGCCCTCGCTGCCGTCCTCGGTCGCGACGCGCACGACGCCGCCCGCTCGCCGGATCCGCTCGATGCCAAAGACCTGCCCGCCGCGTCTGAAGCCCACAAGGGCCATCACCTCTCCCCGCGCCCGCTCGGCCACCGGCAGCAGCCGGGCCACGCCCACGCCGCCACCGACCAGGATCACGGGATCCTCGCCCAGGTCGGGAAACCCGCGGCCCAGGGGTCCCAATAGGTCCACCGGGTCGCCCGGGCGCCGGGCGGCCAGCCAGCGAGTCCCCGCCCCCGCCACGCGGAAGCTCACCGCCAGCCTCTCCCCGCGGATGGCCGAGACGCCCATGGGCCGCCTGAGGAGGGCAAAGGCCTCCCCCCCGACCCCAAGGCCGATGAACTGGCCCGGCTGGGCAGATCGCGCCAGCGCGGGCGCGTGAACGGACAGCTCGACGACGTCCGCGGCCACCCGGTGGCACCGCTCCACCGGAAACCACCCCTGGTGCATCCCCGGACGCGGCCTGGACCCAGGCGGACGTGCCGGAGAGAGGGCCGTGGTCTCAGGGTTCACGACGCCATCCACCTCCCGTCCACGAACACCCCGCGTGAGCGGCCCTTGAGCCGTGCGCCCGCAAAGGGGGTCGCGTGGCCGCGGGAGTGGAACCGCTGGGGTTCCACCGTCCAGCGCACCCCGGGATCGATGAGGGTCAGGTTGGCCACCGCCCCCTCCCGGAGGCGATGGCGGCAAAGCCCCAGCACCCGGCACGGTCCGAAGCTCATGCGCTCGACCAGCGCCGCAGGACTGAGCCGACCGCTGTCCACGAGGTGCGTCAGGACCAGGGCCAGGGCTGTCTCCAGTCCCGAGATCCCGAACGCCGCCGACACGAAGTCGCCCTCCTTCTCGTCGTCGGTGTGAGGGGCATGGTCGGTGGCGATACAGTCGATCGTCCCGTCCACAAGGCCGTCGACCAGGGCCCTGCGGTCCCCATCGGTCCGCAGGGGGGGATTGCACTTGGCCCGCGTGTCATAACCTCGCGCCGCCTCGTCGGTCAGCAGCAGGTGGTGCGGGGTGACCTCGGCGCTCACCCGCAGTCCGCGGGCCTTCGCCTCGCGGACGACCTGGACGGCTCCGGCCGTGGAGAGGTGGCACAGGTGGATCCGGCCGCCGTTGCGCTCCACCAGGTGCACGTCGCGCAGGACCATCGCTTCCTCGGCCTCGCGGGGCTGACCCGCGAGGCCGAGCCGGGTGGCGACGGCGCCCTCGTGGACGACTCCGTCCCCCGCCAGGGTGTCGTCCTGCTCGTGCAGCAGCAGCGGCAGGCCGAAGGCGCTGGCGTAGCGAAGCGCACAGCGCATCATCCCCGCCGACTGCACGCCCTGGCCGTCGTCCGAGAGGGCCACCGCCCCCGCCGCGGCCATGTCTCCGATCTGTGCCAGCTCGCGCCCCGCCTGTCCCCGGGTGATGGCCCCCACGGGCAGCACCCGGCAGAGCCCCACCGCGTCCGAGCGCATGCGCACGTAGGTGATCAGTTCAGGCGAGTCGACCACCGGCCGCGTGTTGGGCATCGCCGCCACGGCCACAAAGCCGCCGGCCACCGCCGCCCGGGCTCCGGTGGCGATGTCCTCCTTGTGCGTCAGCCCCGGCTCCCGCAGGTGCACATGGGGATCCACCAGGCCCGGAACCAGCCACAAGCCCTCGGCCTCGATCACCTGAGCCCCGTCGGCGTCCCCGCGCCCTCCCAGGGCCCGGATCCGTCCGTCCGCGACCAGGCAGTCGCCCACCTCGTCGAGACCCTCGCCCGGGTCCACGAGCCGGGCGCCGCGGACCATGACGGGCCGCTGCGTCCACGTCATCGCGATCCTCCCTCCCCCAGCAGGTGGCAGAGCACGGCCATGCGCATCGCCACCCCGTTCTCGACAGCCTGCATCACCGCGGACCGGGGACCGTCCGCGACCCGGCTCTCGATCTCCACGCCCCGGTTCACGGGTCCCGGATGCATCACCACCGCGTCGGGCCGCGCCAGACGCAGCCGCTCCTGGGTAAGACCGAAGCGCCGATGGTACTCCTCCAGGGACGGGATCAGGCCCGCGTGCATCCGTTCGCGCTGGATTCTGAGGACCTGGACCACGTCCGCTCCCGCCAGCGCCGCCTCGAGGCTCGTCGCCACCTCGGCGCCGTACGCCTCGACGCCCTCGGGCACGAGCGTGGCCGGCCCGAAGACCGTCACGCTGGCCCCGAGCCCGCCGTACGCCAGCATGGCGGAGCGGGCCACGCGGGAGTGGCGGATGTCGCCGAGGATGGCGATCCGCTGTCCCTCGACCCGACCGCGGCGCTCCAGGATGGTCAAGGCGTCGAGCAGGGCCTGGGTGGGGTGCTCGTGCCAGCCGTCCCCGGCGTTCACCACCGCGGCCTCAAGCCGCCGGGCCAGGTCATGGGGGACCCCGGCCACGGCGTGACGCACGACGATCGCGTCCACCGCCATCGCGTCCAGGGCGCGGGCGGTGTCGACCAGGGTCTCGCCCTTGTCCACGCTCGACTGCGCGAGCGCGAAACTCTGCACGTGCGCGCCGAGAAACCGTCCGGCCAGTTCGAACGAGGTCCGGGTGCGGGTGCTGGCTTCGAGAAACAGGGTGACCACCACCCGGCCGCTCAGCACCGCCATCTTCTTCGCCCCCTGCCGCAGCCGGGCCTTGAGATCCACGGCGGTGGCCAGGTAGCGCTCCATGTCCTGACGCGTGAGCTCCTCGATGCCCAAGAGGTCCTTCATCGCCGCTTTTCCCGGCGTCTTCCGGGAACGGTCCGCTCGCCCATCAACACACGCCCCCTTGCCGACCGGGCAAGGGGGCAGGGCAAGCCGGAGTCTTTGCCGAGCGGGCCCCTTGCCGGTCTCTCTGGACCGCTTAAAGGGTTCGGTAGCCTCAGCCGCCCTTGAGTTCCACGATCACCACCTCGTCTGTGCCGTCGACCTCCGTCAGCCGTACCGCCACGTCCTCGCGGCGCGAGGTCGGAATGTTCTTGCCGACGAAGTCGGGGCGGACCGGAAGCTCCCGGTGACCGCGGTCCACAAGCACCGCCAGGGCGACCGACGACGGACGCCCCGCGTGCAGGACCGCTTCCAGGGCCGCACGGACCGTCCGGCCGGTGAACAGCACATCGTCCACGAGCACCACGGGGCGGCCGGTGATGTCCGCCGGCAGCGGCGGACCCGCGCCGGGGCGGACCGCCCGGTCGGCGATGTCGTCGCGGTAGGGCGTGATGTCGATGCCCCCCGTGGGGGGGTCGACGCCTTCGATGCTCCGGATCAGGGCGCGCAGGCGCTGGGCCAGGGGCTCCCCCCGCCGGCGCACGCCCACCAGGCACACCCCCGCCGCGCCGTGGTTGTGCTCGATGATCTCGTGCGCGATGCGCGTCAAGGCGCGACGAATGCCCTCGGCGTCGAGAACGGTCGCCTTCTCTCGCACCGAGGGCACCCCCCTGGCAGTTCGCGTCAGTCTAGCAGGCTCCCGCGACGACTGTCAAGCCGCCGGTCGGCGCCGTCAGAGGCGTTCTCGACCCCGTCTCGCGCCTTTTCTCCCCGCGGATTCCTCCGGCCACCGCCGGCGACGTCCGGAGCCGGCCGCGTATAAGCACCGGTGCCACCCAGGCACAATAGCCCGCGAACGGGAGGTGAGGGAATGACCGCTTGGGGGGTCGTCGTGCGATTCATCGTGGCCGCCCTGGTCCTGATGCTCATCGGCTACGTGGTCCCCGGCTTCAGCCGGTTGACCTTCGGCGAGGCGCTCATGGCCGCCGTGGTCATCTCCGTCGCGGGCTGGCTGCTGGAGCTGGCGTTCGGCCACCGGCGGGTGGGACGCGGCATCGTGGGCTTCATCGTCTCGGCGGTGGTCATCTACTTTGCCCAGTACGTGGTCCCGGGAATGGCGGTGACCGTCGCCGGCGCCGTCATCGCCGCCCTGGTCATCGGTCTGGTGGACATGTGGGTGCCCACCACCATCCACTGACCCGGGGTCGCTACCCGCGGGGCGCCACGGTCACCTGGATGCCGAGCTCGCGCAGCTGTGCGGGATCCACCGGCGCCGGCGACCCCATCATGGGGTCGTATCCCCGCGCGTTCTTGGGGAAGGCCAGTACTTCCCGGATGTTGGGCGCGCCGGTGGCCAGCATCACCATCCGGTCGAAGCCCAGGGCGATGCCCCCGTGGGGGGGCGGCCCGTAGCGGAATGCGTCCAGCAGGAAGCCGAACTTGCTCTGGGCCTCGGCCGGGGACATTCCCAGGATGCGGAACACCTCCTCCTGAACGTCGCGCTGGTGGATCCGGATGGAACCCGACGCCAGTTCCACCCCGTCCAGCACCGCGTCGTAGGCGAGGGAGCGCACGTGGAGCGGATCCTCGGCCATCCTCGAGCGGTCCTCGGGATGGGGCGCGGTGAAGGGATGGTGCGAGGGCGTGGGCTGACCGTTCTCGTCGAGCTCGAACAGCGGGAAGTCGACGACGAAGGCAAACGCGTGCCGGTCGGGGGGCACAAGCTCCAGCAGCTGCCCGAACCGCAGTCTCAGCGCGCCCAGCGCCCGGCAGACGACAGGCCGCTCGCCGGCGGCAAAGAGCAGGGTGTCACCGACGCCCGCGCCGGTCAGCTCCAGCAAGCGGTCCCGGACCTGCGGGCGCAGATGGCGGGCGATGGGGCCCCGATCGGCCGACTCCCCCACCTCGAGACTCCCCAGGCCGGGCAGCCCCAGGCCCTGGGCGGCCTCCTCGGTCTCCGCCAGCTCCCGGCGGCTCAGGCTCCGAGGCAGGCGCAGGCACCGGACGACGCCGCCCGCCCGGCGGGCGCGGGTGAAGATCTCCACTCCGCACGCGTCCGCCCACGGGTCGAGGTCCGCGATCGGAAGATCGAAGCGCAGGTCCGGCTTGTCGGTGCCGTAGCGGTCCAGGGCCTCGGCGTGGGTCAGCCGGGGGAACGGCAGGGGCACCTCGAAGCCCTCGTTGCGGAACATCTCCGCCAGAAGGCGCTCGGTGAGATCCAGGATGTACTCGCGGTCGACAAAGCTGGCCTCGATGTCGATCTGGGTGAACTCAGGCTGGCGGTCCGCCCGCAGGTCCTCGTCCCGGTAGGCGCGGGCCAGCTGGAAGTAGCGTTCCATTCCGGCGACCATCAGCAGCTGCTTGAAGATCTGCGGCGACTGGGGCAGCGCGTAAAACGCGCCCCGGCTGAGCCGCGAGGGCACGAGGAAGTCGCGGGCTCCCTCGGGTGTGGATCGGGCCAGGGTGGGGGTCTCCACCTCCACAAACCCCTGGGCGTCGAGGAAGTTGCGCGCGCACAGCGCCATCCGGTGGCGCACCCGGAGGTTCGACTGCAGGGAGCGGCGCCTGAGGTCCAGGTAGCGGTAGCGCAGCCTCAGCGCCTCGTCCACCTCCGGGTCCATGGGGTCGATGGGCAGGACCTCGGCCGGACCTTCGACGGTCAGCGCCTGGGCCCTGAGCTCCACGGTCCCCGTGGCCAGCTTGGGGTTCTCGAGCCCGGGCCCCCGGCGCACCACGGTTCCGCGGACGCTCACCGCGCTCTCGACCCGGACCGCGGCGGCCGCTTCCATGACCGCGCCCGTCTCGGGGGTGAAGACCACCTGCAGCTTCCCGGTGCGGTCGCGCACATCCCAGAAGAGCAGTCCGCCGTGGTCGCGGCGGCGCTCCACCCACCCCGACACCTCCACCACCCTGCCGGCCGTTGCTTCGCCGATCTCCCCGATCCAGGTGTCCCTCATCCCTTGCCGGCGGCGACCGCCCCCCAGGCGGGGACGGCCTTGGCCCTTCCCTTCCCTTCCTCAACGTGGCGTCCGGGTCCGCCTTCGAACATCCTCACGCGGTCTGCCCCC
>JAJZYS010000186.1 GCA_021797925.1 Bacillota bacterium
CCGGCGCGGGAGGACGGACAGGGCCGCGGTAAGCTCGCGAATCCGCATCTCGCCCAGGCTGGCCAGGGTCTCGGGGGTGATGGGCACGAGTTTCGGCTCGCCGGCGGCCCCTTCTTCGACGCCGCCTCCGGGCGGCGTACGCTTGGCCCCGCTGCTTGGCATCGGAAGGGTTCGGCTTCTTCAGAGGGAGCGCGAACCCGCCGGTCTTTGCGCCGATGGTGTGCCATGCCGGCAGGAGAAGCTCCATCGACGCCGTATTTCTGACCGCATGGAGAACTCACTATTTCACGATGCGGACAAATCACCGCACAAAGCGACCATCGGAGCCACCGAGAAGGCCCTCAAGGTCCTGTCCCTGTTCGTCGAGCACGAGTCCCTGACGCTGCAGCAGATCGCCCGGCAGGTGGGCCTCGCGCGCTCCACCGCGTACCGGGCGGTGCTGACCCTGCAGGAGGCGGGGTACCTGCAGCCGGTGGACGGCGAGTACCGGCTGGGCCTCGCCGCCATCACCCTGGGGATGGCGGGCGCCCGCCGGATCAGCCTGATCGACGCCGCCCGGCCGCATCTCGTCCAGCTGTCGCAGAGCTCGGAAGACACCGCCATGCTCGGTCTGCTCGACGCGGACGCGATCGTGTTCGTGGACCAGGCCCCGGGCAAGCGCAACGTGCGCTTCTACTGCCAGGTGGGGCGTCGGCTCCCCCTGCACTGCAGCGCGCTGGCCCGCAGCGTCCTGGCGTTTCAGAGCCCTCAGTTCATCGAGGCGTATCTCGCGCGCCCCCTCAGGCGGTTCACGCCGCTGACCCTCACGGACCGCTCGGCGTTGCTGGAGGACCTGAAGGCGATCCAAGAGCGCGGCTACGCCATCAGCCATCAGGAGACCGACGAGGGCATCGACGGGGTGGCGGCTCCGATCCTGGGTCCCGACGGTCGGGCGGTGGGCGGGATCTCGGTGGCGGGGCTGAGCATGTACTACACCCCCGAGCACTGCGAGCGCCTGGGGCGGGAGATCGTCGGCGTCTGCCGCGAGCTCGAGTCGTCGACGCTGGGCGTGGCCGAGCTGGTGGCGACCTTCCAGCGCGTCGAGTAACCGCTTCGGAGCCGGTGCGCCGGGAAGGGAGGTGGTCGAAGGCGGACGCGCGGTGGGACCGGGGTCGGGCACGGGTCGTTGCGCCGTAGCGCACAGCGCTTGTCACGGGAGGTGTGGTGGTTCCATGACGGAGACCGAGCAACTGATGGAGGCGTTCAAGGCGGGGCGGATCTCCAGGCGGGCCTTTCTGGGTGCGGCGGCGAAGCTGGGCATCTCCGCGTCCCTCATGGGCTCGCTCCTGGCCGCGTTTCCGGAGCCGGGACTGGCCAAGAGCACGGGCCGCGGCGGGACCCTGGTGGTGGCCATGGAGGGCGAGGCGGACGTCCTCGACCCGCACGTGGGTGTGGGGGCGCTCACGGACCGGGTGCTCTTCGCGATCTTCGAACCGCTGATCGCACGCGATCTCGTCGACCCCAGGGGCCGGACCGGGAAGATCATCCCGGGTCTGGTGCAGAAGGTCGACCTGTCCTCGGACCATCTCGTCTACACGTTCCATCTCAAGCACGGAGTCAAGTTCCAGGACGGGACCCCCTTCGACGCCGAGGCGGTGAAGTTCAACATCGAGCGGCAGTGGGATCAGACCATGGTGGGCAAGAAGAACGCCCCCTGGTTCTATCCCAAGGCGGGCGCCACGCGGTCATGGGTCTGGCAGCCCTCGGGCCTCACGTCCATCGACGTCGTGGACGCCCACACCGTCCGCTTCACCCTCGCGCACCCCTTTGTGGAATTTCTGAACGTCATGACCAACGGCGGGCCGGGGAGCACCTGCATCATGAGCCCCGCCTCGGTCAAGAAGTGGGGCAACGAGAACGTCGCGAACCATCCGGTGGGGACGGGACCGTTTCGCTTCGTGGACCGCGTCTGGGGGTCGCACATCACCCTGGAGCGCAATCCCTCCTACTGGAACCCGGCGCGGTCCGCCAAGCTGGACCAGCTCATCTTCCGGCCCATCGCGTCGGCCGCCTCGCGGGTCCTGGCGCTTCAGTCCGGCGAGGTGAACCTGGTCTTCGCCCCCGAACCCAACACCGTGGCGCAGCTCAAAGCGAGCGGCTACCCGGTCTCCATGCGGGAGAATCCGGCCATCTGGTTCATCTCGCTCAGTCCGTACGTGAAGGAGCTCGAGGACGTTCGGGTCCGCCGGGCGATCGCCATGAGCATCGACCGCCAGAGCATGGCCAAGGAACTTCTCAAGGGCACCGTGCTGGCCGCCGAGAGCATGCAGGGCCGCACCTGCGCCGCGTACGACCCCAGTTTCCGGTGGTATCCGTACAATCCCGCCGAGGGCCGCAAGCTTCTCAAGGAGGCGGGCTACGGGAAGGGGTTCGACCTCGTGTTCGAGATCCCCACCACCGGCTCCGGCGAGATCATCCCCGTGCCCATGGCCGAGTGGATCGCGCGCGATTTGGCGAAGATCGGGATCAACGTGAAGCTGCGCACCTACGAATGGATCGCCTACATCACCCACTGGGGCAGGGGCCTCAAGGAGGATCCGGGCGTGGGGATCAACCAGATGTCCTGGGGCGGCCAGTCGTCCCTGTGGTGGCTCAACCTGGACTTCCTCTCCACCTCCGGGTTCAACACCCGCAAGAACCGGATTCCCGGCGTCGACGCCCTCCTGGCCGAGGGGGAGCGCACGTTCGACGACGCCAAGCGCTGGATGATCTGCCGGAAGATCGACGCCATCAACAAGGAGCTCGTCTGGGACATTCCCATCGTCAACGACCTCGCGCCCAACCCCATGGCGCCCAATGTCCACGGCTTCGTCCACACGCCGGGGTGGATCCAGGACTTCCGCACGGTGTGGGTGGGATAGATCTGGGGCGGGGCGGCGCCCGGCGGCGCCGCCCCGCCGGCGGTGAGGGATTTGCGTGCTGGCGTACGCGGTGAAACGGACCGTGACCACCGTTCCCATCATGCTGGGCGTGTCCGTCCTGGTGTTTCTGCTCATGCAGCTGATCCCCGGCAACGCGGCGGTGGCCATGCTGGGCCCGGCGGCCGGCAACCCCCACGCGCTGGCCCAGATGGAACGCTACCTGGGACTCAACCGTCCCATCGCGGTGCAGTACCTCATCTGGCTCGGCCACCTCGTCCACGGGAACCTGGGGCAGTCCACCGAGTACAGCCAGCCCGTGGCCGGGATCCTGGCGCAGAGGGTGCACAACTCCCTGATCCTGCTCGCGGCCAGTCTGCTGCTCTCGATCGTCTTCGGCGTGCTCATCGGCGTCGTCTCGGCCTCGCGGCCGGGATCGGTGTTCGACCGCATCGCCATGTCCGCGTGCCTCGTGCTGGCCAGTGCGCCCACGTTCTGGCTGGGGCTGCTCCTCCTGTGGTTCTTCGCGGTGCACCTCAGGGTCTTCCCCGAGATGGGCATGTACACGCTGGGCCAGCACGGCTTCTTCGACCTGATCCGCCACCTCGTGCTCCCGGCGCTGGCCACCGCGGCCATCCCCATCGCGGTGATCGGGCGCCTGGTCCGCTCCAGCATGCTGGAGGTGCTGTCGCAGCCCTATGTGCTGGCCTTGCGGACCCGGGGCCTGAGCACCTTGAGGGTGCACATGCACGCCTTTCGCAACGTGCTCGTGCCCACGGTGAACATCGTGGCCCTGCAGGCGGGGTTCGTGTTCGGAAGCGCGCTCTACACCGAGGTGGTCTTCAACTGGCCTGGAGTGGGGCTGCTCATCTACAACGCGCTCCTCGCCCGGGACCTGGCGGTCGTGCAGGCCACGGTGCTCGTGATCTCGCTGGTGTTCGTCGTCTTCAATCTGGCCGCCGATCTGGTGCGGGTCGCCATCGACCCCCGCGAGCGGTAAACGAGGAGGCGCAGGAGTGGGACTTGGGGAGCAGCTCATCGCCCCGGGGCCGCCCGCCGGGGAACCGGCGGGGGCGGTGGAGGTCCGTTCCACCCTCCGGTTGGCCCTGCGCGCGTTCCGCCGCGACCGGTTCGCCGTGGCCGGAGCCGTGTTCATGGGGATCGTGATCGTGGCGGCCGTCGCGGCCCCGATCATCAGTCCCTATTCGCCGCTCGTGGGGTCGAACCACCTGGACGCCCCGATGTTCTCTCCGGGCCACCTGCTGGGCACCGACGACCAGGGCCGCGACATTCTCAGCCGGATCATCTGGGGCGGTCGTTCGACCCTGCCCACGGCGGTGATCCCCGTCATCGTGGCGTCGGCGGTGAGCCTGCTCCTGGGGAGCCTGGCGGGCTTCTACCAGGGCTGGCTGGGCAACCTCATCATGCGGGTCCTGGACGTCTTCTTCGCCGTCCCCATGGTGCTCTTGGGCGTCGCCATCGCCGGCATCCTGGGGGCGGGCCCCCTCAACGTCATGATCTCCATGACCGTGGTCATGGTCCCCTTCATCACCCGGGTGATCTACACCGACGCGGCGCTGATGCGCAGGAGCGAGTTCGTGCAGGCGGCCGTCGTGTGCGGGTCCTCGCCCTTCAAGATCCTGCTGGAGCAGGTGGTTCCCAACGTGCTGCCGGGGCTCATCGTCTACGCCACCACCAACATGGGGGCCATGGTGGTGTTCGCGGCGGGCTTCAGCTTTCTCGGCCTGGGCGTGCAGCCGCCCACGCCGGACTGGGGGCTCATGGCCGCGGACGGGCGCTCCTCGCTGATGGTGGCGCCGCAGATCGCCGCGATTCCCGGCGTGGTGATCATCCTGGTGGCGGTGGCGTTCAACTTCGTGGGCGACGGGCTGCGCGACGCCCTCGACCCCCGCAGGCGCACCGCATGACCCGCGAGGCGCTGCTCTGTGTCCGGGATCTGAAGACAGAGTTCGCCACCCCCGACGGGGTGGTCCAGGCCGTCAGGGGGGTCAGCTTCCAGGTGGGCCGCGGGGAGGTCGTCGCGGTGGTGGGGGAGTCGGGCTGCGGCAAGAGCGTCACCTGCCTGTCGCTGCTGCGGCTCATCAGTCCGCCCGGGCG
>JAJZYS010000017.1 GCA_021797925.1 Bacillota bacterium
AAGGAAGCACGTGGGATGGTGCCGGCCAGCTCGCGGGACACGCTGCTGGAAGCCGGTACCGTCACACCGTCCCCTCCCGGCGCGAAGTCATGTCCCGAGCACGGCGCGACGCCGGTCCGCTCGGAGCCTTTTTGGAGGGATTTGCTTGAACCTTCGGTCCGCGCTGTCGGGGCTGGTGACGGGACTTGTGCTGCTGGTTTCCAGCGCGGGCTCCCTGGCGGCCGCGAGCACCTCGGTGAGCACGCCGTTCATCGACATCCAGGGCAACTGGGCCCGAAGTGCCATCACGTACCTGTGGTCCAAGGGACTCATCGAGGGCGAGACGCCCAACCTCTTCGAGCCCAGCCGCAAGGTGACCCGGGGCGGATGGGCGGCGATGCTCTCGTACGCCCTGCACCTTCCCGAGCCCACCAGCCCCGTCGTCTTCCAGGACGTTCCGCCCCAGTTCGGGTACTACCCGGCCATCGAGGCCGTGGCGGCGGCGGGCATCATGACCGGGCACAAGGGATTGTTCGACCCCCTGGCCCCGGAGACGCGGGCGGACGCGGCCCGCAGCCTGGTGCTGGCGCTGGGGCTCGGCTTCGAGGCCACCGACACCCAGGGCACCCTGCCATACAGCGACGCGAGCCAGGTCCCCTCCCGGTACGTGCCCTACGTCCTGGCGGCGACGCACCTGGGGCTCATCGGCGCCCTGCCGGGCAACCGCTTCGGGCCCCTCCTGGCCATCGACCGGGCGGACGCGGCGGCGCTGATCTACAAGCTGGTGCAGAATCTGAACCGGCCGGCGCCGCCCCAGCCCACGATCGCCCACATCAACGGCAACGGGATCCTGCTCACGTGGCCGGCGCAAAAGGGCGCCTTCGGCTACTACGTCTACCGGGAGATCGCCCAGGCCGGCTTCAGCCTGCTGGCGGTGGTGCACCAGCCCTCCTACCTCGACCCCCAGGAGGACGGCAACGTTCCCGTGACCTACTACGTCCAGACCCGCACCGCCCAGGGGCTCTCCCTGCCCAGCGCCTGGATCGTGCTGCCGGGCATGACCGGCAACGAGACCGCGTGGGCCGAGCACTACGGCTGGAACGGCCGGCTGCAGTGGAACCTCCTGAACGCGCAGGTCGGGTCCACCTTCAACGTGGGGACGCTCGTGCCCCAGAACATCCCCCTGCTCAACTACGGGCACCTCAAGGACTCGGGCCGTCGGACCCTGGTCCTGGCCGACAGTCCCGAGGAGCCGCGGCGCACGGGCATCCTGTACCAGGGCACCGTCTCCGGCCGCGTGCGCATCTACGTGGACGTGGTCAACGAGGTCGTCCCGGCGCGGCCGGTGCGGCTGTGGGTGACGCTCTTCGACGGGGACGCGACCGGGGTGCTGGTGACCCGCGGGCGCGAGGGGCACGCCGGCCCGGCGCCCATGGTGGGGCTGACCAACTGGATGTCGGCGGGGCAGTCGGTGGTGCGGCGGTTTCTCACCGACAAGCCCCGGCGGTCCACCGGCGGCATCTACTCGGGCGGCACCTACGTGGTGGACCCGAGGCTGACCCAGGTGAACATCCCCCACGGCGACCTGGTCCAGGCGGTCTACGACCTGACGCTGTCGGGACCCATGCAGGTCACGGTGAGCCTCCTGCCGGCGCCCACGGTCTCCGACCCCGCCCTTCCCCCGCCGCCCACGGGCGCGCCCGCCTCCGACCCCCAGGTGCCCGACTTCGCCCAGCTGCCGGTGCTCCCGGCCGCGGGGGCGCACCACCTGCGCGGCACCTTCCACGGGATCGACCGCACGTACCGGTTCACGCTTCCCGCCACCCAGGTCAAGGCGCTGATGCTGGGCGACGGCGTGGCCGACCCCTACCTCAAGGGCGTCGACGCCGTCACGGGCAAGCCGGTGACCCTCGTCGGCAGCTACGGCATGATCTACCGGATCGACTTCCGCCCGAAGGTCAACGAGGCGGTCTTCCTCATCCCCATCGGCGGGCCCTACCTGGGGGAGATCGAGGACGACACCAGCGGGATCTTCGCCGCGCCCCAGAGCGACATCTACGACGCCACCCAGGGGGTGTTCATCGGCAACTTCACTCCGGGCAAGACGCACCACATCGTCTGGATGGCCCCCGCCTCCTCCAACATGCCGGTGGAGCTCATCTTCGTCCCCCAGGGCATGTGAGGCTCACAGCCGGGCGAGGGCGGCGGTGACGAGGTCCCAGAAGCCCGACCGGTCGAGCTCCACGGCGACCTGGCAGTTGGCGGGGCGCGCGCCGCCCCGGTCCACCACCGTGGCTCCGTAGGTGTGCCGTCCCCCGAGCTCGACGGCGACGTGGGCCGGGACGCTCGTCACAAGCCCCGGGTCGATGACCGCGGCGACGGCGCACGCGTCGTGGACCGGCGGGGCCGGCATCGCGAACACCCGCCGGTAGGACGCCGTGAAGAACTCGAGCAGGTCCACCACCAGCCGGGGCACGGGTCCCGGCAGCGCCGCGATGCGCTCGACGACGTCAGGGGTGGCCACCGCCTGGTGGGTGAGGTTCAGGCCCACCATCCGCAGGGCGACCCCCGCCGTGAACACCACGTGGGCGGCCTCGGGGTCGGCGAAGGCGTTGAACTCGGCCGCCGGGGTGACGTTGCCCTCGCGGGTGCTCCCGCCCATCCACACGATCTCCCGGATCCGGCCCGCAAGCTCGGGGAAGAGCCGCAGGAGCAGGGCCACGTTGGTCAACGGCCCCGTGGGGATGAGGGTCACCGGCGCCCTCGCCGCGCGCAGCAGCCTTGCCATGTGGAGGACGGCCGGCTCCTCGGCCACGGCCACCCGGGGATCGGGGAGGATCGGCCCGTCGAGGCCGCTCTCCCCGTGGATGTCCGCCGCCAGCACCTGGTCGCGCACCAGCGGCCGGTCGGCTCCCGCGGCCACCTCGAGTCCCCTGGCGCCAGCCACCGTGAGGACGCGGCACGCGTTGCGGGTGGTGCGGGCGAGGGTCTGATTCCCGGCCACGGTGGTGATCCCCACCACCTCGAGCGCGGGCGAGCCCAGGGCCACGAGCATGGCGATGGCGTCGTCGTGCCCCGGATCCATGTCGAGGATCACGGGAGTCGGGCTCACGCGGTCCCCTCGACCAGCCAGGCGATCAGCTGGGCGAACAGCCGCCGGTAGCCGGGCCAGGCGACGAAGGCGCCGGGGCACCAGTGGGGCCCGATGTCCGAGGTCCACGCCGCCGTGCGGCCCGCGACCACCTCCCGCACCGCCAAGAGCGGGTAGCCGGCGCCGCGCAGGAGCAGCTGACCGCCCGGCGCCATCGTCGTGCGGTTGAGGCCCAGCAGCGGGGGCGGGGCGGGGGGCAGGTCGCGCAGGATCGCGTGCGGGCTCACCACCTCCGGGACGAACCCCTCGGGGACCTCCTCGCGGTCGTCGAAGACCTCGAGCGTCACCGGCAGGATCGTTTCCACCGGGGTGCCCCGGTACCCCGCGGTCCCGTGATAGCCCTGGAAGCTCAGGTAGCCGCCCACCATGAGCAGACCCCCGCCGCCCTCGACATAGGCGCGCAGCAGCTTGAGGCGGTTGGGCGACGGCAGCCCGTGGACCCACGTCCGCGGGTGCAGGAGGAGACTCGAGGCGCCGATGTCCGAGAGGACGACGGCGCCGTACGGCGCGAGCGCGTCGGGCTCCTCGGGGAACCGCTCGGGGACCTCGTGGCCCGGCAGGTAATCCACCTCGAACCCCGAGGCGACCAGCGCGTCGCGCAGGGGCCCCACGCCGGTCTCGTATGTGGCGGAGCCGAACGCGTCGAAGCCCTTCACGTGGGCGGCCTGCGAGATCCAGGACTCGCCGGCGACAAGGACCCGGCCGGACCGTGGCATGCCCTCACTCCCTTTCCCCGCGTGCTCCGGAGGCCGGCGGACTCAGGCGCCCGGGGATCTCGGGGGCGTGGCCCCGCCGGCGGCCGAGACCGCCCGGACCCGCTCCGGCGGGGCCGTGGAGCCGCGCTCCACGAGCCGGGTCGGCAGCTGCCTTCGCACCGGCTCCCATGTGCCCCGCACCTGCCCCATCAGCAGACGGAACGCCTCGGAGCCCATGCGCCGGATGGGCTGGCGCACCGTGGTCAGCGGGGGGTCCACCATGGCGGCGGTGGTCACGTCGTCGAAGCCCAGCACCGACAGGGATCCGGGCACGGACCGCCCCAGCTCCCGCGCCGCCTGGATGACCCCGAAGGCGATGAGGTCGTTGGCGGCAAACACGGCGGTGAGCTCGGGATGGCGCAGCAAGAGCCCCCGTCCCGCCTCCTGGCCGCCGTGAACCGAGAAGCCGGTGAACACCGTGCGCTCCTCGGGCACCGGAGCGCCCAGCCGCCGGTAGGTCTCCTGAAACCCCTGGACCCGGTCGCATACGGACACCAGGCCCCGCGGTCCGCCGATGACGCCCACGTCCCGGTGACCAAGCTGCCACAGATGCCGCGCCGCCATGCGCCCGCCGAGGCGGTTCATGGCGTACACGCCCGGGGCCACGAGGCCCGGCACCTCCTCGTCGAGGACGACCAGCGGGAAGTGCTCCTCGGCCAGCCGCTCCAGGACCGGGTTGGGCGCGGCGGTGCCGCGCATGTAGATGACGCCCTCGACCCTGCGGGCGACGAGGTCCTCCAGGCACTCGCGCTCCAGGGACTCCAGGGAGTCGGTGTGGCACAGCAGCAGCCGGTAGCCGGCGTGGATGGCCGAGCGCTCGATGGCGTGCACCAGCTGGGGGAAGAAGGGGTTCAAGATGTCAGGCAGGATGAGGCCCACGGTGCGGGTGTGGCGGGTCGCCAGGGACTGGGCGACCCGGTTGGGGCGATAGTTGAGCTGCTCCACCACCGCGAGGACCCGGTGGCGGGTGAGCTCCCCCGTGGGCCGGTGTCCCGAGAGCACGTGGGACACGGTGGTGATGGACACCCCCGCTGCTCGGGCCACGTCCCGGATGGTCACGCTGGCGGGTTCCAAACCGTTTTGCATAATGGGCGTGGATTCGGCACCCGCCCCGGGGAGTCCTGCTCGTCCGGGGAGTTCATGGCGCCGCGGCGCTCCCGTCGCCCTGTGAGGGTCGCCGTGCGTGCGAGGGCGGAGCGGCAAGGCCCGCGGGGTGGGTCGCGAGGCCGTCTCCCCAGGCCCGAGCGGTGCGCGGGCGCGGTTGCCCCGATGGGAGCCCTCCGGTATGCTGGGGGCACCGGGGTGCGGGAGCGGAGGGATCCTGTGGTCGTGGGAATCGGGGTGGACATCGTGGCGGTGGGCCGGCTCGAAAAGGCGCTGGAGCGACGGCCGCGGCTCGAGGCCCGGCTCTTCACGGCGCGCGAGCGCGCCGACGCGGGGCCGGGCCCCGTGCGCGTCAAGCGGCTGGCGGCCCGGTTTGCCGCCAAGGAGGCGCTGCTCAAAGCCCTGGGCACGGGGCTGGGCGACGCGTCCTGGCAGGAGGTGAGCGTGATGCGCCTCGCGGACGGGCCGCCGCGCCTGGTCCTGACCGGACGCATCCTCGAGCGCGCCCGCCGCCTGGGTGTCGTCCGCAGCCACCTGAGCCTGACCCACGAGGGCGCGTACGCCCTGGCCCAGGTGGTGCTCGAGGGATGAGGGTGCTGACCGCGGCGGCCATGGGGGCGGCGGAGGCCCAGGCGCAGAGCGCCGGCCTCGCTTCGGGGCTGCTGATGGAGGTGGCTGGCCGCCGGGTGGCGGAGGAGGTCCGGCGCGTCGCCCCGGCGGATTCCCGGGTGGGAGTCCTGGTGGGACCGGGCCAGAACGGCGGCGACGGACTGGTGGCCGCCCGCCACCTCCTGTCGTGGGGGTGGTCCGTGGGCGTCGTGACGCCCCGGGGCCAGGGACCCGGGCGCGGCGCCGCCGGTGACGCCGCCCGTGCGCTGCGCGCGCTCTTCCCGGCGGCGCCCTGGTCCGAGGAGGCCGGAGAGTTCGACGTGTACGTGGACGCGCTGCTGGGGACCGGGGCCCGGGGCCCGGCGCGCCCGGCGGTCGCGGACGTGATCCGCGGCGTGGCCGCGCGCCGCCGGCCGGTCGTGGCCGTGGACCTTCCCAGCGGGGTGGACGGGGACACGGGCGAGGTGGCGGGCGAAGCGCTCGCGGCGACGGTGACGGTGGCGCTGGGGCACTTCAAGCCCGGCCATCTCTTCTACCCGGGCCGGGGGTACGCGGGCGAGGTCGTCCACGAGCCCCTGTCGCTGCCCCAGCCGGCGTTCATGGCCGAGGACCCGTTCGCGGCGCTCCGTCCCGCCGAGGCCAGGGCGCTTCTTCCCCGGCGCTCGCCCACCGGGCACAAGGGCACCCACGGCCGGGTCCTCGTCGTGGCGGGGTCGATCGCCATGGCCGGGGCGGCGGCGCTGGCGGCCACGGGCGCGCTGAGAAGCGGCGTCGGCCTGGTGACCGTGGCGGTGCCCGCGTGCATCCAGGAGCGGGTGGCGGCCCGGGTGCTCTCGGCGCTGACGATCCCGTTGCCCGACGCGGACGGCCGGGTGGCCGAGGCGGCGGTGCCCGCGCTGCTCGAGGCGATGGCGCGCGCCGACGTGGTGGTGGCGGGCCCGGGGCTGGGACGCTCCCCGGCGGTGGCCGCCGTCGTGGCGGCCCTGGCGGCCCACCGGGGCCCCGCGGTGCTCGACGCCGACGCGCTGCGGCTCGTTGCGGCCAGCGCTCCGCCCCCCGCCCCCCGGATCGTCACGCCCCACGCGGGGGAGGCGGCGGCGGTGCTGGGCGTGGACGTGCCCGTGGCCATGGCGGACCGCGTCCGCGCCGTGCGGGAGCTCGCGCGGCTCGGGACGGCGCTCCTCAAGGGAGCGCCCACGCTGATCGCCCGGGAGGCGGGGCCCATCTGGATCAATCCCACGGGGAACGAGGGGCTGGGGGTGGGGGGCACCGGCGACGTGCTCGCGGGCCTGGTGGGGGGGCTGTGGGCCCAGGGTCAGGATCCGCTGGACGCGGCGAGGCTCGGGGCGTACGTGCACGGGCTGGCCGGGGACATCCTCGCCGCCGAGGCGCCCCGGGGCTTCACCGCCGAGGACGTGGCCCACGCGCTCCCGAGGGCGTTTGCCGCCCTGGGGAGCTCCCGGGCGTGAGAGACACCTGGGTGGAGGTGGACCTTGACGCCGTCGCCGCGAACGTGGCGCGGCTCAGGGAGTGGGCGGGCTCGGAGCTCATGGCGGTGGTGAAAGCCGACGCGTACGGCCACGGCGCCGTGCCGGTGGCGCGCACCGCCCTCGAGGCGGGGGCCGGGTGGCTCGGGGTGGCCACGGCGGCCGAGGCCCTGTCGCTGCGGGCGGCCGGCATCGGCGCGCCGATCCTGGTGCTGGGGCTTGTGCCCGACGGCGAGCTCGCGGACCTGCGGGCGGCCGCTGTGGCCGTGACGGCGGCGGGCGTGCGCTCCCTCGGACCCAAGTCCCCGGGGCCGCCCCTCAAGGTGCACGTCAAGGTGGACACGGGCATGGGCCGCATCGGCGTTTTGCCCGAGCGGGCGGCGGCGCTGGTCGAGGCTGTCGCCGGGCGCGCGGACCTGAGCTGGGAGGGCATCTTCACCCATTTTGCCGCCGCGGACACCGACCCTGAGTTCACGGCCCTTCAGACCCACCGGTTCGAGGCGGTGGTGGCGGACCTTCGCGCCCGGGGCCTTTCCTGCCCGTGGGTGCACGCGCGCAACTCCGCCGCCATCCTGAGCGGGCAGGGAACCGGGAACCTGGCGCGCGCGGGCATCGCCCTCTACGGCCTCGACCCCGGGGGCGCGCCCGGCCGGGCTCAGAAGCTGCGGCCCGCGCTCGCGTGGAAGTGCCGGGTCGCGCAGGCGCGGTGGGTGCCCGCCGGCACCAGCGTCAGCTACGGCCGGACGTTTGTCGCCGACCGGCCCGTGCGCCTGCTGACCCTGCCCGTGGGCTACGCCGACGGGTACCGACGCGAGTGGGGCGGCCGGGCCCACGTGCTGGTCCGGGGACGGCGCGTGCCCGTGGTGGGCCGGGTCACCATGGACCAGACGATGGCGGCGGCGCCGGCCGGATTCGAGGTGGAAGCGGGCGAGGAGGTGGTGCTCCTGGGCCGCCAGGGGGACCAGACGGTCGACGCCCGCGAGCTGGCGGCGCTCTCGGGCACCATCCACTACGAGATCGTCACCGGCATCCGCCACCGGGTGGAGCGCGTCTACCGTTCCTGAGGCGAGGGCCCCTCGCGCCGCAGGCCCTCGGGGCAGTACGGGAGGATGGGACACGACGGGCAGCGGGGGGAGCGCGCGACGCAGACCCTGCGGCCGTGGAGGATGAGCCAGTGGTGGGCGGGGCCCCACAGGGCCCGGGGAACGCGCCGGCACAGCTCGCGCTCGGTTCCCAGGGGCGTCGGGTCGCTGGCCAGGCCCAGCCGGTGGGAGACGCGCAGCACGTGGGTGTCCACCGCGAACGCGGGGATGCCGAAGGCGCTCCACAGCACGACGCTGGCGGTCTTGCGGCCGACTCCCGGCAGGGCCTCGAGCGCCGCGCGGTCTCGGGGCACCTCGCCGCCGTGGCGCTCCACCAGCAGCCGACTCAGCTGCAGGATGTGGCGCGCCTTGGACCGGAACAGCCCGCAGTCGCGGATCTGCGCCTCGAGGTCCTCCACGGTCATGGCGGCGATGGCCTCGGCGTCGGGGTGGCGGGGAAAGAGCCGGGCGGTGATGAGGTTCACCCGCCGGTCGGTGCACTGGGCGGAGAGCACCGTGGCCACGAGCAGCTGAAAAGGCGTGTCGTGGCGCAGTTCCGTGCGGGCGTCGGGATACAGCCGGGCCAGGGCCTCCAGGATGCGCCGGCGGCGCTCCCGCTCCGGGAGCCGCGCGCCCGCGGCGCGGGAAGTGGCGTTGCTCATGACGGCGGGTTCGTCCACGACCCCGCGGAACCCTCTCTCCCACGCCCTCACCCCGGGGCGGCGGGTGCGTAGCGTATACCGCCGCGGCCAGGGCGGCTCCGAGCGCCCGGAGGATTTGGGCCGAGGGTGGTGGAACCCCTGAACACCGAGGCCGGACGAAGGAGTGATGGAATGGGCCTGCCCCTCATCGGCCTGACCGCGCAGCGGGACGGGCCACGCCGACTGCGTGTCAATGCCGCGTACGTGACCGCCGTGGAACGGGGCGGGGGTATGCCGGTGGTCATTCCGATCCTCTCCCCCGAGCGGGCGGACGAGATCCTGGACCGGCTGGACGGGGTGCTCCTCACCGGAGGCGGCGACATCGATCCCTCCCATTACGGGGCGCCCAACGAGGGGTCCTACAGCATCGACCGCGAGCGCGACGCCTGGGAGATCGCCCTGGCGCTGGCCGCGCACCGGCGCCAGTTCCCCTACTTCGGCATCTGCCGCGGCATCCAGGTGATGGCGGTGGCGCACGGGGTCCCGCTCATCCAGGACCTGCGGGGCGCCAGGCGGCCCCAGGCCATGGAGCACGACCAGGAGCGCCTCGAGCTCCAGCGCGACGCGCCCTGCCACGACGTGGAGGTCGTGGGCGCCACCCGCACCGCCGAGGCGACCCGGGCGGGCACCGTGCCGGTCAACTCCATGCACCATCAGGCGATCAGCGCGGTGCCGCCGGGATTTCAGTTGACGGCCGTGGCCCCCGACGGTACCATCGAGGCCATCGAGGGCGAGGGAGACCTGTTCCAGGTGGGGGTGCAGTGGCACCCGGAGGAGCTCGTGGCCCGTCCCGAGCCCGATCCCCTGGCGCTGAGGCTGTTCACGGCGTTTGTCCAGGCGGCCGCCAGCCGCAAGGGCGCCCGTTGAGCCTCTACCCGGCCGATCCGGGAGGGAAGGGACCCCATGCTGCGTGAGATCCGACGGCGTCGCCGGCGATGACCTGGGAGGAACTGCACGCGGAGGCGATGCGCTGCGTGCGCTGCCCTCTGGCCGCGACCCGACGGCGGGTCGTCTTCGGGGCGGGCGATCCCGGCGCCCGGCTCATGCTGGTGGGCGAGGGCCCCGGCGCCGAGGAGGACGTGGCGGGCGAGCCCTTCGTCGGCGCGGCGGGCAGGCTGCTGACCCGCATCCTGGAGTCGGTGGGGTTCACCCGCCAGGAAGTGTACATCGCCAACGTGGTCCAGTGCCGGCCCCCCGACAACCGCGTTCCGCTTCCCCAGGAGGTGGACGCCTGCCGCCCGTTCCTTTCGGAAAAACTGCACATGGTCGCCCCCCGCATCCTGGTGCTCCTGGGGTCGACGGCCACGCGCGCCCTCCTGGACCCCCGGGCCCGCATCACCGAGGTCCGGGGCCAGGAGTTTCACCGGGACGGGCGCCTTGTGATCCCCACGTTCCACCCCTCGGCGCTGCTGCGCGACCCCGCCAAGAAGCGGCCCGTGTGGCTGGACTTCCAGCTGGTGCGCCGGCGTTACGACGAGCTGGGATCCAGGGCGACGACGCCCTGAGGCAGCGCGCTTCGCGCGCGAAGGCTCGCGCGGCAGCGCAGGAAGCTCCCCAGGGCCGGAGGCAGCACCGCCGGCCACTGCCCCAGGTCCACAGGGCTCACGACGGCCCCGGGGTGCTCGGCCAGGGCGGGGGGCGGGTCGTGCTGGCGCGGGCCCAGGACGGCGACCCCGCCCAGGGCCCCCGCGCGAAGCGCCTGGCCCAGCGCCTCCTCGTCCGCGACCCCCGGCGGCGACAGCACGACGACGAGGGCGCCCTCGGGCAGCCGCCGGATCGCGTCGGGGCCGAGCCAGCCCCGGGCGCTCGCCGGGAGCGCGACGACCAGGTTGCGGGATCGGCGGAGCAGCCGCTCGCGGTCCCCGGCGCCCAGGACGGCGACCCCGGGCGGCAGCGACGGGATCACCCCGCGGTCCAGCACCGTGACCTCGAGGCCCACACCCGCCCCGAGGCGGGCCACGGCGGCGCCGATGGGGCCGCAGCCCGCCACCGCCAGCCCCCCGGGCAGCTGCACCCGGGCGCGCCGGCGCCACTCGCCCCGGGTCGTATGGGCGATGGCGAGGGGCACCCGGCCCGCCAGCGCCAGGAGCGCCGCGAGCGCGTGCTCCGCCGTCAGGGTGGCGCCGAGCCCCTTGCGCCAGGTGACCCGGGGCCGGGCGGGGTGGCGCGCCGCGGCCGCGGCCAGGTCTCCCGCCTCTCCGCCCAGGCAGTGCACCCAGGTGAGCCGGCCCGCGGCGGCCACCAGCGGGCCCAGGGCGGGAGAGAGGTCCCCCCAGGCGGCGATGGCGGTGGCGCGCGGCGCGTGGGCGAGAAGCTCCTCGGGCGCGAGGGCGATGACGTCGGCGTCGCTGACGCGGCGGCGCACGTCCGCGAGCCGCCGGGACGAGAGTTCCATGGCCAGAAGGATGGTGTCGTCGGGCATGGGTGCGCCATTCGTTGAGCGCCGGCAGGGCTCCTGCCCGGCGGGGCGCCGTGGCCGCTGAGCGGGTGGGGGTCCGGTTCTTGCCCGGGCCCGAGGCGACGCAGCAGGCCGGTGACGCCATCGGGCGGGTGCTGCCCGCGGGGACCACCCTGACCCTCACCGGGCCTCTGGGTGCGGGCAAGACGGCCCTGGCCCAGGCCATCCTCGCCCGGCTCGTGGGGCCCGGCGTGTACCCCTCGCCCACGTACACGATCCTCGCGGCGTACCCTGGACCCGTGTACCACCTGGACCTGTACCGCATCGAGCCGGAGGAGCTGGGGGAGCTGGACCTGGACGAGATCTTCTGGGGAACGGGCCGGGCCATCGTGGAGTGGGGAGAGCGGGCGGCGGCCCTGCTCCCGGAGCAGCGGATCGAGGCGCGCCTCGAACCCCGGGCGGGGGGGCGCCGCCTCGAGTGGTGGGGCCACGGCGACCGCGGCGTCGCCCTGGCCCGGGAGCTGTGGGCGCGATCTGGCCTGGGGGAGCCCCGATGAGGGTCCTGGGCATCGAGAGCACCGGGGCGATGCTGGGGGTGGCGCTCGTCGAGGGTGAGCGCATCCTGGCGGAGTGGATGGAGCTGGCGCCCCGGGAGCACGCTCGGCTCCTTTTGCCCCGCGTCGCCCAGCTGCTCGAGGCGGTGGGCGCGCCCCGGGGGGAGGGGGTGGAGCGGGTGGCGGTCAGCGCCGGCCCGGGCTCGTTCACGGGGATCCGCATCGGCATGGCCACCGCCCGGGCCTTGGCGTGGGGGTGGGACGTGGCGGCGGTGGCGGTGCCCACTCTGGCCGCCATCGCCCTGGACGCGGGGCCCACCTCGCGGGAGATCGTGCCGGTCGTGGACGCCCGGCGGGGCGACGTGTACGCGGCCCGCTTCCGGTGGCTGTCGCCGGACGAGATCTTGCGGATCGAGGAGGATCGCGCCCTCCCCCTTGACGAACTTTTGGACATGGCTCGCGACGCGCTGCTGGTCGGCCCGGGGGCCGACCTTCACCAGGAGACGATTCGCCGGCGGCTGGGGCCCGGAGCCCGGGCGCAGCTCGCGGTCCCCGCGCCCCGGGCGGGCGCGGTGGCGCGCCTGGGGGCGCGGATGGGACCCGATGTTCCCTTCGTGCCCGCGTACGTGCGCCCGCTGCCCCGGGCGGGAGCCCCCTCGTGAGGTGGCTGCGCTGGCACCGGCGCGACGACGCCGCCGCGCAGACGGAGCCCGGGGCCGACCCGAGCGACCTGACCCCGGTGGTGGTGCCCATGCGGGTCGAGGACCTGGACGCGATCCTGGTCATCGAGCGGGCTTCCTTTCCCACGCCCTGGTCGCGCCGGGCCTTCCTGTCGGAGCTCACCGAGAACGCGTACGCGCGGTACTACGTGGCCAAGGTGGGCGGCCGGGTGATCGGCTACGCGGGGACCTGGGCGGTGCTCGACGAGGTGCACGTGACCAACGTGGCGGTGCACCCCAGCTGGCGCAACCAGGGCATCGGCCACCGGCTCATGGAGGCCATCGTCGCCCAGGCCGACGCCAGCCGGTGCCGCCGCGTGACCCTGGAGGTGCGCCGGAGCAATCTCGTGGCCCAGCGGCTGTACGAGTCCTTCGACTTCGTCCGCCGGGGCGTGCGCGAGGGGTATTACACCGACACCCACGAGGACGCGTTCGTGATGGTGCGCGAACGCTCGTTCCCCGAGAGCGCCGGCATGGATCCGTGAGCGGGCCGGCCGTCGAACGGTACAGGATCGGCCCGATCCCTGGTGAACTCTCATGAACCGTTGAGACGCCTTTCAGGATGACGTGGGAGGATGACCCGTGGCACGGGGAGATCGGTAGCGCATCATTCCGTTGCCACCCGAATCCCACCTGAAAGGGGATGAACGGGCGATGCCCGGCCCCATCATGCCAGGAGGAGACGATGCGTCGGGAGCCGCCCGCACCGGCCGCCGCCGGCCCCGCCGGCGCGGCCGGTGGCTCGTGCTGGGCGCGGTGCTCCTCGCGGGCGGCGTCACGGCGGCGGCGCTGTCGCCCCTGGGCCGGCCCACCTCGATCTGGAGCCGGACCCAGGTGCCCGTGGCCCGCGGTCCGGCCGAGGTGGTCGTGTACGGCGGCAGCGCCCCGTCCCTGGCGGCGGCCGTCACGGCGGCCCGCGACGGCGAGAAGACCCTGCTGCTGGCCCCCGACCGCCTCATCGGCGGCGTGATCACCCAGGGGTGGCTGACGACCTGGGACCTGTCGCGCGCGCCCAACAACAGCCTGCTCGACGGGGGCATCTTCGCCCACTGGTTCCGCGTGCTGGGCGGGCATGACTCCTTCGCCCTGAGCGCCGCGCAGAAGATGTTCACCCAGCTGGCGATGCACACCCCCAACCTCACCACGCGGACCGGGGTGCGCATCGACCGGGTCACGGTTCGAAACGGCCGCATCGAGACGATCCGCTACCAGGTGGGCTCCCGGGTGCACATCGTCCACCCGGCGGTGGTCATCGACGGTTCGGGCAACGCCGACCTGGCGGGACAGGCCGGGGCGCGGTTCGTGGTGGGCTTCAGCCAGGCCGGCCTGGGTCACGCGACCCAGGCCGACACCCTGATCTTCCGGCTGGGCGGGGTCAACTGGACCCAGGTGATCCGCTCGGTCCGGCCGTGGGACTTCACCGCCCTCCATCAGCTGGTGGGAACCCTGCCCCATTCGGCCTGGGGCTTTTCCTACCTCGACCGGCCGTTCAAGAGCGATCCGCCCAACATCCGGCTGCGGGGTCTGAACCTCGCCCACGAGCCCGACGGCACGGTGCTGGTCTCGGGGCTGTGGGTGTTCGGGGTCGATCCCACCTCGCCCGCCTCGCTGCACGCGGGCCTTTTGCGGGCCCGGCGGGCGCTGCCGTGGGTGGTGGGGATCCTGCGGCGCAAGGTGCCCGGGATGGCGCACGCCCGGCTGCTGGGGTCGGCCCCGGAGCTGTACGTCCGTGAGAGTCGCCAGGTGGTGACGCAGCAGACGCTCACGGTCAACGACGCCCTGGACAATGTGGTGCCCGCCCAGACCATCGCCCTGGGCAACTACCCGGTGGACGTGCAGGCCACGGCTCCCTACGGGACCGGGGCCGTGGTGGGACACCCGGCCGTCTACGGCGTGCCCCTGGGGGCGCTCCTGCCCGAGGGCTTCTCGAACCTCATGGTGGTGAACCGCTCCGCCGGGTACACCGCGGTGGCGGCCGGCAGCGCCCGCACCCTGCCCGTGGGCATCAGCGAGGGGCAGGCGGCGGGGGATGCGGCTCAGGTCGCCATCTCGCGGCACATCCCGGTCGCGTCCCTCACCCGCGACCGCGCGGCGTTCCTCGCCCTGCGCCGGTTGCTCCTGGCGCAGGGGGCCATCCTGCGCCCCACCTTCCCCGTTCCGGCGCCCCCCAGCGTCCCCGCGTGGGCCATGGCGGCCTTCCGCTCGCTGCGGGCCCACCTGCTCATCTACGGCGGCTACAACAACAACTACGGACTGTCCACCACCGTCACGTGGCCGCAGTTCGCGGCGCTGCTCGAGGACGTGCGCCGCGTGTACGACGGGGCGAGCTCCCTCATGCTCCCCCGGGCGGTGCCCATGGGCCCCATCCCCGCCGCCGACGCGCTCAAGGTGGTGGGCGTCAACTGTCTCGGGCAGCCCACGACCGCGATGGGGACGCTGGTGCGCCGCTGCGGCCTGCCCCGGGGACTGGCGAGGGCCTGGAATCCCGGCGGCGACCTGACCCAGCTGCAGGCGGTGGCGATCGCGTACGCCGTCGCCCGCATGCCGACCGTGACGACCACGAACCTCTCCGCGTGGATGCCCTACGCCACCACCACCCCCGCCGGGTGATCCCCAGGTCTCCACCGACACGCCGCGGCCGCCTGAGCGTTCAGGCGGCCGCGGCGTGTCGCGACGGTTGCGTCAGAACAGGTACTTGAACATGAGCTTGGCCTCGTCGGACATGAGGTCGGGGGACCACGGGGGATCCCAGACCAGCTCGCAGCGGACGTTCTCCACGCCGGGAAGCCGGCGGCACCACATCTGGATCTGGCTCGCGAGGTCCTCGAAGATGGGGCAGCCCATGGTGGTGAGCGTCATCTTGACGTCCACGTCCTTGCCCTCGTCGTCGACCTTCACGTCGTACACCATGCCCAGGTTCACGATGTCCAGTCCGATCTCCGGGTCCTTGACCTGGCCCAGCGCCTCCATGACCTCGTCCCGTGTAGCCAACCGATCCACCTCCCTGGTGCCCTCACGATACCACGACGCTCGTCAGCCGTCCCGGTAGTGGGCCGCGTTCTTCTCGATGTAGGACTTCAGGTGCTCCGGGACGTCCTCCTCGGCGAAGATGGCGGTCACCGGGCACTCGGGCTCGCACGCGCCGCAGTCGATGCACACCTCGGGGTCGATGTACAGCTGGTCGGTGGTATCGAAGCCCTCCTCGGTGGGGGCCGGATGAATGCAGTCCACCGGGCACACCTTGACGCAGGATGCGTCCTTGGTGCCGATGCACGCCTCGGTGATCACGAATGCCATGGACGACGACTCCTCCCTCTC
The DNA here is from genome assembly GCA_021797925.1 of Bacillota bacterium. Lineage (GTDB taxonomy): Bacteria > Bacillota > Sulfobacillia > JAJZYS01 > JAJZYS01 > JAJZYS01. The sequence continues at coordinate 15,858 of JAJZYS010000017.1, forward strand.
AGGACCCCCTGCTCAGGACCCGTTGCCGCCGCCCCGGCGCCCCGGGGCGTTCACAGCTTGCCCTGGCTCACCAGGAATTCGACGATGCCCGCCGCGAGTCCCGCCCCCGCGGCGCCCAGGACCCTCGAACCCTGCTGGCGGGAAGGCCAGATGGCGGCCACGACCCCCCCGATGTACAAAAGCGCCAGGAGCCCCTTGATGACCACGATCCCCGGGGCCGAGTTCAGGTGATGGTACCCCTGGCGGTCGATGAGGCCCACCACCGCGTAGAGCACCATCAGCACGGCTCCCGCCGCGATCCCGACGGTGAAGGCTCGCCCCCGAACCTTGCCCGATCGTGCGGCCACCGCGGCCACGCCCGCCAGGAAGAGCAGAAAATTGTATCCGACTGCCACCGTCAAGCCTCCTCCAAGATACCGGCGAATCGCGGGTCCGCCCCGGTGGCCGGCCGGGGACGCCCGGCGGGGCCCACGGCGGGGCGCTCATTCGACGTCGGCCATCACCCCCCCTGCGGACCGGGTGGACGCGTCCGCCAGGCGCGCCTCGATGTCGACCCAGCGCGAGAGCGGCGGCGAGCAGGTGCCGTGGGCGCACACCCAGGCGGCGGCTTCGCCGGCGGGGGCCGCGGGCCGCGCCGCCATGGGGGCGTCCTCGGGAGCGCCCGGCGCGTGGAGCACAAGGCGCGGCAGGTGGCGCGCCACAAGGCGCCGGTGCCAATGGCCCAGGGTGGGATCTCCGCTTCTGGCGCGCAGCGTCACCTCCACGTTGCCCCGCCGGGCGCGGTCCGCCGCCAGGATGATCGACGCCGTCATGAAGGGCGAGGCGTCCATGAGCGGCTGGAGCCGCTCCAGCACGGCGACGGCGGGTCCTGCCAGGTCGGCGGAGGTCAAGGGGTCGAGGCGCAGGAGCGTCTCGAGCGCCACCCCGGTTCCCGAGGGGGTGGCCTCGTCCGCGAGGTCGCGGGGCCGCTCCAGAAGCGGTTGCGACCCGTCGGTCATGAAGGGCGGGCCGCCCGCGGGGTCGGTGAAGCGGGCAAGGATCGTCCGGGCCACCTCGAGGGCGCGGGTGAGGTAGCGGGGCTCCAGGGTGAGGGTGTACAGGTCCGCGAGCGCCGCCGCCACGAACGCGTGGTCGTCGAGAAACCCCGGGACCCTCGTGCGCCCCGCTCGCCCCAGCCGCCAGACGCGGCCGTCGCCGTCCACGTGGTGCGCCAGGAGGAAGTCCATCAGCTCCCGCGCCGAGCGCTCCAGCGCGGGCGATCCCAGCGCCCGGGCGCCCTGGACGCGGGCCGAGACGGCCAGGGCGTTCCAGGCGGCGACGACCTTCCCGTCGCGCGCGGGCGCCACCCGCTCGGCGCGGGCGCGAAAGAGCCGCGCCCGGCCGGCCTCGATGCGCGCGCCGACTTCGGAGGGGTCCTCGCCCAGTTCCTCCGCCAGCTGCCAGGGATCCGCCGCCTCGAAGAGGACCGAGCGGCCTCCCGGCCCCGGGACCCCGGGGTCCACGCCCAGGGCGCGGCAGAGGAGATCCCCGTCTTCGCCCACGGCCGCGAGCACCTCGGACCGGGTGAAGGTGTAGTACCGGCCCTCCTCCCCCTCGCTGTCCGCGTCCTGGCTGCTGGCGAGCCCGCCACAGGCGAGGGCGAGCTCGCGGTCGAGGTACGCGAGGGTGGTCTCGGCCACAGCGCGGTAGCGGTCCTGGCCGGTGAGGAGGAAGGCCTCGGCGTAGAGCCCGGCGAGGAGCGCGTTGTCGCTGAGCATCTTCTCGAAGTGGGGCACCCGCCAGTCGGCGTCGACGCTGTAGCGGTGGAAGCCCCCGCCCAGCTGGTCGTGGATGCCGCCTTGGGCCATGGCGGTGAGCGCGCGCTCCGCCATGGCCAGGTACTCGGTCCCGGCGCCGGCCTCGTGGGCGCGCAGGAACAGGGTCAGGCGCACGGGATTGGGGAACTTGGGCGCGCCCCCGAAACCTCCGCGCCGCGTGTCAAACTCCCGCGCCAGCGCCTTCGCCGCGCGCGCCAGGGGCGAGTCCGGCAAGGCGCCCGGCGAGGGCGGGAGCGCCTGCGCCTCGGCGAAGGCGGAGGCGAAGGAGCGGGCCACCTGTTCCACCTCGTCGCGGCGAAAGGTCCAGGCCTCGGAGACCGCCGCCAGCACTTGGAAGAGGCCCGGCCGGCCCCAGCGGGGCTCGGGGGGGAAGTAGGTCCCCACGTAGAAGGGCCGGGCCTCGGGGGTGAGGATCACCGTCAGCGGCCAGCCCCCCTGGCCGGTCACCAGCTGGCAGACGCTCTGGTAGATCCGGTCGAGATCGGGCCGCTCCTCCCGGTCCACCTTCACGTTCACGAAGTGCTCGTTCATGAACCGGGCGATGGCCTCGTCCTCGAAGGACTCGTGGGCCATGACGTGGCACCAGTGGCAGGCCGCGTAGCCGACGCTCAGCAGGATGGGCCGGTCGAGCTCGCGGGCCCGCTCCAGGGCCTCCTCGCCCCAGGGGTACCAGTCCACGGGGTTGGACGCGTGCTGGAGCAGGTACGGGCTCGTCTCCCCGGCGAGCCGGTTCGCCACGGCGTCACCTCCATCGGGGTCGGCTGGATCGGGGTCAGGCCGGGGACGGCGGACCTCGCCGGGGATCGGAGCGCGGGCCGTTCAGCCACAGGGTGACCGTCGTTCCCCGTCCCTCTTCGCTGGCGATGTGGATCCCGCCTTCCTGGGAGGTGAGCAGCGCGCTGGCGATGGCGAGCCCGAGTCCGGTTCCCGGGCGCGAGCGGGTCGTCCGGCCCCGGTAGAAGCGGCCCAGCACCTTGGGCAGCTCCTCGGCCGGGATGCCGGGGCCGGTGTCGGCGACGCAGATCTCCACCCGCCCGTCGCGGGTTCGCCCCTCGATCGTCACCGTGCCGCCCGCCGGCGTGTAGTGCAGGGCGTTTTCCACCACCGCCCACAGCGCCCGGCGCACCGCCATGGGGTCGGCGCGAGCCATGAGCGTCTCCACGGGCGCGACCCTCACGTCGAGCTCCGGCGAGAGGGCCCGCGCGTCCGCGCCCACCTCGGCGATCACCTCGGCCAGGTCCACCGTGTTCAGGGCGCGGGGGGGATCCTGGGTCGCGTGCTCCAGGGTCAGCAGATCGTTGACCAGGGTGGTCATGTCCGCGGTCGCCCGCTGCATCGCCTCGAGGGAGTCCGAGCGCACCGTCTCGTCGGCGGCTCCCCAGCCGGAGATGAGCGCCACGTTCCCGGCGATGACCGCGAGGGGCGTGCGCAGCTGGTGGGCCGCCTCCGCCAGGAACTCCCGCTCGCGGCGCCGCCCCCGCTCCAGCATGTTCACCAGCCGGGTCAGCACCTCCGACAGATGGGTGAACTCGTCGGGGGCGCCCGTGAACACCGTCAGCGGCCCGGCCTCGCCCCGCTCCAGCATCCCCTCGGCGGCGCGCGTCATCTCCCCGATGGGCCCCAGGGTCCGGCGGGTGCTCCAGTCGGCGAGGAGGAAGGCCAGCGCCGCCGCGCCCAGGGCCCCCAGGCCCAGGACCAGCACCAGGTCGGTCATGAGGTCGCGGTCGGCCGCGAGCGGCTCCCCCACGACGATGGTGCGGTCGCCCGCCGTCCGGTAGCTGGCGAAGAGCGCGGGCCGGGCCGAGAAGAGGGAAAGCCCGGCGCGGCGCCGGGGCGGCCGGCCGGCGGTGTTGGGCGAGAAGAGCCTGAGGCGGTGGCCGGTGTACACCCACACCCGGGGATCGTCGAGCTCGGTGAAGTCGCGCATGGAGGTCGGGCCGTAGGGGCCGGCCCCCGCCAGAGACAGCGGCAGGCTGTCTCCCACCGTCTCGGCGGTGGCGACGGCGCTGGCGCGGGCGGCGTCCAGGAGGTGGATCCCCACCGCCAGGACCGTGGTCAGGGCGAACAGCAGCACCAGGCCGATGGTGGTGGCCATGGTGAGCAGGGTGAATCGGCGGCGGAGGGTCCTCACGGGGGAGAGCTGGGCTCGCTCGGGCGCAGGGTGTATCCCACCCCCCGCACCGTGTGGATGAGCGGCGGACGGCCGCCCGCGTCGAGCTTCTGGCGCAGGTAGCCGATGTACACGTCCACGATGTTGGTGCCCCCGCCGTAGCTCCAGCCCCACACCTGGTCGAGGATCATGCTGCGGGTGAGGGTCAGCGAGGCGTTCTGCATGAGGTAGCGCAGCAGGTCGAACTCCCGGGGCGTCAGATCCACTCGCTCCGATCCCCGCATGACCTCGTGGCGGGCCACCGACAGGGTGAGGTCGGACACCGTGAGCTCCTCGTCCTCGGGAACGATCTGGGGAGGACGGCGCATGAGCGCCCGGATCCGGGCCAATAGCTCCGAGGGCGCGAAGGGCTTGACCAGGTAGTCGTCGGCTCCCGCGTCGAGCCCCTCCACGCGGTCCTCCACCGATCCGCGGGCGGTGAGCATCAGGATGGGGGTGGGAATGTCGGAGCGGATCTCCCGGCACACCCGGCTGCCGTCCATGTCTGGCAGCATCCGGTCCAGCACGATCGCGTCAAAGCGCTCGCCGAGCGCCATCTCCAGGCCGGTTCGCCCGTCGGGGGCCGCGGCCACGGAATAGCCGGCGTGGCGCAGCTCCAGCGCGACGATGCGCTGGACCTGCGGATCGTCCTCGACGATGAGCACACGCATGCTTGATCCCTGCCCTTTCAGGGGAATCATAACCCGACGGACCCCTGGCGGGAACGTTCACAGTCTTTCCTTAGCGCTCCCTCACCGTGTTCTCACCCCCTCTGCCCATAGTGAGGTCAAAGTGCGGTCGGCAGCAGGATGTCAGGCGCAGTGATGGGGAATGCTACGCTGGCGTCGTTATGTCGGGCGCGCGGCGGGGGGCGGAACGATTAAGTGTGCGGGATCGCAGGGTTCCTGTCCGAGCGGGCCTCGGGGCCGACGGCGCGCCAGCGGGTGGCGCTCATGCTGGGCGGGTTGTCGCACCGCGGCCCCGACGGCACGGGGCTCTTCAGCCAGAGCACCATGGCCGTGGGCATGGTGCGTCTGGCCATCTGCGACCCCGCCTCCGGCCAGCAGCCGCTGACCAGCGAGGACGGCGGCGTGCGGGCGGTGGTCAACGGGGAGATCTACAACCACCAGGAGCTGCGGCGCCACCTGGAGCGCCGGGGGCACCGCTTCCGCTCCCACACCGACGTGGAGGTGGTGGTGCACCTCTACGAGCAGTACGGTCCCGGATACGTGGAACGCCTCCACGGGATGTTCGCCATCGCCCTGTGGGACGCCGCGCGCCGCGAGCTGCACCTGGCCCGCGACCGCGAGGGCATCAAGCCGCTCCTGGTGCGCCGCGTCCCCGAGGGGTTCGCGTTTGCCTCCGAGCTCAAGGCGCTGCTCCGGCTGCCGCCGACCCCGGTGCTCAGGTCCGGGGCGCTGGCCACGTACCTGACCTACCGGGTGGTGCCGGGGCGCGAGACCCTGGTGCAGGACGTGGAGCGGGTGCTCCCCGGGGAACGCTGGGTCGTGACGCGCTCCGGTCAGGGTCAGCGCGTCTTCTACTCCCGTCCCGAGCTCGCGGTCCACGACGACCCCCACGCCCTCGACGCCCTGGAGGAGACCCTGGGTCGGGCCATCGTCTCCCACCTGCAGGGCGATCGGCCCATGGGGCTGTTCCTCTCGGGAGGCATCGACTCCGTGAGCATCCTCGCGGGCCTGAAGCGGTGGACGGGCAGGTCGCTTCCCACGTTCACCGCCGGGTTCACCGGGATGGGCCCCGAGGGCGAGGAGTTCGCCCCGGCCCGGTCCGCCGCCCGCCTCTTCGGCACCGAGCATCACGAGGTGGCCATCGACCCCGGCGGCGTGGCGGCGGACCTGCCCGCCATCGTGGCCGCGCTCGACGAGCCCGTGGGCGATCCCACGGCGATACCGCTGTGGTACCTGGCCCGCGCCGCCAGCCAGAAGGTCACGGTGGTGCTCTCCGGCGAGGGAGCGGACGAGCTCATGGCCGGCTATCCGGGGTACCTGGAGCCCGCGGCGGTGGCGCGCGCCCGCCGGCTCCTGCCGGCCCGGCTGCTCGAGGGCCCGCTGGGGCGCTGGGCGGCGCGCTACCCCGGCGTGAAGGGGGCCGGACTGGTGCGGCGGGCGACGCTGCCCCTGGCGGAGCGCTACCGGGGCGTGGGGATGACCTTCGACCCCGAGGGGGTGCTCCGGCTGCTGGGCCCCGGGGCCCACGACCCCGATCCCGGCGCCATGGCCCGGGACGCGCTGCGTCATTGGGCGCAGATCGGGGAGATCAACGCCATGCTCGAGGTCGACCGCCGGGTGTGGCTCGCGGACGACGTCCTCACCAAGCTGGACCGGATCACCATGCACCACGGCCTGGAGGCGCGGGTGCCCTTCCTGGACGACGCCGTGGCGGCGCTGGCCCGGACCCTGCCCGGGGAGCTGAAGATCCGGGGGCGCACCACCAAGTGGTGCCTGAGGCAGGTGGCCCGGCGCTGGCTGCCGTCGGGCAGCGCGGACCAGCCCAAGCGCGGCTTCCCCGTGGCCATCGGCCGGCTCCTGGCCACCGAGCTGCGCGAGCTGCTCCACGACACCCTCACCGACACCCGCGCCCGCCAGCGCGGGCTCATGAACCCCGACGCGGTCCGGGCCATCATCACCGACCTTCCGGACCGGGCTTCGCACCGGGGCCGGCAGGCGTACGCGCTCCTGGTGCTGGAGATGTGGCACCGCGAGGTGCTCGAGGCCCCGGTGCCCGGCGAGGTCGCCCTCGACGCCGAGGAGGTCGAGGTGCGCAGCGAGGAGCTGCCCTGACCGGTGGGCAGGGATCTTCCGAGCAACCGCGAAACCAGCGTCGCCTGCCGGTCCGGGCCCGCCCCGTCGCGGCGGGCGCGAAGGCGGTGGCGGCGACGTTGACCCTGGGGATCGAGACCAGCTGCGACGAGACGTCGGCGGCCGTCGTCGACGACCTCCACGTGCGCTCGCTCATCGTCGCCTCCCAGGCGCGGGTGCACGCGCACTGGGGCGGGGTCGTCCCCGAGGTGGCCTCGCGCCAGCACATGGAGGCCCTGGTGCCCTGTGTCGAGGCGGCGCTGGCGGAGGCGGCCGTGGGCATGGACGCGATCGGCCTCGTGGCCGTCACCCAGGGCCCGGGGCTCATCGGGTCGCTCATGGTCGGCGTGAGCTTCGCCAAGGCCCTGGCCTTCGCGCGGGGCCTGCCGCTGGTGGGGGTCAACCACCTGGTGGGCCATCTCTACTCGGCCTTCCTCGACCGCGAACCGGTCTTCCCGGTCATCGGCCTCATCGTCTCCGGCGGCCACACGGAGCTGTGGCGCGTCGACGGCCACGGGCGGATCCGGGTCCTGGGCCGCACTCTCGACGACGCCGCGGGGGAGGCCCTGGACAAGGTGGCGCGGGCGCTGGGCCTGGGCTACCCCGGCGGCCCGGCCCTGGAGCGGCTGGCGGCGACGGGCGACGCCCGGCGCTGCCCCCTGCCCCGAGTGCGCACCGCCCACCCCCTGGACTTCTCCTTCAGCGGCCTCAAGACCGCGGTCCTCGAGGCCCTGGGCCGGGTGCAGCCCGCGGACGCGGCGGCGGCGTTTCAGGCCGCCGTCGTGGAGGAGCTCGTGCGCCGGGCGGTGGAGGCCGCGCGATCGGAGGAGGTGGACCGCATCGCCCTGGTGGGCGGCGTCGCCGCCAACCGGTCGCTTGGCGCCGCCCTGGAGGCGGCGGCCGGGGCCTACGGCATCAAGGCCTGGGCGGCCGAGGCCCGCTACACCGGAGACAACGCCGCCATGATCGCCGCGGCGGGGAGGTTTGTCCACGCCGCCCGCGGCGGCGATCCCCTCACCCTGATGGCGGACGCCCTGGCCCGACCCTGACCCCTCCGCGATCGCGGGCCCCGGAGGGGACGGGCGATCGGTGACGAATCCCGCCCGTGCCGGGGTTCGGCTGCGCCGCATACCCGGCCGGGCGTTGGGCGATACTGCCAGTGCGCGGCCGGCGACACGGGGGCGGTCACTGCCATAGCATGGCGGGGAGGCATCGTACGTGGACCGGATCCACTTCGTCGGGATCGGCGGCTACTCCATGAGCGGGCTGGCCCAGGTCTTCAAGGCCCAGGGCCGCCACGTCACCGGTTCCGACCTCAGGCCCTCCAGCCGCACCGACCGGCTCGTGGCCCTGGGCATCCCGGTGCACTGGGAGCACCGGGCCGAGAACCTGGGGGAGGCGGACACCGTCGTCTACTCCACCGACGTGCCCGAGGAGAACCCCGAGCTCGCCGCCGCGAGAGCCCGGGGCCTCACCGTGCTGCACCGGTCGGAGCTTCTGGCCATGCTGGTCGACGAGGGCGACGGCATCGCCATCACCGGCACCCACGGCAAGACCACGACCACCTCCATGATCGGCTGGATGCTCCAGGTGGCCGGCACCGATCCCACGGTGCTCGTGGGCGGCGAGGTGGACGCCCTGGGCGGCAACGCCCGCCGAGGAAGCGGCCGGCTCGTGGTCGCCGAGGCCGACGAGAGCGACGGCTCCTTCCTGCGCTACCACCCGAGGGTGGCGGTGATCACCAACGTGGAGCCGGAGCACCTCGAGCACTACGGCGGTTCGTTCGCCGCCGTGCAGAAGGCCGTGGAGCGTTTCGCGCGCCAGGTCAAGCCCGCCGGGCTCGTGGTGCTGTGCGCCGAGGATCCCTTTCTGGCGGAGCTGGCCCGCCGGCTCCCTGCCCGGGTGGTCACCTACGGGTTTGAGCACGGCGATCTCCGTGCCCGGGCCATCGAGCCGCGGGCCGGGGGCGGGAACCGCTTCCAGGTGGTCGGCGTGGGCCCGGGCGCCATGGGCATGAAGCTCTTGATCCCCGGGCGCCACAACGTCCTCAACGCCCTGGCCGCTCTGGCCGTGGGCCGGGAGTTGGGCGTGAGGCCGCAGGTGATGCGCCGGGCGCTTTTGACCTTCCGCAACGCGCACCGGCGCTTCGAGTTCTACCCCTCGCCTCCGGGCACGTGGGTGGTGGACGACTACGCCCATCACCCCACGGAGATCCGGGCGGTGCTGGCCGCCGCAAAGGAGCTGCGCGCCCGGCGCATCATCGCCGTGTTCCAGCCCCAGCGCTACACCCGCACCGCCGCCCTCCTGGCCGAGTTCGCCGCGGCCTTTGCCGGCGCCGACCGGGTGCTCCTGGCCGACATCTACTCCCCGCCGGGCGAGCGGCCCATCGCCGGGGTGTCCAGTCAGGTGCTCGCCGAGCGCATCCGCGCGGCCAACGGCCCCGAGGTGGCGTGCCCGGGTGCACTCGAGGCCATCGCGGCGGAGCTCGTGGCGACGGTGCGCCCGGGGGACCTGGTGATCACCATGGGGGCGGGCGACGTCTTCACCGTGGCCCGGGCCCTCTCGGAGCAGCTGGTGACGGCGGCGCTGGGCTCGTGAGGGGGAACCACCCCGACATACCCATAGGGGTATGAGTCACGACCACAGCGCCCGCCGCACCGCCTCGGGGTCCAGCGGGCCCACCGCGCGGTCCACGCCCTCGAGGAGCCGGCACGCGTACAGGATGCGCATCACCTGCTCCAGGGCGCCGCGCATGGCCTTGACCTGGGTCTCGATCTCCTGGCAGCTGCCGCCCCCGAGGATGAGCGCCTGCACGCCGCGGGCCTGGCCCTCGATGCGACGCATGCGGCGAAAAAGGTCGGCGCTGTCCCCGAAGCGCAGGCTCACCGGCTCGCCGTCCGCCCTGTCGTGTTCCAACGCGCTAAGCTCCCTAGACGACCCAGTCTTGACAG
>JAJZYS010000018.1 GCA_021797925.1 Bacillota bacterium
GCCCCGTCGACGCTGAAGCCCGTGACGCCGGCCAGCCCCTGGGGGCTGTACGGGCACGGGATGTAGGTGGCCCCGGTCACCGTCGTCTGGCCGTTGTCGGGTGCGAGCGCGTCGCAGAGCTGTGCGTACGTGGGCGGGTGGTTGGGCCCGGTCTTGCGGGGGCCGCCGGGAGCGGGCGGCCTGTGCCCGGGGAAGGGCGTCGCGAGGAGCGGGTGCGCCGTGACGCCGTCGAGCCCCCCGACCGCGATGACGCGGCTCGCGAGCGCCGCGGGCAGGGACGGCGCGCCGGAGTTGGCCACGACCACCCGGCGGCCGACCTGGTAGCGCTCCAGGTCGACGCCGAAGGCCGCCTCGACCTGGGCCGCGGTCCCGGCGGCGGCGACGTACAGGCCGTTTGGCGCCACGCCGGTCACGCGCAAGCCCTGGGAGCCGAGGTAGTCCTCGGCGGCCGTCACCGCGACGGGAGCCGGGGCAAAGCGCGCGTCAAACTGCGCCGGACTCAGAAAGTCGCGGGCGGCCCCGCCGCCCGCCCCGGCCAGCGTGCGGGCCAAGGCGTCGAGCCCCGCGGCGTCGCGGGGCCGCAGCCAGAGGGTGACCTCGATCGGCAGGTCTCCCCGGGCCGGTCCAAGGTTCCGGGCCGTGTGCACGAAGGCGGGCGTGTCGTGCTGGATCCGCACGCGACCGGCCCCCGCCGTGGGCGGTGAGGACACCACGAGCATCGACAGGGCGGCGACGAGGCCGACGACATGTCTCCCCCGCATCCTGTTCAACCTCCCGCTGGATGGACTTCATGGCGCCATTCTCCAGTGGAGGCCTGCCTCCTGTCATGGCCGCGGCATCGTTCCAATTTTCTGACCCTCATCGCCCCGCCGGGCGCCGGGGGCGGGTCAACCCGCCCCCGGAACGGCTGCGCGCCTCACTTCGCCGGTGTCGTGGGCACGGTGGTGATCTTCACCGGCGGCGCCGTCACCTTGAGATAGAAGACCACGTCGCCCGACGCGGGCACCACGCCACCGTCGGTGCCGTACCCGTACGCATAGACCACCGTGTCGCCCGGCGCGGCGACCCAGCTCAAGGTGGCCTCGCCCGTCGCGCCCACGCGTCCCCAGGCAAGAGGGCCGTTCCCGACGAGCACCACCCGCTCCCCGACCGCCTTCTTCGTCGGCCACCTGAGCGTCACGTGGATCGTCTGGCCCGCCGTGGCCTTGACCAGCGGCCAGCTGCCCACCTCGCCGCTGGGCAGCGGGAAGGGCCCCGCCCGCTGCCCCTGGGCCGTGGCGGACACGACGCCGGGCGACTGCGCATACGTCTGCTCCCCGGGTCCGGTACGGCCGTAGCCGACCGTCGGGCAGGTGCCGAAGACGCGCACGGGAAACGCGGCGCCGGTGGCGACGACGTTCACCTCGATGGGACTCGTCGCGGAACCCGAGCCGTGCCGCTGCGCCAGGATGGGCCGGGCCTCGTACCACCCCGGAGGCATCACGGGGACGTAGAAGGTGTAGGGGCTGGGAAGGCCGTAGACGTAGTTGAACGATCCGGCGTCGAACCCGTGACGACGGTAGCTGTACGCCGTCCACCCGCCGGCCCCCCGCTTCCATCCGCCCTCTGCCCACGGATTTCCAGGCTCGCGGCGCAGTTCCAGTTCGAGGAAGTCGTGCTGGAAGTTGCTCGGCGCCCAGTACGGGGCGTACGGCTTGAGCTCTCTGGCCAGGTACGTGTGGAACGCTGGCGTCGCCATCAGCTCGATCCCCCCCTCCGTATAGCCGAGGCCGGGTATGGGCGGGGGCGCGGGGGGCTTCACCCGCGGGCAGGTCCATTCCGGCAGGCCCAGCACCGTGCCGGAGACCGCTCCGCGGCCGTGGGCGTCGTCCCCGTAGGGGCTCCCCACGGGCGTGTACGCGTCACGGCCGTACGGCTCGATGAGGCCCAGGTGGCGCACGTCGGTGATCCGCACCATCACCACGGCGGCCACCTTGTTGACCGCCTCGCCCAGTCCCGAGTCGCCGATCACCGCCGAGGGTCCCACGTCGACGGAGAGCCGCTCCCCTTTCTGCAGCTGGCCGGTCCAGGTGAAGGTGGCCACCTGCGGCGTGGACCCCAGGACGCCGAGGATCGTGGAGGCGGTGTCAAAGTAGCTGTACGCGTCCAGCGACTTGTTCACGGCCTTGGACACGAGCGAAAGCGCCTGGCTCGCCTCCGTCGCGGTCTCGTCCTCGGGGAAGGAGGCGACGGAGCCGGAGAGGTTCGACAGACAGCTGGCGAGGGTGCGCTGCTGGGAGTGGGGGTTCGAATACTGGGGCTTGACGACCATCACCGCGAGGAGCGGCGCGCAGGAGGCCCCCTCCGCCGAGATGGAGTCGGTCCACTGGACCATGATCACCTTGGCCTGCACCGTCACCGGGTCCGGCCGCGAACCGCAGGCGTGGCTCACGTACTCCACGTGCAGGAGGCCGTCCACCCGCGCGGCCGCGATCCCCGCCGCCCAGTCGACGGCGGCCACCGTGCCGGTGTTGGGATCGCCGGTCGCGGTGCCGTAGGCGGCGCCGGAGGCGAGGGTCACCCCGCCCACCGTGGTGCTCGGGACGTTGTAGTCCACCGAGGTCCCAAGGGAGCTGAAGGGCAGGTGGTCCGGGCCGTACTCGGTGACCGGCGAAAGGGCGGAACACGCGCTGGCGCTCGTCGCGCCCGACGGCGTCATGGGGGCCGGGCGCGACGGCGAGGCCGCCTTGCCGCCGGACCGCGAGCCGCCCCGGATCACCGGCGGCAGCTTCACGGCCGTCGCCGCGACCTGGTGGCCGTCGGGAGCCCCCCACCTTTGCCGGGCCTTGGCCATGCCTGCCTCGACGGTCCTAAGGCGAGCACCCGCCATCGCTCGAAGCGTGGTCGCGCCGGCCCGGGTGACAAAGTACACATGCCCGTGCCGGGTCACGGGAACCTTGCCGTCGGGGAGCGGCGGACCAAAGACGAACACCGGGGTGACCCGCTCGGCGATGCTCGCGTGCGCGGTGCTTGTCGAAAGCTCGATCGTGCCCTTGCCCGCCGCCGCGGAAGGAATCTGAGCGAGCACCTTGTCCGCGCTCCAGCGGGTCACCTTCATGGAGACGGAGGGGCCCGAGGCCGGGACCCACCGGAGGGTGCCCGTCTGACCGAAGCCCGTGCCCAGGAGCGTCACACCGGCGCCGGGAGACGCCGGATCGGGAGTGACGGCGGTGATCGTCAGAGACGGCTCCTGACAGGCCGCGCCCAGCGCTCCCACCACCCCCGACGGCAGGGCGGGGAGCTCACGGCCGCCCGAACCGCTCTTGGCGCACAGCCCGGCCGCGTCGAGACAGGCCTTGAGCGCGCTGGTCCCACCCGTTTCCGAGGTCACGGTGGAACAGGCGCTGGGCAGCTTGACCCCGGTGGCCGCCGCGAGCGCCTGGACGCACCCCGCCAGCGCCGACGGCGGGCTCGATGCGGAGATCCCGGCGCAGGCGGTCGGTACGCTGGGGGACGTGCCGGTGCTCCCCGAGACCCCCGCCTTCTGCGCGCACTGCTCGGCTGCGGCGATGCTCGAAAGACAGCCCGTGCTTCCCGTCGCGCCCGTCGGCAGGGTGCCCGTCGGCAGGGTGCCCGTCGGCAGGGTGCCCGTCGGCAGGGTGCCCGACTGGGTGCCCGTGACCTGACCCAGGCACGCCGAGGGGTTCGTCAGGCACGTCGCCGTCGACGTCACGCCCTCGGGCGCCGTGGAGGTGAAGGACGCGGCCAGCGAGGGCGCCGACCCGAGGATCAGGCACAGCGCCAGGATCGCCGTCAGTGCCAAAGATGCACGCAATTGTTCACGCCTCCTCGCTCGTGGCTGCGCCGCAGGTCGTGGCGGGACCGCTGAGGCCTCGGCGCGGGCTCGGGCGCGACCGCCGTCGCGCGCCGGACGGGTGGACTCGCCCCGGCACGCCGCAACGCGCCAAAGGCCGCATGGGACAGCCACCGACGGGGGCGCACAGAGACGACGGCCCAAAGCACCCCGCCCGAGGTCCGTGGAACCGGACCCCGGGGGTCTTCGGGCCGCGCGACTTGCGGGCCGCACCGGCGCGCTCGCACACCTTCCATCCCGCCATTCTCCGGCGAAAAGGGATGACGCCCAAGCCTGCAGACCGCACTCTACCACGGTCCGCGCGCGCCGGGAATCAGGCGCTCGCCCTATTTCCAAGCCGCCCATGCGGGCGCACGCGAACGCCGCAGCGGGGCGCGTTGCGCGGGCTCCGGCCGGGACGGCCCGAGCCCGCCCGCCTCACAGCGCCGCCAGGATCTCGCGCTTCTTCTCGACGTACTCCTCCCCGGTGATGAGCTCCTCCTGCCGCAGCTCCCTGAGCGCCCGCATGCGGGCGAGGACGCTCGCGGGCCCCTGGGTCCGGACGGCGTCGCCCGCTCGGCCCGGATCCTCCTCCGCCGCGCTCGCGCGGGGCGCCTCGAGGGTCGTGGCGGCCGCCTCCCGAGCCTCGTGGGCGCGCTGGCTCAGGATGCCCGCGGCGATCCTGAACTTGTCCGCCATGGTCCTGGGGAAGTGCACCGTGTGCTGGCTCATGACCCCCGAGGCCTCCTGGGCGCTGATGACAAGCCGCCCGCTCATCCGCCCCACCCCCGCTTTGACCGCGCACACCCGGGCCAGATCGATGCGCTCGGCGCGCCGGGCCAGGGGACTGCCCAGCGCCTGGTACCCGGCCTTGAGCACCGCCACCTCCCGGGATCCGGCGACCAGCGCTTCGCCGGCGACTCCCGCCAGCACCATCTCCACCGGCCCCTCGAGGTTCAGCTCGCGGAACATGGCCAGGAGCCCTCCCCTGAGCGGATCCACGTACGCTTCCATCGATGCCCCCCTTTGCCCGGGTCCTGCTGACGGCGAACCCTATTCAGGGCTCGTCCGGAGTATTCCGGCCAGGCGTCCCGGCCCCGCGCGCGGTCTCGAGCTCGCAGGCCGCCCGGATGAGGCGCGGGGGCACCGCGTCGCCCGCGAGGAGGGGGCATGCCCCGGCCGCGCGCAGCGCGCGCACCAGCTCGGGCAGCGCAGAGGCGGGCAGCCTGCCCTCCCGGCAGGCCGCCTGCACCCACGGCGGCAGGTCCTCGAGCGCACGCACCCGGGCCGCCAGGAAGACGTCCCGGGTCGTCACGGCCAGCTCGGCGCCCCGGCCACCACCTCGAGGAGCCCCTCGGTCAGGGGCAGCCGCCCGAGTTCGTCGGGCGAGACCCAGCGGACCTCGGGCGCGTCGTCGCCGGCGCGGAGCATCCCGCCCACGGGCCGGGTCACGTAGTCGAGAATGACGTAATGGTAGCGGATCCGGCCCGCGTCGTCGCGGTCGATCCGCTCCCCCGCCCACGCCAGGGGACCCACCTCCACCCTGAGCCCCGTCTCCTCCGCCACCTCGCGGCGGACGGCGTCCACGAGGCGCTCCCCGGTGCGCACCGCGCCCCCGGGCACCGTGTAGACTCCCTGGCTGGGCGGGTGGCCCCGCCGCACCACGAGCAGCTCGGATCCCCGGCGCACCAGCGCCCCCACCGCCACCCAGGGCCGGGCGGGATACGCCCGGTCGCCCTCTGCCTGCTCCATGCCCCAGGCTTCGGGGCGACGGCCCGTCTTCCCTTCCGCTCAGCGGCGGGGACCATCGGCCCCGGCCCGGTCCGCCCGCCACCGGCGCGGCCACTCCTCCGCCGGCATCGCGCCGCCGCACTCCACCGCCACGATTTCCCGGGCCCACTCGGCGCACGCGTCGCGGTAGCCCCGCACGAGGCGCCGCACGCCCGCTGTCGCCACCTCGGTCCCCCCTGCGCTAGGGTGGAACAATCGAGCGGCGAAGATGCGCGGTGGCATCGCCTGAGCGCCCCCGAGACGCACGCGCGCCCGCGTCCGGCGGCAGGGCGCGGTTGACGGGCCCCGTGCGGGTTTGCTATCGTCAACTCTGGCCGGGATGGCGAAATCGGCAGACGCGGGTGACTTAAAATCTCCTGGGCTTCGGCCCGTGTCGGTTCAAGTCCGGCTCCCGGCACCACCTGAACGAATCCCCCGCCGGCGGGGCTTGTCTTGTTGAGGGGGAAATCCCGTTGGCCATGCGCACCATGCTGGTGAAGATCCGCTCACCCCAGAAGTACGTGGACTTCGGCGTCGGCGCCGGAGGCATCGGATACACGACCGCGGAGGAGACCCCGTTCGGGCTGGCCATGCGCGTCACCCACCAGATCGGCCACTCCACGTCGCTGCTCGACGAGAAGGGCACCCTGATGGTGCCCTGGCAGGACATCGAGTACTTCTTCGTCCTGGACGAGTCCATCGGCAAGCCGTCGGCGGGGTGGCTCGCGGCGGAGTGACCGGCTCCCGCCTCAGCCGCTCGCGGACCGGCGGTTGCGCTCGTTGGCGCGCTCGCGGATCGCGTCCACCTCGGCGTCGTCGATGGCGCGCTCGAAGCGCCGGAACCCACTGAGGCCGAAGCCCAGCTCCCGGCCCAGCCGCCCGATCTCCAGGACCTTCTCCACGTTGATGTCGGGCCCCAGCGTGAAGCACTCGTAGCGGCCCGCGAGCGCCAGGATCATCGTCTCGGCCATGCACGCCTCCGAGGTGCCGGGCGGGAAGCCGAAGTTGAACCCGAAGTCCACGGGGCCGGGCACCTTGATGACGCCGCCGTCGATGACCAGGACGTCGTCGCGCACCTCGGTGAGCTGGGCGGACACGTTGCGGGGCCGGGAGACGTCGCACACCACCGCGCCGGGGAGCGGGTCCTGGGGCTGGATCAACGCCTCGGTGGCGGAGCTGACGGTCATCACGATCTCGGCGCGCCGGGCCGCGGCCGAGGGGTCGGTGCCCACGGCGACCTCGGCCCGGCCCTCGGCGCGCACCCGCTCCGCCAGGGCGTCCAGCGCGTCGCGGCGCCGGCCCACCAGGGTGACCGCTCCGACCTCCTTCGCCAGTAACAGCGCCACCGCCTGACCGATGGAGCCCGTGGCGCCCACCACCGCCGCCCGGGCCCCGTCCAGGGGGATGCCCATGCGCCGGGCGCCCAGGAGCGCCCCCTCCACCGCCGTGGCGACGGTGTAACTGTTGCCGGTGGTGACCGGGATGGACAGGGCCCGGGCCACGCTGACCCCGCGGTCCCCGACGATCTTGGTGAAGGCGCCCAGCCCGAAGATCCGGGCGCCGTCCTCCTCGGCCTTGCGGCCGGCCGCGACGAGCCGCCGGAGCACCCAGGGAAACGGCCGCTCCAAGAGGTAGCGCGGGGTCATGGGCAGGGCGTAGAGGTCGCCCTCCGCCTCGTGGCCCAGAAGGTCTCGCACCCCCGTGACGTGGGACACCCGGAACGCCGGCACCCGGGCGAAGGCGGCCTCGACCCAGCTCTCGGGCAGGCGCTGCGCCCAGGGGAACTTGCGGGTGAAGTCCGACATGCGCAGGGGGTGCAGGAGAAAGGCGAAGCGTTCCACGGTCCCAGCCCCTTTCGCCAAAGAGACGAGGCGGGAGCCTAAGGCTTCCCGCCCCGTCCTCACGGGAGTCTCAGATGGCGCCCTGGTCCTTGGGCCCCCCGGAACCCCGGCCCCCGCGCTTGGCGTCGGTGTGCCGCCTCAGGTCCGTCAGGCGATCTTCGCTGTCTTTCATGAAGTGAGCCAGCTTATCCTCGAACGTGAGCCGGCCCGTGCCCATGGGGCGCCGGCCCACCGGCCGCTTGCGCTCGCGGCTGGCGCCGGGAACCGCCTGGCGGATGGACAGGCCCACCTTTTGCTTGCCGTCGTAGCTGAGGACCTTCACCATGACCTTGTCCTGTTCCTTGACAAAGTCCTTGATGTCGCGCACGTAGGCGTCCGCGACCTCGGAGATGTGCACGAGGCCGGTCTTACCCCCGGGAAGCAGCACAAACGCGCCGAAGTTGGTGATCCCCGTCACCACACCTTCGACGATCGCCCCGACCTCGATGTCGTTGTCTGGCAAAGTCTCCCCGCTTTCTCTCCTATTGCAGATGAGGGTTCACTTTGAGTGTAAACGCGGGGGCGTGTGGCTGTCAAGGATTCTGAGCACGCCGGGCGCGCCGCCCCCTCCCCGCCGCAAACCGGGCCCCCGGGGTCCCGCGGGGCGTCAGGAATTCGGGGCGCGGCCCGCGTCCGGGCCTCAGCGGCGGGGCAGGGTGAGCACCGGGATCTCCCCGCCGGTCCCGCGCAGGACCTCCTGGCGAGCGAGGGCCTGGCCCTGGGGCGTGCGCAGGAACCGGATCCGGGCGGCGAGGGAGCGGTTCGCCGCCTGCACGGCCGCGAGCCGGCGCTCGAGCCGGATCTCCATGTGCCGGACCCTCTGCACCTGCAGCTCGCCGTACACCATGAACCCGAGGAGGTACAGGCCCATCACCACGAGCACCGCCCGGTCCAGCCGGAAACGGCGCCGGGGCCGAGGCAGGGGGCCGGGCACATCCCGCGGGCGGGGGATCACGGCTCGTCCGCCTCGGCGGCGTTGAGGCCCAGGGGATCGCCGTCGAGCACGATGACCACCTGGTACCCCTTGGCCCGGGCCCGGTTGAGAAGGGTGGCCACGGTGGAGGCCGACAGCCCCAGGCGCTGCGCGATCTCCTCGTTCGCTCCCCCGGTCTCCTTCAGCACGACCACCTGCCGCTCGCGGAAGCTGAGGCGCTCGGCCCCCCGGATCTCGACGTGCACGGCGCCCTCCGCTATCCACAGGATGTGTACAAATTGTGGACAAACGCTGTTCGACCCAGGTATTCGCGGCCCGGGTCCGGACTCCTGCTACGGCGGGGAGCGCCGGGCGAGACGGGCCAGGGCCCGGGCCGCCGCCCCCCGGATCGCGCGCGCGAGGCGCACCGCCCGGCCCAGCGCCCTGTCCGCCGCGGGGCCCAGCACGGGATGCGCCAGCAGCGCGTACGCGCCCGCCCCCACCGCGAGGCCCAGGGGGACGTAGAGCCTGAGCGACCAGTACGCCGCGGCGAAGAGCCAGGCGAAGCCCACGACGCCCAAGAGCGCCACCGCGAGCAGGTCCCAGAGCACCAGCTCCAAGCGCCCGGGCCGAGCCGAGCGCACCAGCGCCCGGTACGCGTCCAGGCCCAGCGCCAGCACAGCCCCCAGGATCGCCACCGCGACCGCGCGGTAGAGCTGGAAGGCGACCAGGGTCACGGGTCAGCGCCCCAGCCGCTGCGCCCAGCCGCGGCTGCGCCGGCCCGGGTTCTGGGCGTAGATCAGCGACGCCACCTGCCCGTCCAGCACCAGGCTGCCGCTCTCGAGGTCCAGGTGACGGATGTGCATGGACTGCCCGTGCACGGTGAGCTGACCGGCGTGGGTGAGCAGCACGATCTCCCGGTCGTCGAAGCTCTCCACCTTGGTGACGCCCGTCAGGTCCAGCAGCTCCCGGTCGGTCAGGGTGAGGGCATGGGATCGGGCGCGCTCCGGATCCATGGTCCACCTCCCCGCTGCCCATGGTATGCGGCGGGGGGGGAATGAGAATCGCCGTCAGCCGGCCCGGACCTTGGACCAGAAGGCAGGCTGCTCGAAGTTGAGCCGCCACATCCCCACGCCGACGGCGCCCATGGACCGGGCCAGGTCGTAGCGCATCTTCGCCGAGGCGGCGTCCTCGTACCACACGTCGTGGATCGCCCCGGAGCGGTCGGTGTAGCGGAAGTGGGGCTCGGCGTAGGTCGGGTCCCACGCCACCTTCACCCCCTGCCGGCTGGCCAGGGCCGCCGCCTGCTTGGTGGAGAGGGTGGTGGCGTGGCCCGGCGCCACCCAGTCGTATCCGTACTGGGCCAGGCCCAGGTACAGGTGCCCCGGAGGAACGTCCACCAGCGCCCGCCGGAGGCCCGCGCGCACCCACCCGATGGACGCCACGGGCCCGGGGGGCCCCGCGTCCTGGTGCTCGTCGTAGGCCATGAGGAGGACATGGTCGGACTCTTTTCCGATCACCGCGTAGTCGTAGCTGCGCCCCGGGCCGGCGGCGCTGCCCACCTTGGGGAAGACCGTCACCCCGAGTTCCCGGTGGGCCCGGTGCAACCGGGCGGCGAGCGCGGTGACGAAGGCGGCGAAGTTGTCCCGCTCGCCCATGGGCAGGAGCTCAAAGTCGACGAACGCGCCGTCGTAGCCGTCGCGGGCGACCTGGGTCGCGACGGCGTCCACGGCGCGGGGGCGGACGCGGGGGTCGAGCATCATGAAGCCGGCGTTGACCACGAGCGGCAGCACCTTCACGTGGTGGGCGTGGGCCAGGGTCACCACGTGGGGGTTGACCGGGTGGACGTTGGCGATGTCGCCCTTCTGGTCCATGCGGTACCAGAAGGGCGCCACGATGTCCAGGTGTCCCACGTGCCGCTGGAAGGCCGGCCACGAGCCGTGCCCGCGGCCCGAGGTGCCGCTGTCCTCGTAGAAGCCGATGAGCTTGCCGGTGCGCGGGGCGGCGGTCCTCGGGACGGCGCGGTGACGGGCCCACACCCATCCCAGGATGACGACGAGCACCAGGGCTCCGGCGGCCAGCGCCCAGCGGCGGCGGGCGTGAAGGAGCGACATTGGACGGCCCCCTGCCTCAAGCTTCAGGGGGTAGTGTCAGGCGTTCTCGCCGGGGATATGCGGCGGGGAGCACGGCCCGCTCAGCCGGTCCCGTCGTCGACGCGCCGCTCCTCGAGGATCCGGTAGGGGGCGTCCTCTCCCCCGCGCAGGAAGGCGGGGGTGGCGACGACCTCCACGGTCAGCTGCCGGGAGCCCAGGCGCAGGGAGACCCGGTCGCCGGGTTTCACCTCCGTGGCCGGCTTGGCGTCCCGGCCGTTCACGGTCACCCGGCCCAGCGCCGCGGCGTCGTGGGCCACGCTGCGCCGCTTGATGAGGCGGACCACCTTGAGCCACTTGTCCACCCGCACCGCCGCTCCCCCTTCCACGCAAAAGCGCCGGGCAGCCCGCGCTACCCGGCGATCGAAGGAGTGGCCGCCTAGCGGTCCACCGAGTCCTTCAGGGACTTGCCGGCCTTGAACGCCGGGACCTTGCTCGGAGCGATCTGGATCTCCTTGCCCGTCTGCGGGTTGCGTCCCTTGCGTGCAGACCTGGAGCGCACTTCGAATGTGCCGAAGCCCACGAGCGACACCTTCTCGCCGGCTGTCAGCGCGGTTTCGATGGTCTCCACAAAGGCGTTGACGGATTTCTCGGCATCCCGACGACTCAGCCCCGCCTTGTCGGCGACCCTGGCAACCACGTCGGCCTTATTCGTAGGAACCCCTCCTTCGGTCGTTTGTTCCCGTTCTTTCGTCGCAAGGGACGCGGTTCCTCCTTTTTTCAGGCACCACCGGCCAAGATGGCGTCCTGAGCGGGCAGGAACGGCGAGTGGCCGCGCCATGGCGCCGGATCGAAAGATTCCCGCCCGCGATCCCCGCTATGCAGTCCGTGGCGGGGCTCAGGGCGTTCACAGGCCCGAGAGGATCCGCGTCGACGCCTGGGCCACGTGGGAGAGACCGCCGGGAAAGATGCCGAACTCGAGGGTCCCCAGCGCGGCCACCACGAGGGACGCGACCACGAGGCCCCGAACGAGCGGGATGGCCGCCACCGGGGCGCGGGGCTCGGCCGCCTCCGTCCGCGTGAACATCGCCACGATGACCCGGAAGTAGTAGTAGAAGGAGATCATGGTGGCCACGATCACCACGATGGCCAGCGAGAGGTCTCCCGCCCCCACCGCCGACTGGAGGATGTAGAACTTCCCGGCGAAGCCCGCGGTGGGCGGGACCGAGGCCAGGCTGAAGAGAAACAGCGTCATGAGGCTGGCGAGGACCGGGCGCCGGAAGAAAAGCCCCCGGTACGCGGAGATGTCGGCGCCCTCCTCCGCCCCGTGGCTCAGGGCCACGATGACCGCGAACGCGCCCAGGTTCATGGCGCCGTACGCCAGGAGGTAGAAGAGCCCCGCGTCCACGCCCCGCGACGTGGCCGCCACCAGCGCCACCAGCAGGTAGCCCGCGTGGGCGATGCCCGAGTATCCCAGCATGCGCTTGAGGTTGGGCTGTCCCAGCGCCATGAGGTTGCCGCCCAGCATGGTGAGCACCGCCAGGAACCAGATCGCGTGCTGCCACGGGACGATGGTGGGCGGAAGGGCGGTGAGGAACACCCGGAGGAACGCCGCGAAGGCCGCGGCCTTGGTGCCCACGGACATGAAGGCGGTCACGGGGGTGGGGGCCCCTTCGTAGACGTCGGGGACCCACATGTGGAAGGGGATGACCGCCAGCTTGAAGGACAGTCCCACAAGGACCAGGGACATGCCCAGGTAGAGGTACACGTTGACCGCTCCCGGGGCCTGGGTGAGCACGTAGGCCATGCGGGTGAAAAACAGCGTCCCGGTGTCTCCGTAGAGAAAGGCCGATCCGTACAGGAGAAATCCCGAGGAGAACGCTCCGAGCAGCAGGTACTTCACCGAGGCCTCGCCCGAGAGGGCGCTGCGGCGGTGAAAGCCTGTGAGGATGTACAGCGGCAGCGAGAGCACCTCGATGCCGATGAAGAGCGTGAGGAGGTTGGTGGCCGAGCCCAGGACCATCATGCCGATGGCGGCCCACAGCGTCAGCGCCACGTATTCCGGGCCGTGCTCCACCTCCCCGGGAGAGAGGGCCAGGGCGACGAGCGCGGAGGCGATGACCACGAGGTTGATGACGGCCCCCACGTGGTCCGCCGCGATGAAGCCGTAGAAGCCGGTGGTGTGCACCCCGAGCATGGCGGCCGACTGCCAGAAGGCGCCCACGAGTCCCGCGATCCCGATCACCAGCGGCGTGAGGGTGTGCTCGTCGGACATGAACAGCGCCACCACCAGCACGACGATGGAGGTGGCCAGCACCCACAGCTCCGGGGCCATGGTCCAAAGGTGCAGCGACTGGAAGGTGGGGACCTTCATCGGCTCACCCCCCTTCCGGGGATGCGGGGCGCCACGAGGCCCACGCGGTCGGTGACCCGCTGCGCGGCGGGGGCGACCCGGCCCACGAGCCACGAGGGCCACAGCCCGAGCAGCACCATGAGCAGCAGGAGCGGCACCAGGACCACCCGCTCGCGGCCCAGGAGGTCACGCCCCCCGAGCTCGCCGCGGTCCTCGCCGCTTCCGTGCCAGGCGCCCTGGAAGAACCGGATCATATAGGCGGCGGCCAACACCACCGCCACGATGGCGGCCCAGCCCCAGCCGGGCACCCGCTGGAACACGCCCAGGAGGATGAGGAACTCCCCCGCGAAGCCATTGAGGCCCGGCAGCCCCAGCGCCGCCAGCACGATCCCGAGCGCCAGGCCCGCCATGACCGGCGCGCGCCGCGCGAGCCCCCCCAGGGCGTGAAGGTCCGACCCGCCGGTGCGAAGCTCCATCATCCCCACGAGGAAGAAGAGCGCGCCGATGATGATGCCGTGGTTGACCATCTGCAGCACGGTGCCCTCCACGGCGATGGCGGTGACCGCAAAGGCCCCCAAGAGGATCAGGCCCATGTGCGAGAGGCTGGAGAAGGCGAGGATGCGCCGCATGTTCTGCTGGGTCAGGGCCAGGACGGCGCCGTAGAGGATCCC
This sequence comes from Bacillota bacterium, assembly GCA_021797925.1. Lineage (GTDB taxonomy): Bacteria > Bacillota > Sulfobacillia > JAJZYS01 > JAJZYS01 > JAJZYS01. The sequence goes on from JAJZYS010000018.1 coordinate 13,510, forward strand.
CACCACGGCCAGGACCCCCAGCACCGGCAGGAAGTGGCGCGCCGCCACCGGGAAGAGCGGGAGGGCGAAGCGCAGAAAGCCGTACACGCCCGCCTTGGAGAGGACGCCGCTGAGCACCGCCGCCACCGGCAGCGGCGCCTCGGTGTACGCCTCGGGCAGCCAGCCGTGGAACGGCCAGAGCGGCGCCTTGACCGCGAACGCGATCGCGAAGCCGGCGAAGAGCCATCCGGCCGCCACCGGGCTCAGGGGCAGCCCGACGAGCCGAACGAGGCTGAAGGTCCACTGGTGGTGGAGCGTGAAGGCCTCGTAGCCCAGGGCGATGATGCTCACGAGCATGAAGAGGCTGCCCACGAACGAGTAGATGAGGAACCTGAGCCCGGCGCGCGCCCGGTTGGGCCCGCCCCAGCCCACGATGAGGAGGTAGACCGGCACCAGCATGAGCTCCCAGAAGAGGTAGAAGAGCACGAGGTCCAGGGCGACGAAGCTGCCCACGGTGGCGCTCTCCAGGGTCAGCAGCAGCGCCAGGTACTGCTTGCCCCGGGGGAGCTCGGAGCCGGAGGCCAGGATGGCGAAGAGGGTCATGACGGCGCTGAGCATCACCAGGAACATGGAGATGCCGTCCACGCCCACCCGGTAGCTGACGCCCCAGGCGGGAACCCACGGGACGCGCTGCGTGAACCGGAACTGGCCGGTGCCGCCCCCGCCGAAGAGCAGCAGCGAGAGAAGCACCTCGAGGCCCGCGAAGCCCACCGCCAGCACCCGCGCCGTTCGCGGCGTGGTCCCCAGGAGCAGGGTGATGGCGGCCCCCGCCAGGGGCAGGGTCCAGAGGACGGTGAGCAGGATGGAACCGCTGTCGGTCAACGCCTGGCCTCCTTACGCCCGCAGGGTGAAGTAGGCCGCGACGGCCACGGCCCCGAGCAGGATGGAAAGGGCATACCGCCGCACGAACCCGGTCTGGATGGGCTTGAGGGACTCGCCCCACTCGCGCACCAGGCTCCCGACGCCGTCCACGCCGCCCTGCATCAGGCCCCGGTCGAGCCAGGTGCCCGCGCGCCCCAGCCACAGGGCCCCGCGCACCAGGGTCCACTCGCCGGCCTCGTCGATGTAGAACTTCCGGTACGCGGCCGTGTACAGGCCGCCCAGCGCCGTGCGCACCCGGACGGAGTCGATGGCGTGCACCTTGTAGGTGAGGTACGCCAGGTACCAGCCCCCCACCGCCAGGAGCACCGAGATGATCATGGACGCCCAGTCGGGCGGCAGGGACCAGGCCCGGGTGATGCCGCCGGGGTAGCGGGCGAACACGGGGTGCAGCCACCCGCCCAGCGCGTTCCACCCGCCCGGCAGGACGAGGTAGCCGCCCACCACCGAGAGCACCCCCTGCACCACGAGCGGCCCCGTCATCACCCGGGGCGACTCGTGGCCCTTCTCGCCCCGCGGCTCGCCGCTGAACGTCAGATAGAAGAGCCGGAACATGTAAAAGGCCGTCAGCCCCGCCGTCACCGCCGCCACCAGCCAGAGCACCGTGTGCCCGGTCTCGAGCAGCGAGCCGATGATGAGGTCCTTGCTGAAGAAGCCGGAGAACCCGGGGATGCCGCTGATGGCCAGGACCGCGGCCATGAAGGTCCAGTAGGTGATGGGCATCGTCTTCCCGAGGCCCCCCATGCGGCGCATGTCCTGCTCGTCGTGGACGGCGTGGATGACGCTGCCGGCCCCGAGGAAGAGGAGCGCCTTGAAGAAGGCGTGGGTGAGGAAGTGAAACAGCCCGCCCACGTACGCGCCCATGCCCACCCCCAGGAACATGTACCCGAGCTGGCTCACCGTGGAGTAGGCGAGCACGCGCTTGATGTCGTACTGGGTGATGGCGATGACGGCGGCGAACATGGCGGTGAAGGCGGCGATGTCCACGACCACGCTGGTGGCCGCGGCGGAGAGATGGAAGAGCGGGTACGCCCGGGCCACGAGGTAGACCCCGGCGGTCACCATCGTGGCGGCGTGGATGAGGGCCGACACCGGGGTCGGGCCCTCCATGGCGTCGGGGAGCCACACGTGCAGGGGGAACTGCGCCGACTTGGCCGCGGCCCCCAGGTAGAGGAGGATGGCGATCCAGAAGGCCAGCGCCCCCGTCCCCAGGGATCCGGCGGCGGCGAACACCCCGTGGTAGCTCACCGTCCCCAGGTTGAGGTAGAGGAGGAAGATGGCGATCATCATGCCCACGTCGCCCACGACGTTGACCACGAAGGCCTTCTTGGCCGCCTGGACCGCCGAGGGGCGCTGGTACCAGAACCCGATGAGCAGGTAGGACGCGAGCCCCACGCCGCCCCAGCCGACGAGCAGGAAGAGGAAGTTGTCGGACATGACGAGGAGCAGCATGGCGAAGACGAACAGGTTCATGTACGCGAAGAACCGGGAGAAGGCGTCGTCGCGGCCCATGTAGCCCACCGAGTACAGGTGGATGAGCGCGCCGACCCCGGTGATGACCAGCATGAACAGCAGCGACAGCGGGTCCACGAGCAGCCCCACCCGCAGGTGGAAGCCCGCGGGGGCCGCCATCCAGGTGTAGAGGATCTCGTGGATGGAGCGGGCCGCCGGCGCGCGCGCGAGGAGCACGAAGAAGGTGATCGCCGCAAGGACGAAGGCGGCCGACACCGACCCCACCCCCACCGCCGCCGAACCGCCCTTGCCGAGGCGCCCGCCGGTGAGCATCAGGGTCAGGCTGCCGAAAAGCGGCAGCGCCAGGATGAGCCAGGCCAGATGTGTCATGCCGCCTACCCTTTCATGAGGTGGATCTCGTCCACGTCCACCGTCTTGCGGTTGCGAAACACCATGACGATGATCGCCAGCCCGATGGCCACCTCGGCCGCGGCCACGGTGACCACCAGGAACACGAACACCTGGCCCGCCAAGCCCTGCAGCGCGCGGGCGAAGGTGATGAACGTGAGATTCACCGCGTTCCACATGAGTTCCACGGACATGAACATGAGCAGGGGATTGCGGCGGACGACCACGCCGACGGTCCCGATGACAAACAGGATGCCCGAGACCATGAGATAGTCGGTGATCGGCATCACTTGCTCGCCCTTTCCCGGCTCAGGACCACCACGCCGATGACGGCCACGAGCAGCAGCACCGCCGTCATCTCGAACGGGAACAGGTAACGCGTGAACAGCGCCTGACCGAAGGCTTTGATGGAACCCCACCCCGGGGCCGTGAGCGCGGGACTGGGCCCGATGGGAAGCACGCGGACAAACAGGTCCGCGAGCAGCGCCAGGAGCAGCACGCCCAGACCCCCGCCCAGGGCGACCTGGTACGGCAGTCCGCCCGACTGCCAGAACAGCCGGTCGCGCACGTCCTCCTTGCCCGCGGTGAGCAGGGTGATCACGAACAGGAAGAGGACCATCACCGCGCCGGCGTACACCAGCACCTCCACCACGGCCAGGAACTCCGCGTCCTGCAGCAGAAACAGCGCCGCCAGCGCGAAGAGCGTCCCCACCAGCGCCACCGCCGAGTGGATCGGGTGGGGGGCCACCACCACCCCGATCCCCAGGATCACCGCGGCGGCCGCGGCCAGCCAGAAGACGACGGCCATCAGCGCTCGGGCTCCAGGAGATCTTCCTTGTGGTAGATCATCGCCTGGCGGGTGTACGCAGACAGCTCGAAGTCAGGCCCCAGCACCACGGCGTCCGTGGGGCACGCCTCCTCGCACATGCCGCAGAAGATGCACCGGATCAGGTCCACGTCCCACACCTTGGCGTAGCGCTCCCCCGGGGAGCGGGGGTGCTCGGGGTCGTTTTGCGCGGGCACCACGGTGATGGCGTCGGCGGGGCACACCGCCGCGCACAGCTCGCAGCCGATGCAGCGCTCCAGGTTGTCGTCGTAGCGGCGCAGCCGGTGCTTCCAGCGCGCGCGCGGCGGCAGCTGACGCCGCTCCTCGGGGTAGCTGACGGTCTCGTTGGGGTGGGTGAAGAAGTATTTCAGGGTGGTCCCCATGCCCTTGGTCAGGGCAACCGTCCGCTCCAGCATGCCAGCGATCCCTCCTTACCGGCTGAGGGCCACGAATGCCGCCGTGGCCATGGTGTTGACGACCGCGATGGGCAGAAGGACCTTCCAGCCGAAGGCCATCAGCCGGTCGTAGCGCAGGCGCGGCAGCGTCGCGCGCAGCCACATGAAGATGAACAGGAAGATGCCCACCTTGATGAGGAACCACAGGAACGGCGGGAGCCACGGGCCGTGCCAGCCTCCGAGGAACAGCGTCGCGGCCAGGCCCGAGACCGTGATCATGTTGATGTACTCCGCCATGGCGAACATGGCGAACTTCATGCCCGTGTACTCGGTGTGGTACCCGGCGACAAGCTCCTGCTCCGCCTCGGGCAGGTCGAAGGGCGCGCGGTTGGTCTCGGCGATGGCCGTGATGACGTAGATGAGAAAGCCGATGAGCTCGGGAAAGACGAACCAGTAGTGGTCCTGGGCGCGGATGATGTGGGTGAGGCTGGCGGAGCCGGCGAGGATCAGCACGCCGGCCACCGACAGCCCCATGGCCAGTTCGTAGGAGATCACCTGCGCCGAGGAGCGCAGCCCGCCCAGCAGAGAGTACTTGTTCTGCGACGACCACCCGCCCAGCACCAGGCCGTACACGCCCAGGGAGCTGATGGCGAAGATGTAGAGCACGCCCACGTTGGGGTTGAAGATCTGCAGCGGGATCGACCGGCCGAAGAGGTGGGCCGGCGGCCCCCAGGGGATGGCCCCGAAGGCGAGCAGCGCCACCACCAGCGAGATGAGGGGGGCCAGGAGGTAGACGTAGCGGTCCGCCTCGGCGGGGATGATCTCCTCCTTGAGCGCCATCTTGATGCCGTCCGCCAGGGGCTGCAGCAGCCCGAACGGTCCCACCCGGTTGGGTCCGGGCCGGAACTGGAAGCGGGCCAGGACCTTGCGCTCGCCGTAGGTGAGGTACGCGAACGCCGTGAGCAGGAAGATGACGAGGATCAGCGACTTGACGATGTCGATGACCACGGTTAGGAGCACCTAGCGCGCACCTCCTGCCGCCAGCACCTCGAGGGCCGACACCTCGACCCTGACTCCGGGGCCGAATCCGGATCCGAGCCGCCGGCCCCGGGCCCCGTCCCCCACCCAGGCGCAGCCCTCGGCGAGCCCCACCCCGGGGCGCACCGTGGCCTCAAGCCGCCGCTCGCCCGCCACAAGCTCCACCGGCTGACCGTCGGCCAGGCCCCGCTGGGCCATGTCCGCGGGGTGCATGCGCACCTCGAGGGTGCTCGCCACCGCGGCCAGGTACGGCTCGGGGCCGATGCCCCGGGCCTCGAGGAGGCGGCCGGTGAGCAGCTCCAGGCCCCCTTGGGGACGGGGAGGCATGGGGGCGATCTCCGCGGCCGGCGCCGGGGGCGGGACGAGCCCCACGACCCGGCCCTCCCCGCCCAGATCCCCGGAAAGCTCCGCGATAGCCTGGGCGATCCGCCGGCGCACGTCCCGGGCCCGGTGCACCTCGATCCCCAGCATCCGGGCGAGGACGGCCCAGTCGGCGACCGCCTCGTCCGCGGGATCGGTCGCCGCCTGGATGACCTGCACGCGGCCCTCCATGTTCATCACGGCGCCGTCGCTCTCGAGCCACGGCGCCAGGGGGAGCAGCAGGTGCGCCCGCCGCGCGGTCTCGTGGCGCATGACCGACAGCGCCACCACCCGGTCGCAGCGCGCCAGCGCCCGCTCCACGAGCTCGGGGTCGGGGAACTCGTGGAAGAGGTCCGCCCCGAGCACGAGGAGGGTGTCGATCCGCCCGTCGGCGGCGGCCTCGAGGATGCCGCGGGCGTCCATGCCCGCTCGCTCCACCGGCCGGTAGCCGGTGTCGAGGTCCGGCCTGAGCCCCATCACGTCGGCGCCCCGGCTGGCCGCCTCGTCGCCCGGGACGATGACCCGCGTCACCGCGGAGCCCCGGGCGGCGACGAGCGCGTCGATGGCTCCCGCGCTGGCGTCGCGCCCGTCCCAGAAGACGAGCGCCTTGCCCGGCTCCGAAAGCCGCCTCGCCAGCGGCTCGAGCGCCGGGGCGTCGATGCCCGTGCCCTCGAGCCACGGCTCCACGGCCTCGTGCCGCAGGCTGGCCACGAGCGCCATGACCACCCGGGCGAGCCCCCCGGGCCGGTAGCCCAGCGGGACGAGGGTGGGTACCGGGATCCCCCGGGGCGTGGCGTTGAGGGAGAAGACCGGCACGCCCCGGTCCACGGCCGCCTTGCGCAGCCGCAGCCCCGCCACCGGAAACGCCTCCCAGGGGTCGGTCTCCATGAGCACCACCACGTCCGCGTCGTCCACGTCCCGGATCACCCCGGGAGAGGAGGGCGCGAGCACGCGCTGCCCGCCCAGCCGGTGGTCGACGTGGGGGGTGCCGATGACGTCGCGGGCGAAGCGCGCCGCGAGGTACTGACCCTCCAGGGTGAGACTCGCGCCCCCCAGCACCGCGGCGTCAGCGCCCCGGCCGCGCAAGGCCGCGTCCACGGCCTCGAGCGCCCGGGCCCAGCTCACGCGCTGCCCGTCCGCCTCCGGGGCCACGATGCGCTCGTCGGCGCGCACAAACCCGTACCCGAACCGCCCCCGGTCGCACAGCCAGCCCCGGTCCACCGCGTCGTTGTCGCGCGAGAGCAGCCGCAGCACGTCGCCGGCGCGCACGGACACGCGGGTGTTGCAACCCACGGGGCAGTGCTGGCACACGCTGGCCGCGACCTTGAGGTCCCACGGCCGGGCCACGAACCGGTAGGGGCGGCTCGTGAGGGCCCCCACCGGGCACATCTCGATGGTGTTGCCGGAGAAACGGTCGTCGAACACCCGGCCCTCGACGGTGTCCACCACCTCGTGAGACCCGCGGTTCTTGAGCACCAGCACCGGATCCCCCGCCACCTCGTCCTGGAAGCGGATGCAGCGCTGGCACAGGATGCAGCGCTCCTGGTCCAGCATCACCAGCGGCCCCAGGGGCACCGCCTTCTCGCGGTGGATCTTCTGTTCCCGGAACCGGCTCAGCTTCGCGGCGTGGGCGAAGGTGAGGTCCTGCAGGTCGCACTCGCCGCCCTTGTCGCAGATGGGACAGTCCAGCGGATGGTTGATGAGGGTGAACTCCAGCATCGCCTTGCGGGCCGTGAGCACCCGGTCGGTGTTCGTGTGGATCACCATGCCCTCGGCCACGGGCGTGGCGCACGCGATCTGCAGCTTGGGCATCCGCTCCACCTCGGTGAGGCACTGGCGGCAGGCCCCGTAGGGCTTCATCCGGGGATGGTAGCAGAATACCGGGATGTCCACGCCGACGCGCTTGGCGGCCTCGACGATCAGGGTCCCCTCCGGAACCTCGACCGGCCGCCCGTCGATGGTGACCTTCACCACCTGGCCCACGCGCCGTCCCCCGTCGGAGACGGCGCTCCCCCCCTTCTCATGCGGGTCCGGCCGCCGCCGCGCTCATGGACGCCACGGGCGCCAGCGGGCATCCGCCCCCGGTGATGTGAGCCCGGTACTCGTCGGCGAAGGCGCGCAGCGTCGAGAGGAGCACGCCCACCGACGCGTCGCCCAGCGCGCACAGCGTGTTGCCGTTGATGTTGTTCGACACGTCCTCCAAAAGGCCCAGATCCTCCTCCCGGCCGTGGCCGGTCTCCACCCGGACGAGGATCTTGCGCAGCCATTCGGTGCCCTCGCGGCACGGCGTGCACTTCCCGCAGGACTCGTGGGCGAAGAACTGGAGCAGCCGCAGGGAGGTTCGGACCATGCAGGTGGTGTCGTCGAGGACGATCACCCCGCCGGAGCCGGCCATGGAGCCCACCTTGGCCAGGGACTCGAAGTCCATGGGCAGGTCAGACTGATCGGGGGTCAGGATGGGGGCCGACCCGCCGCCGGGGATGACCGCCTTGAGGGTGCGCCCCTCGCCCAGGCCCCCCGCGGCGGCGATGAGCTCCGACAGCGGGGTCCCCAGCTCGAACTCGTGGTTGCCGGGCCGGCGCACCTGACCCGAGATGGAGAACACCCGGGTGCCGGGGCTGCGCTCGGTGCCCATGCTGGCGTACCACTCGGCCCCGCCCTCGATAATGGCCACCACCGTGGCCAGGGTCTCCACGTTGTTCACCACCGTGGGCAGGCCGTACACCCCGGCCACGGCCGGGAAGGGCGGCTTGAGGCGGGGCATGCCCCGCTTGCCCTCGAGCGACTCCAGCAGCGCGCTCTCCTCGCCGCAGATGTACGCGCCCGCGCCCCGGTACACCCACAGGTCCAGGTCGAACCCCGAGCCCAGGATGTTCTTCCCCAGCAGTCCTGCGGAGCGCGCCTCGGCGATGGCGGCCTCCAGGAGCTCGATCCCCTCGAGGAACTCCCCGCGGCAGTAGATGGCCGCGTTGTGGGCCCCGACGGCGAACGCCGCGATGGTGATCCCCTCGATGAGCATGAACGGCTTCTTCTCGATGATGTAGCGGTCCTTGAAGGTGCCGGGCTCGCCCTCGTCGGCGTTGCACACGAGCCAGCGCTCCCGGCCGTCGTTGGGCAGAAAGCTCCACTTGCGCCCGGTGGGGAAGCCCGCGCCGCCGCGGCCCCTCAGCCCCGAGCGGGTGACCTCGTCCTGGACCTCCTTGGGCCCCATGGCGATGGCCTTCTCCAGCGCCCGGTACCCGCCGTGGGCCCGGTAGCCCTCCAGGCGGGTCATCCCCGGCGCCAGGGCGTCCTTGAGCACGATCTCGATCTCACCCATAGCGCCGCACCACCTCCGCGTCACCCTGCGCCAGGGCGTCGATCAGCCGGTCGGCCGCCTCGGGGGTGAGGCGCGGGCACCAGCGGAAGTTGACCTGCGCCGCCGGCGCCTCGTCGCACGCGGCCAGGCACTCGACCGCCTCCAGGGTCACGAGGCCGTCGGGGGTGGTCTCACCGGGCTCGATGCCGAGCCGCCTCGCGAGGTGCGCGATCGTCTCGTCGGCCCCCTGGAGCATGCACGAGAGGTTCTTGCACACCTGGATCCGGTAGCGGCCGGTGGGCTCGCGCCGGAAGAGGGTGTAGAAGGTCAGCACCGACTCCACGTACGCGGGCGGCAACTCCATGACCCGGGCGGTGCGCTCGATCCCCTCCTGGCTCACGTACCCCTCCTTCCCCTGCCACAGATGCAGGATCGGGATGAGCGCCGTGGTGCCGCGGGGATAGCGCTCGCGCAGCGCGCGCGCCTCGGCCTCGAAGTCGGCGGTCACCGGTCCACCTCCCCCAGGACGATGTCGGTGCTGCCGATGGCGGTGACCACGTCCGCGACGAGCTGTCCCCGCACCAGGAGCGGCAGCCCCTGCAGGTTGTAGAAGCACGGCGGCCGGACCCGGCAGCGGAAGGGACGGGCGCTGCCGTCGGAGACGATGTAGTACCCGATCTCGCCCTTGGGTCCCTCGATGCCCAGGTACACCTCGCCCGCGGGCACCTTGAGCCCTTCGGTCATGAGCTTGAAGTGGTAAATGAGGGCCTCCATGCTCCGCGAGATCTCTTCCTTGGGCGGCGGGACGATCTTGTCGTCGCGCACCGACACCGGCCCCGGCTCCAGCCGGTCCAGCGCCTGGGCGATGATTTTGCGCGACTCCTCCATCTCCCGCATGCGCACCATGTACCGGTCGAACGCGTCGCCGCGCTCGCCCACGGGAACGTCGAAGTCGTACTCCTCGTAGCCGGCGTACGGGGCGCTCTTGCGCAGGTCCAGCGCCAGCCCCGACCCCCGCAGCATGGGGCCCGTGATCCCGTGGGCGATGGCGTCCTCCACCGTGAGGAAGCAGTTGCCCCGCAGCCGCTCCACCCACAGCGGGTTCTGGTCCAGGAGCCGGTAGTAGTCGCGCACCCACGTGGGGAACTCCTCCACGAAGGCCCGCGCCTTCTCCACCCAGCCGTCGGGCACGTCCCCGTCCAGACCCCCGATGCGCATGTAGGTGGGGTTCATCCGCTGGCCCGCGGCCGCCTCCCACAGGTCGAGGATCAGCTCGCGTTCGCGGAAGCAGTAGAAGAAGACGCTCATCGCCCCCATGTCCATGGCGTGGGTGCCGAGCCACACCAGGTGCGAGGCGATGCGCGACAGCTCGGCGTTGATGATCCGGATGACCTGGGCCCGCCGCGGCACCTCGATCCCGAGGAGCTTCTCCACCGCCAGCACGAACCCGAGCTCGTTGGTCATGGGCGACAGGTAGTCCATGCGGTCCACGATGGTGATCGCCTGCTGATAGCGCTGGTGCTCGATGGTCTTCTCCATGCCCGTGTGCAGGTAGCCGATGTGGGGGGTGCAGCTGACCACGCTCTCGCCGTTGAGCTCCAGCACCACCCGCAGCACCCCGTGGGTGGAGGGGTGCTGCGGACCCAGGTTGATCTCCATGGGGCGCAGCTCGGATTCCTGCTCCGCGCCCGCCTCGGCCTCGTCCGGGCCCGGCTGGCTGGCCACCCGGCTCCCGGCGTCCGTCTCCTCCATGTTCACTCCCTCACAATCGGTGCCGGGCGTTCGGTCCCCTCCAGCGGATAGTCCTTGCGCAGGGGGAACCCCTCCCAGTCGTCCGGCATCATGATGCGCGTAAGGTTCGGATGTCCCTCGAACCGGATGCCGAAGAGGTCCCACACCTCGCGCTCGGGCCAGTTGGCCCCGGGCCAGACGGGCACCAAGGAGTCGATGACCGGGTCCTCCTCGCCCACCGGCGCCTTGAGGCGCACCCGCCACATCCCCCGGGTGGAGAACAGGTGGTAGACGACCTCGAACCGGGGCACCTTGCCCATGGGCAGCCAGTCCACCGCCGTCAGGTCCGTGAGCATGTCAAACCCGCGGCGCTTGAGCTCCTCGCACACGGGCCGGATCAGGGGCGCCTGCACGATGAGCACGGGCATGTCGATGCCCTCTTCCCGGCGGACGCCCTCGGGCCACGCGGCGACCGCCGCGGCGATCGCCGCCTCCTGCCCCGCCTGATCGATCACCGGCCCCCCGCCTCCACCTTCAAGGGCAGCACCTCGCCCTCCCAGGCGCCGGGGTTCTTGCCCATGGCGATCTTTTCCTGCAGCTTCATGATGCCGAAGATGAGCGCATCCGGCGAGGGCGGGCACCCCGGCACGTACACGTCCACCGGCACCACCCGGTCGACCCCCTGGACGATGGCGTAGTTGTTGAACACGCCCCCGCACGAGGCGCACGCCCCCATGGCGATGACCCACTTGGGGTCGGGCATCTGGTCGTACAGCGTGCGGACCACGGGGGCCATCTTCTGGGCCACCCGCCCGGCCACGATCATGACGTCGGCCTGGCGGGGCGACGCGCGGAACACCTCGGCGCCGAACCGCGAGAGGTCAAAGCGCGTGGCCGCGGTGCCCATCATCTCGATGGCGCAGCAGGCCAGCCCGAACTGGGCGGGCCACAGGGAGTTCTTCTGCGCCCAGTGGGCGATCTTCTCGAGCTTGGTCAGAAAGAACGGCCGGTTGGGATCCATCGCTATCTGTCCCACTGGAAACCTCCTCGCTTCCAGGCGTACGCATACCCGATCCCGAGCACGATCACGAAGAGGAGCATCTCCCACAGGCCGAAGCTCTTGAGCTGGCGCAGCATGACGGCCCAGGGGTAGAAGGACACCGCCTCGACGTCGAAGATCATGAACAGCATGGCCACGAGGTAGAACTTCACCGAGAACCGGGGTCCCAGGTCGGATCGGGGGACGATGCCGCTCTCGTACGGGTAGTACTTCACCGGCCGCGTGCGGCGCGCCCGCCCCAGGCGCGAGATGCCCAGCACCGCCAAGGCCACCACGACGACAATCGTGAAATAAATCACGAATGGGAAATACGTCGACGTGCTGCTTCCCCCTTTCCCACACTCTCCGTGAGTTTACCATAGACAATCGCTGAAAAAAAGCCTCGGTCGCCCAGGATGTGGTCGCGCTCGCCCCCGGGCGCCGAGGTGTACCATAGGGACATGAGACCTGCCATCGCGCGTCCCGCCCTCCTCCTCCTGCTGGGGCCGCTGCTGGCCCCGGCCGTCGCCCGCGGCGCGTCGCGCCCGCC
>JAJZYS010000019.1 GCA_021797925.1 Bacillota bacterium
CGGCAGAGCCCGTGACCTCCGACGCCGGGACGTCCTCTTCACCCTTCACCGTCGCCATCATCATCGGTCGTGACCGTGCTCGCCCCGCGATCTGCCCTCGCCGTCCACGGTTCCCATCGAGCGGCCACATCGCCGGCCCGGCTATGGTCTTCCCCGGTCCACCCGGACGGCGTGTGTTCCGGGGCCCGCCGGGTCCGGCGGGAACGATGTCCCCTCCGACGGCGCGGGCGGCAGCGGATGCTCCGCCCGCGCGAGCACGAGCGCCCACCTGCCCCGCATCCCCACGAGAGGATGGTTCCCCGGCATGAAAGCCGTGACCGTCGCCCGCCTCGGCGTGGCCCTGGGCCTGGTGCTGGCCATCATCACGGTGCTCGTGGTGCGCGCGGGCATCATGGCCTCCCTGCGAGCCGCGTCCCACCCTCCCGAGACCACCGAGGTGGTGGTCTCCCAGGCCCTGCCGGCGGACACGGTCCTGGGCCCCGACAACGTGGCGACCCGCCCGGTGGCGATCGCGGACCTGCCGCCCGGCGCCGCGACGAGCCTCTCCCAGGTGGTGGGCAAGGTGACCCAGAGCGCCATGGTGAGCGGGCAACCGGTGCTCTCGGGGCTGCTGTACCCTTCGATGCAGGCGGCGGGCTTGGCGGCGCGGGTCCGCCGCGGACGGCGCATCATGGAACTGCCCGTGAACGTGGAGAGCGGGGTGGGCGGGATGCTCCAGGTGGGCAACCGCGTGGACGTGCTGGTGAACATCCCGGGGTCGTCGGGGTCCGAGACGACACTGCTGCTCGAGGACATCCCCATCGAAGGGGTGCTCTCCTCCACCGGGACCACCACCACCCCCGGCCAGAGCGTCCCCGGATACAGCGGCGTGCTCATCCAGGTCACCGACCGGCAGGCGGCGGCGCTGTTTCTCGCCGAGAGCACCGGGTCGGTGGAACTCCTCTTGCGCGGGATCCACGACCGCGGTCGGGTCGCCTCCCTGCGCGTGACCAGCCGAACGCTTCGCCGAGGGGTGGTGCTCCGATAGCCACGAACACCGAAGCCGCCGTCCACCCCGCCGTGCTGGCGACGACCGACATGGGCTGGGCGCGGGGACTGGCGGAGCGCATGTCCCCCATCGAGGACATCCGGCTGGTGCGCATCCTGGGCCCCGAGGATCTGGCCGGGTTTCTGGCCTCGCGGGAGCGGGCGGTGATGCTGCTGGACATCTCCTCCCCCGCGCTCCTCGAGGGCTGGCTGTCCATGCAGGGGTCACTGCCCCCGGTGGTGGCCTTCGCCGACCGGACCGAGACCCCCCTGGTCCGGGCGGCCATGAAGATGGGCGCGGTGGACTTCCTCGGCAAGGATTGCTCCCTCCGAGACGTGTCCGAGGCCATCTACCACGCCAGCTCCCGGCTCGAGGCCTCCCCGGAGCTCAAGGCCCAGCCGGGAGACGTCCACGGGAAGCTGGTGACCGTCGCGTCGCTGCGCGGTGGCAGCGGCCGTTCCACCGTCGCGTGCAATCTCGCCCTGGCGCTGGGGCGCCGCTCAGCAAAGCCCGCCGCGCTGTGGGATCTCAACTTCTCCCTGGGGATGGTGGACGTCCTCCTGGACGTGGTCGCCCCGCGGCCGTTCTCGGACCTCGTGGCCCAGCTGGGGCAGATGGACCCCGAACTTTTCAGCACCTTCTTCGCGCGCCATCGCTCCGGGACGTTCGTTCTGCCCGCGCCCCGGGCCACGGGCTCGCAGATGGTGGAGCTGACGCCCACCCACCTGCAGGCGCTCATCACCGCGGCGCGCGCCACCTTTCCGCTGACGGTCGTGGACACCTCCGCCACCTTTTCGGAGCTGGACTTCCTGGCCGTGCAGAGCGCGGACCTGGTGCTCCTCACGATCACGCCGGACCTGGGGTCCATACGGGCCGCGGTCGCGTACCTCGACCTCATCGCCGCCAACCACGTGGTCAAGTCGAAGAACGTGGTGGTCCTCAACGCCTGGACCCGGGGCGAGCTGTCGCGGCGCCACGTGCAGGAGACCCTGTCGCTTCCCATCTGGGGCGAGGTCCCCTACGAACGGACGCTCTTCAACCGGGCGTTCAACACCGCGGAGCCGGTGGTCCTCGGCCGTCCGGGTTCGCGCAGCGGCAAAGCGTTCTTCCGGCTCGCGGACCGAATCCTGAGCATGAGGAGTTCCTGAGATGAGCGTGAACATCCGATCGCGGGCCTTCCGCGCCCAGAGCCCTCCCGCCGTGGAGGAGGCCCCGGCCCCGCCGTCACGGCCGCCGGTGATGTTCGTCCAGGTGGATCTCGTCCAGGCGGTGCTGGCACGGCTGCGCGAAGCGGCCCGCGGGTCCGCGTCGGCGTTCCAGGGACCGACCGAGGAGACCATCCGGGCCTACGTGGACGAGGTGCTGGCCGAGCGCAACCGGGTGTACACGCGCACCGAGCGGGAAGAGCTTTTTCAGGCCGCCCGGGCCGAGGTCCTGGGGTACGGCCCCATCGACCCCTTTCTGGCGGATCCGACCGTCACGGAGATCATGGTCAACGGTCCCCAGGACGTGTACGTGGAACGGGCGGGGCGGCTGAGCAAGACCGACGCCACCTTCCGCGACGACGCCCACGTCCTGCAGGTGATCGACCGGATCGTCTCCCCCATCGGCCGCCGGGTGGACGAGTCCTCCCCCATGGTGGACGCGCGCCTGCCCGACGGCTCCCGGGTCAACGTGGTGCTCCCGCCCATCGCCGTGAAGGGGCCGACGATCACCATCCGCAAGTTCTCCAAGACCGCGCTCACCATGCAGCAGGAGATCGAGATGGGCACCCTCTCCCCGGCCATGGCCAGCTTCCTCGCGGCCGCGGTCCGGGCCCGGCTCAACATGGTGGTCTTCGGCGGCACCGGCAGCGGCAAGACCACGACCCTCAACGCCCTTTCCCACTTCATCCCCACCAACCAGCGGGTGGTCACCATCGAGGACGCCGCGGAACTCAAGCTCCAGCAGCCGCACGTGGTCACGCTGGAGGCCCGGCCCGCGAACCTCGAGGGCAAGGGCACGGTGACGATCCGGCAGCTGGTGATCAACGCCCTGCGCATGCGCCCCGACCGGATCATCGTGGGCGAGGTGCGCGGCGGCGAGGCGCTGGACATGCTCCAGGCCATGAACACCGGCCACGACGGCTCTCTGACCACCGCCCACGCCAACAGTCCCCGGGACCTCTTCAGCCGGCTCGAGACCATGGTCCTCATGTCGGGGGCCGACCTGCCGGTGCGGGCGATCCGGGAACAGATCCGCTCGGCGCTGGACATCCTCGTGAACCAGGCCCGCATGCGGGACGGAACCCGTCGCATCGTGCAGATATCGGAGCTGGTGGGCATGGAGGGCGACGTGCTGGTCCTGCAGGACATCTTCCTCTTCCACCAGACGTCCGTGGGCGCCGACGGCACCGTGCACGGGGAGTTCGTACCCACGGGCGTCATCCCCCAGTGCCTCGAGCGCATGACCCAGGAGGGGCAGTACGTGGACACCTCCATCTTCCGGCCGCCCGCGCCATGACGCTCATCGGGATCCTCCTCGCCGGCGGGGCGATGTTCCTGCTCACCGTCGGCGTCTCCTTCAACGTCAGCGTGCGCCTGGCGGCCCTGGAGCGGGGACTGAACGCCATCGTCCGCCACCGCCCCCAGGGATCGGTGGTGCCCGACGTCATCGTGCGGGCCCGTCAGGCGTGGAACCTGCGCCATCCCCACCTGCACTCGCTGGAACGCGACGCCGCCGCGCTCAGGCGGGCGGGAAGCCACATGCAGCCGTTGACCTGGGCGCTGATCCGGGCAGGATCCCTCGTCGTGGCGGTGGCGTTCATGCCGCTGTCCATCGTGCTGGGGCTCGTGCTGGTGCTCGTGGCCCTGGGGCTTCCGCCCCTGTGGCTCACCAGTCGTCAGAGCCAGCGCAAGCAGCGGATGGAGCGGGAGCTTCCGGCCTCGCTCCTGGCCCTGTCGAACGCCCTGAAGTCAGGCCTGAGCCTGGGCCAGGCGGTGAGCGCCCTGGCCGCCGAGGTGCCTCCACCCCTGGGCGATCTCTTCCGGGACATCCAGCAGCAGTCGGCCGTGGGGGTGGCCGTGGAGCAGGCCATGGAAGAGGTGAGCACCAGCACCGGCATCGAGGAATTTCACCTCCTGGCCACCGCGGTCTCCATCCAGCGGCAGTCCGGGGGAAACCTGAGCGCCATCATCGAGTCGGTGGCCTCCATCGTGGCCGAGAAGTTGAAGATGCGCGAGCGGGTGCGGGCGCTGACCGCCGAGCCGCGCCTGTCCGCGTGGGTGCTGTCGCTGCTCCCCTTCGGGGTGGGTTCGTTCATGTTCGTCATCGACCGGTCCTTCATGCTCCCGCTCATCACCACCACCGTGGGCAACGCGATCATCGGCGCCGCCGTGGTCATGGACGTCATCGGTGCCATCTTCATCCGGGCGGTCATCCGGGTGGAGTGACCCGTCGGTCCGCGTCCGGGAAACGGGGGAACATTCATGCTGGCCGCGATCCTTGCCGGGCTGTCGGTGCTGACGCTGACCGTGGCCCTCACGTACGCCTACCTGTCCCCGCGCCTTGTCATCCAGGCGCGGCTTGAGGCCATCACCGCCACCGCTCCCGACGCGCCCCGGGGCCCAGGGAGCCTCGCCCGGGTGCTGGCGCGACTTCGGCGCATCGTCCTCAGGCTCACGCCCCACACGCTGGTGGAGATGATGAACGGCGCCCTGGACCGGGCCGGGTATCCCTCGGGCATCGACGCCAGCACGTTCCTGTTCCGCCAGGCGGTGGCCATCCTCCTGACCCTGTGCGTGCTGGTGCTCCTCGCGGCCGGCGTGGGCAACCTCCCCGCCGGGCTGTGGTTCTTCTTCCTGGTGGCCATCGTCACCATCGCCCTGGCTCCCTTCATCAAGCTCAGGTCCGTGGCCGCCCGGCGCCGCCTGGAGATCCAGGCGGCATTCCCCGGGTTTCTGGACCTTTTGGTGGTGTGCGTGGAGGCGGGACTGGGCATGGACGCGGCGCTGCAGCGGGTCGCCCGCGAAGCCCGGGGGGCGACGGGAGAAGAGTTTCAGCGGGCTGTGGCCGAGATCCAGGTGAGCCGGTCCCGTGGTGACGCTCTGGCGGCCGTGGCGAGGCGGGTCGGGCTCGAGGACGTGGCGCGCTTTGCCATGGCCGTGCGCCAGGCGGAACACACCGGCGTGGGGGTGGCCAGCGTCCTTCGGGCCCAGGCGGAACTGGAGCGCGACCTGGCTCTGCGCCGGGCCGAGGAGAAGGCCGCCAAGATCCCGGTGAAGATCGTGGTGCCGGTGGTCATCTTCGTTCTGCCCGGGATGTTCATGATCATCCTGGGGCCAGCGGTGCTGCACCTTGTTCCGCTGCTGTCGCGGTGAGCGCCGCCATGGGACCGTCTCGCCTGCGCCCGCCCGCCCTCCTTGCCCTCGCGGCGTCGGCGCACCGGTGCGGGCCGCTCGAGCCCCTGCGGAACGCGATCCTGCGGCTGACCGACATCACGGGGCCCAGCGGCTCCCTCGCGGGCAAGCCGTGGCTGCCGCTGGTGCACCGCTGCCCGCGGCTGGCCGGTCCCCTGGGGCCCGGCCCTGGCCACCTCGCCGCCCTGCCCGCACCCGAGCTCGGGGGGATTGCGTCGGCAGCGTTGCCGTGGCTCATCGCCGGCGGCCTCCTGGCGCTGCTGTCGCTCGCCGCGATCCTCACGCTCCTGGCCCTGTCCCGGCGCCGGGTGCTCGTCACCGTCACCGACACCCTGCATCCAGGCCGCCGTTCGGTCCTCACACGCGTCCTCATCCCGCATCTCATCACCCAGACCCGGGTGAGCACCCGCGGGGGACGGCTGGTCCGGTGGCACTCGCCGGGGCTCTCGCGCCGGTCGGGGCGCTCCCCCGACACCGTCGTCCTCGTGCAGGTGCGTCAGCGGGGATCGAGCTGGGAGCTGACCACCCTGGGCCCTCACCTGTATCTCCCCGACGAGATCCCCAGGACCCGAGTCGACCTGCAGGAGCTGGTTCCCGTGGAATTCGACCACTTCACCCTCGTCATGCGCCGCCCCGGCCGACCGCGGCGCGCCCGCCCCCCCACTGCGAGCGCGGGGATCCCGACGATCCCGACGCCGCCGGTGCCAGAGCCGGCGACCGTCGATGTCGACGCGTCCGCTCCGGCTCTCGAGTTCCCCGCGCGCGTTCCCGTGGTCGCTTCTCCCGAAGCGGCCGCCGGGGCCGATGGCGTGATCCCCCCGGTGCGGGTGGAGCGTCCCGCGGCGGCCACGGTCTCGGTCAACGGGACGGCCAGGGCCGGGCAGGCGCCGCCGGCGGTGCAGCCGCTGGAGCACCGCGGTGCCGCGGAACCCGTCGCCGTGGGCGCCCGCCATCGCGGTCCGGGGCACGACCCCAGGGCGAGGACCCGCTCCGCGCCGGCGGCCCCGACGCCTTCTGAACCCCCGGTCGCGCCGCCGGGCCCGCCGGCGAGCGAGGCCAGCGCCACGTTGGACCATGCGCTGCGCCAAGCCCGCGACGGAGAACCGCTCGCGCTCGTGGTCCAGCGTCCCGACGCCGGGCCCCCGGTCACCTGCACCCTGGCCAAGCGGCCCCTCTCGCGCATGGGCGGCTACCTGCGCCGCGACGCCGACCGCGGCGAAGGCGGCCTGCTCCTGTATCCCGCGTCCTCGGTGCACACCTTCGGCATGCGCTTCCCCATCCACATCGTCTACCTGTCCCCGCGGGGACAGGTGCTGCGCGTCCAGGCCCACATCCCGCCCTGGCGGGTGGGAGCCATGGTGCGCGGCACGCGGGCCGTCCTGGAGCTGCCCGCCGACGACATCCCCACCCCGCCCGTCGAGGTGGGCGACACCGTCCTCGTGGCCTTCCCCTTCGGGAGCCACGACCGCTGAATCGCTCCGTCAGGGAGGCCATGGCGTGGACAACCCGGGGATCACCCTGGACATCGCCCGCTCCGAGCCCGTCGAGGCGCCGCCCGCCGGCGCGCAAGAGCTCGAGCCGCTCGTCGCCGAGGCACGCCGCCAGGGCGCGTCGGCGATTCACCTCGGTCCCGGCGTCGCACCGCTCGTGCGCGTGGCGGGCTCCCTTCGCCCCGTGACCCTCCTCCCCGCCGTCGCGCCGGAACGCCTTGCCGCAGCGGCCCTTCGCCTCATGCCCGAGCGGCTCGCGCCCCGCTGGCGCTCCGAGGGCCGCGCGACCTTTGCCTGGGAACTCGCCCACCGCCAGCGGTGCCGGGTGACCCTGACGCGCCAGCGGGGCCGGCCAGCGGCGACCCTGCGACCGCTCCCGACTGAGCCTCCGTCGGCGCAGGCGCTGGGACTGCCGCCCGCGGTGGCCGCGCTGGCGCGCCGTCCCCACGGCCTGGTGATCCTGGCCGGAGCGGGCGTCAGCGGAACTTCCAGCACCGTCGCGGCCATCATCCACGCCATCAACCAGGACCGCACCTGCCGCGTGGTCACCATCGAGGATCCGGTGGAGATCCTCCACGACTCGCTCAGGTCCATGGTGGAGCAGCGGGAGGTGGGCACCGACACCCCCGGGGTGGCCGAGGGTCTCGCCGCGGCCGTGGCGGCGGACGCCGACGTGATCGCGTTCGGAGACGTCGCCGACGCCGAAAGCGCTCGCCTGAGCGTGCTGGCCGCCCAGGGAGGGGCTCTCGTCCTGGCCACGGTGGACGCTCCCAGCGCCCGCGTCGCCCTGGAACGGTTCCTCGACTTCCTGAGGCAGACGCACGGCGACGCCCCCCACGTCCTGGCGCGGGTCCTCGACGCGGTGACGGCGCAGCGCCTGCTCCCCGGCGCCGGCGAGGGCACCCGCCCAAAGGGGCTTGTGGCCGCGTTCGAGGTCCTGATCGCCACCGGACAGGTCCGCACAGCCGTGGAGCAGGGGCGGCTCGAGCAGATCACCCAGCTGCTGGGCATGGACCGGGAGCAGGGCATGCAGAGCATGGACGCGGCCATGGACGCGCTGGTCCGGGCGGGAACCATCTCACCCCTGGCTCGCGTGTCGGGATGAGCGCCATGCCCCACGCCTGGGTCCTGGTCGCGGGGCTGGGCCTTGTGGCGGGCACCCTGGTGAACCGGTGGATCGAAGCCCACCTTGTCCAGCGCCAGGGGACCGCGGCTCCCCGGCGCCCGGGCTTTGCGTTGGGGCCGCTGTCGCCGCTGGGCCTGTTCATGGCCCCGGCGTTCGTCGTCCTGGCCCGGGCCGTGGGCACAGGTCCCCGACTTGTGCCGGCGCTGCTGCTCACCACGGTCCTGGCCGCGGCCGCTCTGGCCGACGTCCGGGCTCGGATCATCCCCAACCGGCTGCTCCTGTGGGCGGCGGCGGCGTGGATCCTGGCGGAGGTCCTGGGGACGGGCGTCGCGCCACTCTGGAGCCTCGCCGGCGCCCTGGCGGGCGGCGGGGGCATGCTCCTCGCGTCCGTCGCGACCCGGGGCGGCGTCGGACTCGGCGACGCGAAGCTGGCGGCGGTCATGGGCCTGATGCTGGGCCCCGCGGCGGTGGCGATGGCGCTGGGGGCCGCCTTCGTCCTGGGCGCCGTGGGTTCCGTGGTGCTCCTCGCCCTGAGGCGAGTGGGCGTCGACTCGTACATCCCCCTGGCCCCCTTTCTCCTGGCGGGGGGACTGATGGCCTTCGTGGCCGCGGGACCCTTTGCCATGGGAGTGAAGCCCTGACGGACCGGTCCGTCCGCCGGCAGGGATGCTCCGGTCCACCCCGAAATCCTTTCTCACAGCCGGATGATCGGACCGAGACGGCGGTCCGGCCGTGGCATTGCAAGGAGATGGTGTCGTGCCCAGGGATGTCCCTGTCTTTCCCGACTTCGCGCCCGGTTCCATCCAGTTTGTCGAGATCCCGCGCTACCAGTACCGAGAAGACGGTGCCCGCCGGCCCGACTCCGTGACCCTGGAGCGGATGCTCCGGTGGATGCTCACCATCCGCCGTTTCGAGGAGCGGGTGCTCGACCTCAAGCGTGGGCGGTATCAGCCGTACGAGGGGTTCACCTACGGCGGGCCCGTGCATCTTTCCGTGGGCCAGGAGGGGGTGGCCGTCGGCGCCATGGCTGCGCTCGACCCCGGTGACGCCATCACCAGCACCCACCGCGGCCACGGGCATTCGCTGGCCAAGGTCGCCTTCACCCTGTACCGGAGCGAGCCTGAGGCGCTCAAGCGCTTCATCGGCGACGAGCCCCCTGGGGACGATCCGCTGGAGAAGGCGCTCGCCATCCACCTGTACCGGACCTTCGCCGAACTCCTAGGGAAAGAGGACGGCTACTGCCATGGCCGGGGCGGGGGCATGCACATCGCCGAGTTTTTCATGGGTCACCTCGGCGCCAACGCCATCGTGGCCGGGAGCACCCCCATCGCCGCCGGCGCCGCCATGGCCCAGCAGCGTCTGGGCAAGGACAATGTGGTCGTGTGTTTCGTGGGCGACGGGGCGCTGAGCAACGGCGTGTGCCTGGAGTCGTTCAACTTCGCCAGTCAGGCCCAGTTCGCGGACGGTGTGCCGGTGATCTACGTGGTGGAGAACAACCAGTACAGCCAGAGCGGCCAGGCCATCGGCGAGGTCACGGGGCTCGACTACCTCGCCCGGCGCGGTGCGGCCTTCAATCTCCGGGCGATGGAGGCCGAGGTGGTCAACGGCATGGACAGCCTCGCCGTCTACGACGCCGTCGCCCGGGCGCGGGAGAAGGCGCTCGGCGGCAAGGGGCCGGTGCTCCTGGAGATGGTCACCTACCGGTACATGGGCCACTCCGCCAGCGACGACGGCTCCAAGTACCGCACCCACGAGGAGGTCGAGGCCTGGCGCCGGGAAGACCCCATCGTGCGCCTGCGCTCGCGGCTGGCGGAAGAGGGCGTCGTCGCCCCTGAGGCGGCCGACGCGCTCGAGGCGCGGGTCGCCGTCCAGATCGACGCCGCCATCGACGCGGCCGCCCGGGCCGCGGACCCGGATCCGGCCGAGATCGAGCGGGGGGTCTACGCCACGACCACCAGCGACGACATCGGTCCGGAGCTTCAGACCACCGATCACCATCCCGAACGCATCCGGGCGCTGCCCCGCGGACCCGAAGGCGAGATCATGGTGCGCCACGCCATCCTCGAGGCCCTCACCGAGGAGATGATCCGCGATCGCCGGGTCATCCTCTACGGGGAGGAGATCGCCGACTTCGGCGGCGCCTTCCAGGTGACCCACGGCCTGATCGACGTCTTCGGCCGCCACCGCATCTTCAACGCCCCCATCTCCGAGGCCGCCATCGTCGGCACGGCGGTGGGCATGGCGCTGTCGGGCCTCAGGCCGGTGGTGGAGATCATGTACATCGACTTCATCCTCCAGGCGCTGGACCAGGTGGCCAACCAGGCTGCCAAGGTGCGGTACATGTTCGGCGCCAAGGCGACGGTCCCCCTGGTGATCCGCACCACCTTCGGCGGCGGCAAGGGTTACGCCGGCCAGCACTCCCAGAGCCTGGAGGCCGTGCTCACCCACTTCCCCGGGCTGCGCGTGGTCGCGCCCTCCACGGCGTATGACGCCAAGGGGCTCCTCAAGGCGGCCATCCGCGAGGACAACCCCGTCATCTTCATCGAGCACCAGCTGCTCTACACCGAGCGCGACCCGGTTCCCCGCGAGCTTGACCCCATTCCCTTCGGTCAGGGGGTGGTGCGCCGGACGGGCCGCGACCTCACGATCATCGCGTACTCGTACATGGCGCACGTCGCCATGGCCGCGGCCCGGCTCCTCGCCGCCGACGGCATCGAGGCCGAGGTGGTGGACCCGCGGACGCTGGCGCCCTTCGACGCCGCCACCTGCGCCCGTTCCGTGCGCAAGACCGGCCGGGCGCTGGTGGTGACCCAGTCGCCGCTGACGACGTCCTTCGCGGAACACATCGCCTTCACCCTGCAGCGCGACTGCCTCGCCGAGCTCAGGTCGCCGGTGGAGATCGTCTCGGCGTACGACGTGCCCCCGCCCACGGCTCCCAGCCTGGAACACGAGAATCTGCCCAACCCCGAGCGCGTGGCGCGGCGCGCCCGGGCGCTCCTCGAGGCGCAGCGCCTGCATCGCTGAGGCTCGGCCGCACACGCGCTCCGGGGACGGCGTCCCCGGAGCGCGTGTTCATCCACCGAGGCGATGACGCACGGGGCGATTTCGCCAGCCGAGGGCTGTGGCGGCGTGGCCCGACTCGCCGCCGTGAGGTGGATCCGCAACGGGGCTCAGGCCCCGGGATCACGTTCCCCCGCGAGTTCCTCGGCCCGGGGAAAGGACGGCTGGGCGCCGGGGCGGGTCGCCGCCAGGCCGGCCACGCGGGCGGCCAGATCCATGGCCGCCGGCAGCCCCAGGCCCCGCACCAGCCCCACGGCCGCGGCGGCCGCGAACGCGTCCCCGCACCCGGTGGTGTCCACCACCCTGCCCGCCGCCACCGCATCGACGTGCCAGCTTGCTTCGCGGGTCACCAGCTCGGCTCCCGCCCCGCCGCGGGTGACGATCACCGCCTCCCCGACGCCCATGTCCAGGAGCCGCGTCGCGGCTGCGATGGGACCCGACGCGCCGGGCACCAGGGCCACGACCTCGATGTGGTTCGCGACGAGGATGTCGGTGAGGGCGATCATGGCGGGATCCCAGCGGTCCACGGGGGCCGCGTTCCAGATGACCCGGCGCGCGTGGGCGCGGGCCCGCCGGGCGAGGCGGGGGGCGGCCTCGGCGAGCTCGTTCTGCAGCAGCACCGCGTCGCCCGCGGCCAGCGCCGCGTCGGGAATGGCGTCGACGTCCAGGGCGTCGTTGGCGCCGGGAATGTAGAAGAGCAGGTTGCCGCCCTGCCCGTCCACCGCGATCCACGCCTCGCCCGTGGGGACGCCCGCCACGCGCTGCATGAAACGGGTGTCGATGCCCTCGCGCTCCAGCGCAGCCTCCAGCCTGGCTCCGGCCGGGTCCCGGCCCACGGCTCCCACGAACACCACGTCCACCCCCAGACGCCGGGCCGCCACCGCCTGGTTGGCGCCCTTGCCGCCGCCCGACTCCATGGGCGCCGTCGCCCGCATGGTCTCTCCCGGTTCCGGCAGCCTCGGCACCCGGATGAACCGGTCGAGATTCGCCGCCCCCACCACGGTCAGCCGTGGCGCGGGCCTGCGCCCGGATGAAGCGCCGTTCCGGACGAGCGGGCGGTCGCTTGTGTCCGTCTCGGCCGACGTCACGAACCGGCGCCCCGCCGTGCCGCCAGTTCCCCGTACAGAGGCGCGAGCGCCTGGTAGCTGCGCACGAAAAACGGGTACAGGTCGGCATACCGGTCCCGCCAGCCGGGATCGGGCTCCACCACCGCCCGCACCGCCACGCCCGAGCCCGAGGATTCCACCGAGGGCATGAGCCCCACGCCCACGCTGGCCGCGACCGCCGCACCCCGGGCGGTGATCGCGATCTCCTCGCCCAGCACCTCCAGCGGCAGGGCGAGCACGCTGGCCAGGATCCGAAGCCAGAGCATGCTCTTCGCCCCGCCACCGATCACCCGCAGCGACCGGGGGCGGAGGCCGCTTTCCTGGAACGCCTCGAGGATGACCCTGAGGTTCATCGCCACGCCCTCGAGTACGGCCCGAAAGAGCTGGGCCGGCCCGTGGTGAGCCTCAAGGCCCAGGAAGCTTCCGCGCACGTGGGGGTCCCACCAGGGAGAACGCTCGCCCAAGAGATACGGCAGGAAGATGACGCCGTCCGCCCCCGGGGCGATGCGCTCGGCGCCCAGGTCCAGCAGCCCGTACGCGTCGACGCCCGTTCGCGCCTCCACGTCGCGTTCAGGGTCGGCGAACCGATCACGCATCCACTTGACGCTGAGGCCGGCCGCCTGCATGGTGCCGGTGGGCTGATACAGTCTCGGGTCCACCGAGCACATCGTGAAGGTGCGAAGCTCACGGTCCACCAGGGGCTCGGCGGCAGTCACGGCGATCCACGCGGACGAGCCCAGATACATGTGGCTCTCGCCCACCCGGGTGGCGCCCGCGCCGGTTCCCGCGCACGGGCCGTCCCCCGATCCGATGACCACGGGAGTGCCCGGCACAAGGCCCATCTCCCGGGCCACCGCGGCGGACACCCCGCCGATGACGTCGGTGGCGGCGTGCACCGGCGGCAGGAGCTCTTGGGGCACGCCCAGGGAGTTCATCAGGACGTCGGACCACTGCCGGGCCCTGAGGTCGAAGAGGTTGGTTCCCGTCGCGTCGCCGTAATCCGTGGCCACCTCCCCGGTGAGCCGGGCCGCCACGAAGTCCTTGGGGTGAAGCATTTTGTAGGCGCGTTCCATCAGCCCGGGCTCGTTGTCGAGCAGCCAGCGCAGCTTGGGCCCCAGGTAGGAGGGATTGGGGCGGGACCCGCTGAGGCGCAGCACCGCCTCGACGCCCAGGGCCTTCGCCAGCCGCTCCGCCTGCGGCCGCGCGCGGGTGTCCGCCCAGATCATCGCCGGCCGCAGGGGGACGAGCCTCGCGTCCACGGGCACCCCGCCCATCATGTGCCCGCTCAGACCCACGGCGCGTATGCGCTGCGCAGAGGTGGCGGCCATGATCTCCCGGGTGTTCTCCTGTACGGCTCGCCACCAGTGTTCCGCGTCCTGCTCCACGAGGCCCCCGGGACCGTAGACGGTGTCGTAGGGCCGAAGCACCTGGCGCCTCAGGTGGCCGTCGGAGGAGAACAGCGCCGTCTTGGCCCCGGTGGTTCCGAGGTCGTGCACCAGCACCAGGTCTTCGCTCATCCCCACTAGCGGTTGCTTCCGCTCAGCAGCCCCGACACCAGACCGCGCTCCACGAACACGCTCAGGATGATCATGGGGACGATGGACACGAGCGCGATGGCGGCGATGCTCCACCACTGGATCGCGTCGGCGCTCTGCTGGGCGGCGATGAAGAGCGGCAGCGTCACGGCGTGGCTGAAGGTCAGCAGACTCGCGAAAAGAAACTCGTTCCACGCGAAGATGAACGTGAGGAGAAACGTGCCCACCAGGCCGGGCAGCGACACCGGGACGACCACCCGGATCAGGGACTGCAGGGGCGAGGCTCCGTCGATGCGGGCGGCCTCTTCGATGTCGATGGGAACCTGGTCGAAATAGTTCTTCATGAACCACACGGTCAGAGGAAGATTCATGCCGAGGTATACGATGGAGAGCCCCACCTGGGTGTCCAGAAGGCCCAGGAGTCTGAGGATGAGGAAGAACGCGATGCCGGTGACGATGGGGGGCATCATGCGCTGGGAGACGATCCACATCATGATGTCGTTGTTCTTGATGCGCCCGAACTGGAAGTGATAGCGCGAGAGCCCGTACGCGCCCGCGGCGCCGAGGATGAGGGCCGCGGTCGTGCTCATGAGCCCCACGACCACGCTGTTGGTGAGCGGGAGCAGCACCGTCTGGGTCCCGGAGAAGATGCTCTGCCAGGCGCGCAGGGTCGGCTGGAACTGCAGCCACGGGATGTAGTTGGGCCCGGTGGAGATGGCGATCATGTCCTTGAACGAGGTCTCCGCGAGCCAGAAGATCGGAAAGAGAATGATGACGGTCCAGAACACCAGCGGGATGTAGACCCACCGACCGGTCCTGCCCATCAGATCTGCCCCCTTGCCACGGAACGACGTGTCACGGCCAGAAGGAGCATGGCCGCGACGATCACCACGACCATCAGCGCCAGGGCCAGCGTTGACCCGTAGCCCAGGTTGAACTCGGTGACGCCCGTGTAGAAGGCGTACAGCGTGGCGCTCTGGGTGGTGATGCCCGGCCCTCCGCCTGTCATGACGTAGATGCGGCCGAACACCTGGAAGGCGGCGATCATCCTGAGGAGGATGCCGGCCACCGACACCGGCCAGACCAGCGGGATGATGATGTAGCGTACGCTCTTCCACCACGTGGCCCCGTCCACCCGAGCCGCTTCCAGCGTCTCGGCAGGGATGCCCTGCAGTCCGGCCAGCAGGAGGAGGAACATGAAGGGCGTCCACTCCCACACGTCGACCGCCGCGATGGACAGCAGCGCCAGGTGGGTGTTGCCCAGCCACACGGGCCCGTTGATCCCGATGGCGCGCAGGAAGGCGTCGATCGCCCCGTAGGCGGGGTTGTAGAGCATGCGCCAGGTGAAGGCGATGGCCACAGACGCCAGGGTCATGGGGATGAGGAACACCGTGCGGAAAAAGCGCGTGCCCCGCAGGTCGCGCTGCACCAGCAGGATCGCCAGGAGCAGCCCGATGATGTACTCGAAGAGCACGGCCACGACGACGAACACGACCGTGTTGCTGAGCGAGACCCAGAACTCGTGGTCGTGGATGAGCTGCGTCCAGTTGGCCAGGCTCCCGAACTGGATCGACAGCCCGTTGGTCACCGATACGTTGCTGAACGATAGCACCACAGAGAACAAAAAGGGAAAGATCGTCAGGACGAACAGCACCCCCACCGTGGGGGCGAGAAACCCGGTGCCCGGCTGGACACGGGTGCGCCTGCGCACCGCGACGACGGGCGCCTTGCGTTCAGCGGCCGTCATCGGCCTCGCCCTCGGCCAGGGCAGGCCGTCGGGAGCACGCGCGTCGACCCGTTGCGGTGGCTCGCGGTCAGCCGGATCCCCGCGAAGCGCTCGCGAGCGCCCCCCGCCGCAATGCGCCGGCCCCGCCCGCCAGGGCCGGGACATCCAGGGTGGAATGCTGGGGCTGCTGATCGATCCATCCGCCGCCGCTCCTTCACAGCCGAGTGGGAGGGGATTCGCGCCCCGGGTGGGCCGCCCCTCCCGCGGAGGGGCGGCCCCCAGGGAGCGGATTCTACCAGCTCATCCCGAAGGTCTTGAGTTCCTCGTCGTAGAGCTTGAGCTGCTTGGCGCGGCCCAGCTTGTTGGTGATCTGGTTCCAGGCGGCGGCCGTGCGGTTGAGCGCCTGGGCCGGCGTCTCCTGGCCAGCCGCGGCCTCGGAGGTGTTCAGCTCCAGCGCGTCCACGTACGCGGCCTCCCCGGGGATGGCCAGGTCGTGAATCTGGAAGGGGTCGGTGATGTTGTGCTTGAGCACCTTGAGGTACGGCACGAGGTCGCTCTTGACGTAGCCGGCCTTGTACCAGGCCTTGAGGTCGGTGAACTGGTGGACGCGGTAGGGGTTGAAGCCGGTGGCCGGGGAGGTGACGCTGATCAGGCTCTGCTTGGGGCTTCCCAGGTACGAGAGGAAGTTGTACGCGCAGGCCGGGTGCAGCGACGTCTTGGGGATGGCGCCCTTCCAGCCGCCGAAGGCGAGCCACGTGGGCTGGCTGGGGGTGGTGAAGCTGACCCACTTGTTGGTCCGGTAGTCCCACACGCGGTGGGTGCCCGGCAGGGGGATCGTCTGGGTGTTACCCTTCACCTTGGTGCCCTTGGAGAGGTCGGCCACGATGCCGGTGTCGGCCCAGTCGTACGCCTCGGCGGCGACGCCCGTGGCAAAGGTGGAGCGCACGTCCTCGGAGTTGAAGTTGATCATCCCGGGCGGGCCGTACTTGAGCAGCTGGAGGTAGATCTTCAGGGCAGCCAGGTGACCCGGGTCGTTGATCAGCGGGTCCATGTTGGTGGGGTTGAAGAAGAGCCCGGGCTCGGGGGCGCCGTTGGGGCCCTTGAGGGTGGAGTAGCTCGCGGCGATGGCCATGTAGAACCAGAAGGCCTGGCCTCCGCGCTGGTAGGCGCCCAGGTCGCCGTAGATCTTGTGCCCGTTGACGACCTTGCCGTCAAAGAACTTGGCGATGTTCAGGTACTGGTTCCACGTGGTCGGGGCGGCCAGGGGGTAGTGGAACTCCTTCTGGAATTCGCTCTGGAAGGTCTTGTTGGCGAAGAGGCTGCGCTGGTAGTACGCGGCCATGTTGTCACCGTCAAGCGGCATGGCGTAGAGCGTCTTGCCCCAGTACGCGTTCTTGGTGTACAGGATGTTCTGCCACTTGAGCCCGGGGTCGTGATGCACGTAACTGTTGAGCGGGCGCAGGTAGGGGTAGAAGTCCCCCAGCCAGTCCGACCCGAAGAGGATGACGTCGTAGCTGTTGGTGCCGGTGATGAACGAGGTCATGATCTTGGAATACAGCTCGCTATAGGGCACCGTGATGAGGTTGATCTTCCCGCCGGTCTTCGCGTCCCACGCCTTCTCCACCCGCAGCACCGGGCCCGCGATGTACGGCGGCGGCTGGGTGATCACGTTGAGGGTCACCCCGGCGCACGGCTTGGAGGCAGCCTGCACGTTGCTGCCCGCGTACACCGTCAGCGTGGACGCCGTGACCAGGATCAGGCCCCCGGCCTGGGCAAGGACGGAGCGATGCCATCGCGACTTCATCGACCAAAGCCTCCTTGACTTGTGGAATCCCCGCATGTGTGGCCGTGGACACCCGGGTCAACCGCCATCTCCCACCCCCCCTCGTGGACGGCGCTCACACGGCCAGCCGGATGTGCTTGCGGTGGACGAACGGTTCCAGGCTGCCCGGGCCCAGCTCCCAGCCCAGGCCGCTGTCCTTGTATCCCTCGTAGGGGTAGTACACTTCCCCACCGCCCACGTTGTTGACCCCCACGGTCCCCACCTCGAGCGCCTCGCCCGCCCGAACCGCGGTCGCGAGGTCCGTGGTGTACACGTACCCCACAAGCCCATAGGGCAGGGCGTTGGCCTCGCCGATGGCGTCGTCCATGTCGTCCATCGCCAGCACCGGGGCGACGGGGCCGAACGTCTCCTCCTGCATGACCCTCAGGCGCACGTGGGGGACCTCGAGCACCGTGGGCGCAAAGAACCGCTGTCCGGGCAGATCGCTCCGGACCTGGCCGCCGGTCACGAGCCGCGCTCCTCCCGCGAGTGCGTCCGCCACGTGCTGGCGAACGCGTTCGAGCCCCGCCGCCGTGGTCATGGGCCCCAGGTCGGGCTCGGGGTCAGAAAGCCCCGGCCCCAGGCGCAGGCTGTCCGCGTACGCGCCGAGGGCCGCCACGAAGCGATCGGCGACGCGCCGGTCCACGAAGATGCGGTTGACGGCGTTGCAGATCTGTCCCGCGTTGCGAAACGCCCGGTACCCGATCTCCCGAGCCGCCCGTTCCACGTCCGCGTCGGCAAACACCAGCGCCGGGCACTGTCCCCCCATCTCCAGGGTCACCCGGGTGAAGGATTCCGCCGCCAGGCGCGCGATTCTTCGCCCGGTGGCCGTGGACCCGGTGAAGGTGACGGCACGCACCCTTGGATCGCGGACCAGGGCCTCGCCCACGTCGGGGCCGCCGACGAGCACGTTGAGGACGCCTGGCGCAAGCACCTGGGACGCGATCTGTCCCACGATGAGGGGGGAGAGCGGGGTCTCCGGCGGCGGCTTCGCCACCACCGTGCAGCCGGCGGCCAGCGCCGGCGCCACCTTCCAGGCCATGAGCAGCACCGGGTAGTTCCACGGGGAGATCGCCGCGACGACCCCCACGGGTTCCGCGCGCGTCACATCGCGCAGCGAGGCCTTGCTGCCGGGGATCGCGTACCCCGTGGGGCGCACGCACTCCGCCGCGTAGTACCGGAAGGCCTCGGCGGCGCCCTCCGCCTCCTTGACCGCCTCGGAGTACGGCTTGCCCTGCTCTCGGCTCAGCACCTCCCCGATCTCCTGAGCCCTTGCGGCCAGCGCATCCGCCATCCGCTCCAGGGCGCGCTGCCGCTCGGGCCCGGGGGTGCGCGCCCACCCGGGCCACGCCCGCTGCGCGGCGGCCACCGCCCGGTCCACGTCCCTTGGGCCCGGCAGCGCCAGCTCGGCGACGGTCTCCGCCGTCGCCGGGTCCTGGACGATCAGCGGCCGCCCCGCGGCGGGACTTTGACCCTCGCCGTCGATCCACATGCTCTCAGGCACCCGGATCCCTCGCTTCCTGGTGTGTGCGGGCGTCTTCCCCGAAGAACTCCAGCACGTGGTCCACGCAGGCCGTGGCCATGCGCTGGGCGGACTCCCGGGTGCGCGCCGCGATGTGGGGGGTGTACGCCACCCGCGGGTGGCGGCGCAGGGGCCCGTCCTTCAGCTCCAGTTCGTCGACGCCCACCCCGAAGAGCGCTCCAGCGTCCAGCCGCGTCGCCACGGCCGGCTCGTCCATGAGCCCGCCCCGCGCCGTGTTGATGAGGATGGCGTCGGGACGCAGGCGCGAGAGCGCCGCCTCGTCGATGAGATGATACGTGTCGGGCAGGAGCGGGACGTGAAGCGTGACCACGTCCACCTGCTCCAGCAGCTGCGGCAGCGACGGCACCGCTCCGGGGAGCGGCCGCACGTCGTAGGCGAGGGTGCGCATGCCCAGCGCCTCGCCCAGGGTCAGGACCTGCCGACCCACCATCCCCGCCCCCACCACCCCCAGGACCAGCCCCTGGAGTTCGCGGCCCACGGGCCGGACCCGGTCCTGCCCCATCGCCTCGGGCAGCCGTCGTGCCACCGCCAAGAGCAGTGCCAGCGTGTGCTCCGCCACCGACACGGTGTTGGCTCCGGGGGTGCACCGGACGGCGACGCCCAGGGCGGCCGCCGCATCCAGGTCGATGGCGTCCATGCCTGTCCCGTACTTCACCACGAGCTTCAACGACCCGGCGGCCTCGAGCACCGCCCGGGTGATGGGATCGAGCCCCACGATCACCGCGTCGGCGCCGGGCAGAAGCTCGAGGAGCTCGGCCTCGGTGGTCACCCGCCCATGGGGGTTGGTGACGACCTCGATCCCGGCCGTCTCCAGCCGACCCATCACCGGCGACCCGGGGCCGGGAAAGGACGACGGCAGGACCACCACGCGCGCCCGCTTCACGATGTCCTCGCCTCTTCCTGGCTCGTGACGTGGAACTCGAACTCGGCGATGTCGCCCCGGTGATACGCCTCGTAGCGGTCCATGGGCATGCCGCCGCGATCCCACGCCTCCCCCCGGATCACCAGCACCGGCCGCCGGGGCCGCATGAGGAGCATCGGAGCCAGCCCCTCGTCCGACAGCGCCACGCTCACGCGCTGGTGCACGCGGCTGACGCCGCCCCCCGGTCCGGCCGCGAGCAGCGCGTACAGCGACCCCTCCTCGAGCACGCGCACGTCGATATCCCCGAGTCGCTCCAGCGGCACCCAGTCGCGGACCACCTGCACGATCTGATCCGCCACCCGCCGCCGGCGTACCAGCACGTGAAATCGGGCATCGGGCGGCGTGCCGAAGAACTGGCTCACCTCGGGGCCCACCGCCTCCACCCGGTGGGAGAGCACCTCGGACTGGACCCGGTAGCCCTGGCGGGCCATGTCCTCGTAGAAGCCCGTGCTCGAGGCCACGAACCGCTCGTGGATCCGCATGGGGGTGACGAAGGTGCCCCGACCCCGGGTGCGGGCGACCAGCCCCTCCGCGGCGAGGGCCCCCAGCGCCTGGCGCACCACCGGGCGGCTGACGCCCAGGGACCGGGCCAGGGTGGGTTCCGCCGGCAGGGGGTCTCCCACCCGGAGCCAGCCCGCGCGGATGAGCTCCCGGAAGGACGCGGCCAGCTGCGCGTGATACGGCACCGGGCTCGAGCGGTCCACGCGCAGCCGGGCGAGGACGTCGCTCATGGCGCCTCCCCCGCCTCGACCACCCGCGGCCGCCCGTCGGGGCCCCGCAGCACCCGGTGGCGCCAGCCCTCGCGGCGAATGCGGTCGTAGTCGTGGCCGGCCCTCACCCCGTAGCACACCAGGAACACCAGCGGCTCGGCGAGGGATGTGTTCACGGTGCGATGCGCGTAGCCGGGCGGAATGTACACGGTCTCGCGGGGCCCGATGGCGACCTCCCGGGCCGCCTGCGCGTTCTGCATCAGGATCAGGCCGCGACCGGACAGCCCGAAGTAGAGTTCCGCGGCCCCGGGATCGACGTGGTAGTGTCCACGGGTCATGAAGTACTCCTCACCCACCAGACCCGGCTGGATGACGGTCGTCCCGTACACGAGGTCACCGGGCGCCTCGGGATGCTCGCGCTCGAACACGCGGTACACCTCGGCCTCACCGTCTCCCCCGGCGAGGAACATCTCCCCCACGTCGGAGAGCCGCCGCACCAGGACGCGGGTGGCGCCTGCAAGCGCCCCTGCCGCGTCCACCGCCTCCGCCACACCGGATCCCCCTCGATATGTCATAACATTAGACCTGTGTGAGGTTCTCCGCGCTCCGACAGATTCCTGCTGCGCCCCGGAGCCGGTCGGCAGGCGCCCTGCGGCAGGTACCGGCCCGCCACGCGCGAAACCTCCCGGACAGAGGGGGAATCGGCGATGGCATCCGAGGACGACATCGCGCGCCAGACCATTCTGGCCGAGATCGTGCCGGCTTTCCTGGCGGTGGACCCCGGGGCATTCTCGCGCATGGGGGAGTTTCTCGCCTCGATGCCCGCCCTGTTCTTCCAGGGCCAGGGCCGCTCGGGCCTCGTGGCCCGGATGGCGGCGATGCGGTTCATGCAGATGGGCCGGGTGGCTTACGTGGTCGGAGACACGTGCACACCCGCGGCCCAGCCGGGAGACGCGCTGGTGACCGTCTCCGGGTCGGGCGCCACCGCCGTGGGCCTCACCGTCGCCCGGCGCGCCCGGGAAGCGGGGATGAAGCTGGCGGCGATCGTGCATCTCCCGGGCTCTCCGCTGGAGGCCATGTCGGACGTGACGCTCACGGTGGGCGCGCCGACGTCGGCGCAATTCGGGGGGAGCCTCTTCGAGCAGTGCGCGCTCCTGGTGCTCGACGCGCTGGTCCTGGCCCAGACGCGCGCCGACCCGGCGGTGCACGCCCGGATGGCCGCCCGCCATGCCAGTCTCGAATGACCCCACAGGAGAAAAGGAGCGACAACCATGAGTGATGGCCCCGTCCGCCTCGCCCTGGTGGGCACCGGCATCGCCGCCCGCATCCTCCACGCCCCGGCGCTTGTGGCCCTCGGTGACCGCTTCGAGGTCGTCGCCGTCGCC
Source organism: Bacillota bacterium (assembly GCA_021797925.1). Classification (GTDB taxonomy): domain Bacteria; phylum Bacillota; class Sulfobacillia; order JAJZYS01; family JAJZYS01; genus JAJZYS01. The sequence continues at coordinate 21,850 of JAJZYS010000019.1, forward strand.
AACCGCACTCCGGAGAAGGCGGAGGCGTTCCGACGGGAACTCTTTCCAGGCGCCCGTGTCTACCGGACCCTGGACGAGGTGCTCGCGGACCCCCGGGTGGAAGCGGTGGACCTGCTCCTGCCCATCGCGCAGACCGCCGCCGCCGCCGTGGCGACCATCCGGGCCGGCAAGCATCTCATCACCGAAAAGCCCGTCGCCGCGTCCACCCGCGAGGGCGAGGAGGTGCTCGCCGCCGCGGCCGGCGCGAAGGCGGTCGCCGCGGTTGCCGAGAACTATCGCTTCCAGCCGAGATTTCGAACCGTGCGCGCGATCCTCGGCGCGGGGGACATCGGCGCGCCGCGACTGATCACCTGGAGCCTGCTGTGGTCGATGACGCCGGAGAACCCGTACGCCAAGACCGACTGGCGCGCCGCCCCCGCCTTTCCCGGGGGATTCGTCCTCGATGGCGGCGTGCACGCCGCAGCCGTCCTCAACCTCGTGGCGGGTCCCGCGCGATCCGCGCAGGCCATCGCCACCCGGCTGCACAGCGTGGACGGGCTCGACAACACGGTCTCGGCGGGGATCGAGTTCGCCTCTGGGACGATCGCCCACCTCTTGATGACCTGGGGAGCCCGGGACAAGGAACCCGACATGCTCAGGGTCTTCGGCGACGAGGGCGAGATCCTCGCCGCCTCCGACCGCATTGAGGTGCGCACGCCGGCGGGCACGCGCGAGCACCCCATCGATTCCGGCGCCGACGGGTACCGGGAGGAGTTCGAGGACTTTTACGAGGCCATCCGCGCGCAGCGGCCGCCCGGGGTCACCATCGCCGACGCGTTCGACGACATGGCGGTCATCGAGGCCATCCTGGCCAGCGCGGCCTCGGGGCACCGCGAGCCGGTGCGCACCGCCCGGCGCTGACACGGGCGATTCTGGGCGCTGCCGTGACGCGACCCCTCCCCCGGGCCCCGGGCGCCTTCGTGGACGTTGGCTGGACGCGGCTGCGGCCGGGGGGTTCACCCCGGCCGCAGCCGTTCAGCCGTCGTCCCACATGGAGCCTTGTGGGTCAGGTCTCCTCGCCCACCGCGCCGAACACCGGCACGGGCGGATGGACGGGTTCGTGGTCGGGATGGATCACGACGCTGTCGTGGATCGCGGCGTCGCCGGTGGCGAGGATCGCGTCCGGATGCCGGAGCGGGACGAACACGGCCACGAGCTTGAGGATCCCGAACGTGGCCAGCGCGTCGTAGCCCACGATCACCGCCAGGGCCACCGCTTGATGGACGAACTGCGCCCCGTTGCCGTAGAAGAGGCCTGCGACTGACACCGGGGCCGTGCCCTTGGCGCCGAAGTAGACGATCATGCGCGGGTCCGCCAGCAACCCTGTCAGGAGACCGCCCAGCGCCCCGGCCACCAGGTGCGTGTGGAACACGCCCAGGGTATCGTCCACCTTGCGGAAGAGGCGAGTCTCGCCCAGCCGGAACATGGTCAGCCACGGCACGATTCCCGCCAGGACCCCGATCGCCAGAGCACCTACGCCGTTCACGTACCCGGCGGCGGGGGTGATGGCCACGAGCCCGGCCACCATGCCGTTGATGGCGCCCACCAGCGAGGGCTTGCGATCACTGAAGACGTCCATGGCCAGCCAGGCTAACAGGGCGGCCGCGGCGGCGATGTTGGTATTGAGGACCGCTGCGGCGGCGTCGGCGTTGGCGAAGTACGGGTCGCCCCCGTTGAACCCGTTCCATCCGAGCCACAGGATCCCCGCGCCCATGAGCGCCATGAGCAGGTTGTGAGGCGGGAAGTGCTCCCGGTCGCGCTTCAGGCGCGGCCCCACCACGGCGGCGGCGATGAAGCCGGAGATCCCCGCGCCCACGTGGATCACGTACCCGCCGCTGTAGTCCACGGCGCCCATCTGCGCCAGCCATCCACCGCCCCAGAGCATGAACGCGTTGACGGTGTACACGAAGGTGGCCCAGAGCGGTACAAAGAGGATCCAGGCCTTGAAGTTCATGCGGCCCAGGACCGCGCCCGCCAGGATGATCGGGGTGATCGCCGCGAAGGCGAACTGGAAGTAGATGAGGGTGGGGCTCGGGAACCGCAGGCTGGGCATCCCGGAGTTCAGGAGGGGGATCTGCGCCCGGCCCATCTCCTGGGCGGCGCTGAGCACCGGACCGGGAACTCCGATGATGCCGGAAAGGATGCCGGGCCCCAGTTTCAGGGCGTCACCGAAGCTCATGCTGTAGCCCCACAGCACCCAGACCATGAGCACCAGCGTGAAGGCCGCGACCACCATCATCGCGGAGTTGAGTGCCCACTTGCGCTTCACGAGGCCGCCGTACAGGATCGCGAGCCCCGGGACGGACTGCAGGCACACGAACGTGGCCGCGGTCAACTGCCAGCTGTTGTCACCCGAGTTCAGGTACGACGGGTCCGGTAGGTACATGCGCGGAGCTCCTTTCCTGGGAGGTTTGGCGGCCAGGCACCGATGGCCACGGGCGTGGGGCAGGCGCCGCTTCGGCCGGATCGGGAACCCATGGCGGGAAGGTACCATGGGCCCGCGCATCTGTCAAATCTATGTGATGAATACTGACATATCAAGGGGAGCTTCGGGCAGATGTGACGATGAAGATCCTGTGATTGGCCCGGATCCCTCGCATTATGTAAGAATACTTAACATTCGGGATGAACCCTGCCCATCAAGCCGGATGGAGGCGACCCCCAGGACGTGCGATGCCGCTTTGTATGCGTCTATCGCATGGACTGTTGCTTCAATGTAACTTTCTTCGTATGTTGGTGCAGCGCATGCACGTGATCTTGCACAGGGGGTAGCCGATCCATGGCTGAGCTGCAGACGGCCCCGCCGACCCGGCGTTCGCGAGCCTCGGCCTCGTGGGCCGTGGCCGGGTTCACCCTCATCGCCGTGGCGGGCCTCTACTACGTCAAGTGGAGTCCCCTTCTGCAGAAGGCGTTCGTCGCCGCCGCGCACCACAGCATCGGCCCGTCCATCGTGACCGGAACGGCCGCCGCGGCCGCCGCTCCCTCCGTGGCCGCCGCCTGGAACTACGCCGTGGCGTACGTGGGCGACGTGTGGCAGGCCATGGTGGTGGGCCTGCTCCTCGGGGCGGGCGTGCAGGCCCTTCTACCCCCACAGTGGCTGCAGCGGGCGCTGGGCCGCGCTGGGATGGGATCGGTGGGACTCGCCGGCGCGGCGGCCATCCCGATGATGATGTGCACGTGCTGCAGCGCGCCGCTGGCCGTGGGACTCAGCGAGCGGAGGGTGGCGCCCGGCGCCGCGATCGCGTTCTGGCTGGCCAATCCCCTGCTCAACCCGGCCACGGTCGTGTTCATCGGGTTCGTGCTCGGATGGCGGTGGGCCGTGGTGCGCATCGTGGCCGGCGCCGCTCTGGTGCTGGCAGCCGGCCTCCTGGCCAACCGCCGGGCCAGGCCGGCGTCCGCCGCCCCCGCCTCGCCGCCGGCGCAGCTCCTGCCCGAGCCGTCCGATCCCGGCGTCTGGCGGCGGTGGGTCGCCATCCTGGGACGCCTCACGGTAGGCGTCATCCCCGAGTGGCTCGTGATTGTGCTCCTCCTGGGCGCCGCGCGCGCCTGGATGTTCCCCGCCATGACGCCCCAGATCGGTGCAGCGCTGTGGCTGCTGCCGGCCATGGCCGTGGCCGGGACGCTCTTTGTCATCC
>JAJZYS010000187.1 GCA_021797925.1 Bacillota bacterium
TTCACGGAACCCGGGCTCTATTCCGGCCCGCATCTCGCCGGCTCTCCGGTCATCTTCGCCGCGGCGGCCCGGCGGCTCGGCGCGAAGGTCCGCCTCATGGGCTCCGTGGGTCCGGACGCGCTGGGGGCGGCGCTCACGGAGCAGGCGCGCGCACTGGATCTGGCGGCGCCGTCTGTGGGAGCGGGGCCCACCGCCTGCTCGCTGGTGGCGACGGCGGAGTCGGGGGCTCGCAGCTTTCACTTCGCCCTGGCCGGCTCGGCTTCGTCCGGACCCGCGGCCGGTGAGACGACCTCCCCGGGAGACATCGGGTGCCTGCGCGTAAGCGCCTCGAGCCTGGCGCTGTCGGCGAGCTGGCGGGAGTTTTTCCTGGATCTGGCGCGACGGGTGCGCTCGGCGGGGGGCGAGGTGATGGTGGATCTCAACCTGCGCCCCGAACTCATGGGCCCTGAGGAGCACGCACGGCGCGTGTCCGCGCTCTTGCCTCTGGCCAGCGTCGTCACCGGCAGCGCCGAAGAGTGGTGCGCCAGCTTCGGTGAAGACCGCGCGGATCTGGCCATGGATCGCTCGCTCGCGGGCGGCCTCGCGGTTGCGGTCCTCAAGCGGGCGGCCGACGGCGTCCTCCTGCGGGGACAGGCGCGAGGAGCCGTGGCCGCCTTCCCGGTCGCGGTGGCCGACGCCACCGGCGCCGGCGACGTGTGGGACGCCGCGTTTGCCGTGTGCCGGCTGGAGGGGATGGACATCCTCGCCGCGGCACGCCGGGCCAACGCCGCGAGCGCGATCGCCATCGGGACGGTGGGCCCGACCCGCGGGCTTCCGAGCCGGGAGCAGGTCGAAGCGTTCGCGGCGGCATCCACCGGCACGCAAGAGAGGAGCACGTGAGTCCGAAATGCTGCTGCAGCTCGCGCTGGACAACCTGGGTGGAGTGCGGACCCTGGTCGAGGTGGACGACCTCGTCGACATCGTGGAGGTGGGCACGCCGCTCATCAAGCGCTTCGGCATGTCCATCGTCCGGGAGGTGGCGGACATGACCGCCCGCCCCGTGCTGGCGGACACCAAGACGATGGACGCCGGAGAAGACGAGGCCCACCTTGCCTTCACGAACGGAGCGAGGTTCATGACCGTCCTGGCCGCCGCCGGGGATCGGACGATCGAGGCCGCGTGCGCGGCGGCCGACGCCATGGACGCCTGGGTCGTCGTGGACACCCTGGGCTGCGCCGACGCCGCGGCGCGCGTGGCCGCCCGCTATCCCGAGCGGGTGGGCTACGTGACCGTGCACCTGGGAACCGACGCCCGCCACGCGCTGGCCGACGACGGCGCCGGTGCGTTTTCGGACCTTCACGCCCTCGACACCCTGCCGACCCGGGTGGGGCTCGTCGGAGGCATCTCCCCCGCGACGATCGCGCAGGTGGCGCGCGCCCGCCCACAGCTCGTGGTGGTGGGATCGGGGGTCACCGGAGCGGTGGACCCCCGCGCGGCCATGCTGGCGATCCACCAGCACATTGTCCGGCCGGGTCGGGACTGGCCGTGGGAGCCCCGGTAGGCACACAGCCCGGAAGATCGGCACCGGCCGGCCCCGAGCGCGGCTCAGGAGCGCCTCGATCCGCGCCCGGGGCGGAGCGCCGCGATGGCGCTCTGGGTGCTCGTGGCCGCGATGCGGATGGTGGCGGTGGAAAACGGCGGCGGAAGGTAGAAGGCATAGGTGACCGTGACCGTGATCGTCTGGCACTGGCCGGGAGCGAGGCCCGGAACACACCACAGGGCGACGTTGGCCGCACCCGCCTCTTGCGGGGACTGCACCAGCTCCGTGGGGTCGGTGCCCGACTGGCAGAGCGGGGCGGGATTGACCGCCACGATGTTGGCGCCGTGCTGCACCGCGGCCTGGATCGGGACCGGAAGTCCCGACTCGCAGTCACCGGCGCCGCCGATGAGGCTCGTCTCCACGATGGCCGCCCGGGCCCCGGAACTGGCGCCGTTGGCGACGGCTTCGTAGGTGAACATGAGCCAGGCGCCGCCCATGAGCGCCGCGACCAGGGCGAGGATCACCGGCAGCATCAGCCCGAACTCGACCAGGGCCTGCCCGCCCTCGTCCCGGGCGAGCCGCTCCGCCAACGCCCGCGGCGACCTCGTGAGCGGGGACATCTCAGCGGTCAAGGACGGCGCCCGCGCCCGGCACCTGACTCGGATCGTAGGTGATGACCACGCTGGCGGTGCCCTGGGTATCGAAGCTCGCGACCACCACGATCCCGTCCACCCGGATCGATCCCACCGCGGTGCCGCCGCAGCTTGAACTCTGCCCGCTCACGAGCTTGCCGCCGGAGCCGTTTCCGAAGGCGCTGTCGTAGACGGCGCCCTGGATGGAGATGGCGGCCGAATCGCCCGCGCCGGTGTCGAGCCCGATGTCGGCGGGCACGGTGCGCTCTTGATAGAGGACCACGTGGGCGTAGGGACCGGTGGCAGGGCCCGAGAGGTCCACGGTGCCCTGGCCGCCGATGTACATGCTCTGGTGCCGCGCGCCTGCGCCCCCGGGCCCGGGCCCGGCGGAGCATCCGGGGCCCGGGGCCCGGCCGGGACCGCCGGGACCGGAGGAGCCGGAACCGGTGCCGCAGCCGGTGGTGGAAACCGGCCCCGAATACGTGGAGTAGAGCATGACGTCGGTGCCGCTCACGGTGTCTCCAGCCGCCGGGCAGATGGCCACCCCGTCCTGGAAGATGTACACTCCCGGGAAGCCCCCGCAGTCCTCGAGCGTCGCCGTCCCGGTGATGACCACCGGGTACGTGTACACCCCGGGCAGATAATCGCCACCCACGGGGGACGGGTCCGTTGCGGCCTGGTCGCTGGGAGGGCAGGCGGCGTCGCCGGGCACGGGCGTGGGTACATAGGCCAGGGGGTCCGTGACGGGCGCGAGCCCCCCGTGGATGCCTCCGGTGTAGGTGACGGTGCCCGAGGTGTGGGACGCGCAGGTGGCCGAGGTGGCCCCGGCCGGGTAGAAGCACGGGTCGAGGGGATTGGCGGCGACGGAGTCGAGCTGGCCGTTGATGACGGTGGAGGAGTTCTGGAAGTCGTCCACGGTGTCCGCGTATCCCTCGGCGTTGCTCTTGCCCACCGAGTTGTCCATGATGTTCCCGTTGACCACGAACTCGCCCGATCCCCCGCCCAGGATGGTGTGACCGCCGCTCGGCGCGAGCGCCACGATCCCGGTCCACTGCCCCACCGGAGCGGCGCTGGGGTTGTCCCCGAGCAGTGCCTGGGCGCTGGCGGCGGTGAAGAGCCGCTCCACCCCGATGAGTTCGGCGAAGAAGGGGCGCCAGCCGGGGCGGACCGTGATCTTGACCCCGCACGCGCCCTGGGGGGCCGACCCGGCTTGCGCCGGCAGGGTGACGCCCGCGATGGCGGCGCCGGTGGCGCTGCGGTAGGACGCCACCCAGTCCCCTGCCGCCGACGAGGCGTTGGCGGCCACGAGCTGCGCGATCACCGCGGAGACCTGGGCGTTGCTCACGCTCCCCGCCCCGGAGCACACGGGCATGAGGGTGTCCGTGGCGGCCTGGGCGGCGAAGTCGGCGGCGTTCTGGGCCCGGCGCATCTGGACAAACCCGTACCCGGCGTCGACGGCGATGCCCGCGACGAGCAGCAGCGCCAGCATGAGGAAGGTGGTGAGCACCAGGATCTGCCCCGATTCCGGGGGACCCGACCGCGGCTGCATCCCATCGCTCCTCTCACGGGCCGCCCAGGGTGAACGGGGCCGCCGTCGCCTGGGCGCGGATGGTGATGGGGCCCACGTCCGGGAAGACGAGATGGACGGTGTCCTCGACCCGGGCCATCTCCAGGGGCAGGCGGGATCCGCTGGCCGGGGTCGAGCTCAGCGCTACGCACGAGCGGCCCGCGCCGCAGGCGATGGCAAGCCCCTGGGCGCGGGCCGCGAGCCGGGCGTCCACCAGGGCCTGCGCGGCCGATCGCCCGCGGTCGAGGTCGGTGACCGCGGCGACCACGGCCGCCCGCGCGGTGCTCGTGAGGCTGATGTCCGCCAAGAGGAGCTGGGTGCCGTCCATGATGACAAGGGCCAGGATCAGCAGCAGCGGGAGAACGAGGACGGTCTCCACGACCCCCTGTCCCGTCTCGGTCCCGAGGATCCGCCCGGCCAGGGATCCGACCCGCCCGCCGCGGTTCACGACCGGTGCCGGCCCCCGACGGCGGCGCGCGCCAGCCGGGGGGTGGGGTCGAGGTGATAGACCGGACCCGAGAACTCGTCGCCGGAGGGGGTCGTGACCGTCAGCTGCAGCCACGGACCGGCGGGGTGGTCGGGAGGCTCGCCGGGCAGGGGCGGGGTGAAGTGGCTGTCGCGCAGCGCCACCTCGACCGTGGTCCGGGCCGGCACCCGGGTGGGCCCGTCCGCCGACCACAGCGCGAAGTTCTCCTGGGCGTTGGACACGAAGTAGGCCAGGCGCACGGGCCGATCCGAGCGGTTGAGGATCCGGGCGAAGACCACCCGGCGGTAGGGATTGGTCCAGTGCTCCACCCCCACGACCCTGGGCACCACCGCGAGCGGCATGGCGGCCCACAGGCGGATGCCCACCGCCACGGCCGCGAGGCCGGTGACGGCCGGCACGAGCGTCGCCGCGCGGGCCGCCCGCGCCGAGCGCGCGGGGGCGGGAAGGGGCGTGAGCCGCGCCACCGCGAGCACGAGGGCCGGCAGGCTGAAGAACAGGTAAAAGTCCAGCGAGCGCGGGAGAAACAGGGTGATGAGCGCGGGGAACGCGAACGGCAGCGCCGGGAGGCGTGGATACCACCGCATCGCCAGCGCCAGCGCCACGAGGAAGACGCCACCGGGAATCAGAAAGAGCGCCGTGGACGGCAGCGCGGTGTCGGGCAGGCGGGCGAGATCCACCAGTCCGACGCCCGCGGTGACCAGATGGCCGAACACCGGCGCGAACGT
>JAJZYS010000188.1 GCA_021797925.1 Bacillota bacterium
CCCCAGTCCCCTGGCGGCGCCCGCAACCCGCACGGCGCTTCACTACCTGCGCCACGGCGCCGACGCGCTGACGCTGGTGCGCGACGTGGCCCTCACCTTTTTCGCGGTGCACATCCTCCTGGGCGCGACGCCCGTCCTGCCCTGGTTCGACTGGGTGATCGCCGCCATGCTCCTCGGCCCCCGGGGCATCACCGACCGCCTGGCCCAGGACACCCGCGAGCCCTTCCTGCGAGGCCTGCTGCCCCAGGGGGACCTTGAGCTGCTCGTGGACGAGACCTGGCTCGGGGGCCTGGTGGCGGCCCTGGCCACCGGCGCCCTGTGGTGGCGCTTCTCTCCCCCCTCCCAGCGGGAGCTGGGGCTCGAGGCCGTGGCGGTGCTCCTGATCCTGCGCGTGGCGTGCCAGGGCGTCTCCCTGGGCCCGAGCCTCGCCGGGCGGACCTGGCGGCCGCCGTTCGCGCTGGCGACGGCGGTGGCCTTCACGCCGGTCATGGCGCTCGGGGCCGCGGCCGGCCAGCCCGTCGCGGCGATGCTCCTGGCGCTCTCGGCCGCCGCGGGCCTGACCCTCTGGATCGCGCGGCGGGCGTAGGCGGCGGGCCCCGCGGATCCCGTCGGCTGGCGCTCGCGGGCCCGTGATCCTCAGGGCAGGCGGAACGTCGCCTGGACGATGGCGGTCAGTTTCTTGGTGATCGTCGTCGTGTCGTACTGCCCGCCGTTGGACACCTGGGTCGAGTCGAGCGGGGTCAGCTGGAAGGGCTCCGCCGTCACCGAGACGAGGCGCCCCACCCGGGACCCGGTCGCCGCGGTGATGTGCTCGGCCCGGCCCAGCGCGTCCCGCGTCGCCTCCGCGAGGAGCCGGGTGCGCAGCGAGGTGAGCTTCGTGTAGTAGTACTTGAGATCCTGGGTGGAGAAGACCACGCCCTCCTTGATGAGCGGCGTGACCGTCCCGGCCTCCGCGGTGACGCGCCGGACGTGGGTCGACTCCACCCGGACCGCCTGGGTCAGCTGATAGGAGATCGAGCCGTACGGGCCGCAGGCCCTCGGATTGAACCTGCAGTCCACAAAGTTCTGCTGCATGCTCACCGGCGAGAAGGTGATGTCCCGGGCCGCGACGCCGTTCTTCTCGAGGAAGGCGCGGACCAGGCCCTCGTCGCGGTCCATGCGCGCGCAGCCCGCCTCAAGCTCGGGCAGCGTGGTGCCCACGGTGAAGCTCGCGTCCCACTTCACCTGGTCCGACTTACACGAAAGCGAGTCGTACACATTCACTGAACCGCGTTAGGTGAGCGTCTGGACTCTTCGTCTCTTGTGCAGTACGCTGTGGGCATGGAAGAGCGTGCCGGGTGCGGCGAGGGTGAGGCTGATCTGCTGCGTCAGCTCGAGAGGGAGAGGCGTCGGGCGGACAAGTTCCGCACGCAGGTGACGATGCTGCAGCGCCGCCTGACGAAAGTGCGGGCGGAACGCGACGAGCTCAGGGCGAAGCTGCAAGCGACCATGGTGACGCTGAAGACTCTGCAGAAGCAGCTATTCGGACGCACGAGCGAGCGAGCGACGGATGTGGACGAGGAAGACTCCGCGACAACATCGCCCGGCACGTATCGGGTTGCCAGCCCAGAGAAGGCTGCGGGCAAGCGCAAGCGCGGGCAGCAGCAGGGCGCGAAGGGGCACGGGCGGCATCTGCATCCACATCTGCCGACGGAGGTCTAGGAGCGGGAGATTCCAGCGAGTGAGCGCTGCTGCCCGCAATGCGGCCTGCCCTACGGGGACATGGGCAGCGCCGAGGAAGCCGAGGAGATCGACTGGCAGGTGCATCTGGTGCGCCGAGTGCATCGGCGGCACCGCTATGTGCGGACGTGTAGGTGCGCGGATGTACCGGCGATCATCACCGCGCCGCCACCGCGGCGGCTGATACCCAACGGGATGTTCTCGGTGGACTTCGTGGCGCTGCTGCTGGTGGAGAAGTTCATCCTGGGACGGCCGCTGCACAGGATCATCCTGCTGCTGAAGATGCAAGGGCTGACGGTGAGTCCCGGCACGCTCGTAGGGGTTTTGGGCCGGGTGCTCGTGCTGCTGCGCCCGCTCTACGCGGAGATCGTCACCTACAACCGCGAGGAGACGTACGTGCACGCGGACGAGACGGGCTGGCCAGTGTACGACGAGGCGGGCCGGCAGTGGCTTTGGGTGTTCGTCGGACAGAGCACGGTGGTCTTCATGGCCGCAGGCACACGTAGCGGCCGGATTGCGCAGGGCCATCTGGCACCCAATGGCGACGCGGATGAGGGTGCGGGGCGGACGGTGTCGAGCGACTTCTTCCCTGGTTACAACGGTCTGGAGAAGCTGGGGTTCACGCTCGCCGGCTGCTGGGTACATGCCAGGCGACCCATCCTGCGCGTGGCGCAGGCCGTATCCACGCTCGGGGACTGGGGCGCAGCCTGGCAGGGGCGCATCGCCCAACTCTACCGGCTGCACCGGGCCTGGCTCGCGCAGGAGCAGGGCACAAGGGCGTACGAAACGGCCCATGGACAGTTGAGCGCGCACGTCGAGGCGATGCGCCGCACCCTGCTCGCCGAGCTGCCGGATCCGAATCTCCCGCCGCAGGCGCGCAAGGCACTCGCCCTGATGGCCAAGGGCTGGCCAAGACTGACCCGCTTCCTTGAAGATCCGAACGTCCCCTTGGACAACAACGCCGCCGAGCGCTGCCTGCGCACGCCCGTCGTCGGGCGCAAAAACTTTTACGGCAGCGGCACCGCTTGGTCTGCCGAACTCGCGGCGGCGACCTTCACGATCGCCGAGACGGCGAGGAAGAACGGTGTCGATCCCCTGCACTTCCTGCAGGAGTACCTTGGGGCCTGCGCCGAACAGGGCGGCAAACCACCGCAGGGCGAGGCACTCGCCCGCTTCCGCTGCTGGCTGAAGCCCGCCGTGCGGCAAGGAGAGGACACTTCCTGAGCGCTGTCCGTTACTGCGGCCGCCTGTTCACGGACCAGGACCTCGAACTCCTCCACGGACTGCTCGCGGATCGTCAGACCTACCCCACCCGTGCCGCGATCGCCCGCGCTCTCTGCGAAGCGCTCGACTGGCGCCAGAGAAACGGGCGCCTTAAGGACATGTCCGCCCGCCAGGCGCTCTTGCGCATGCAGAGCGACGGGCTGATCGTCCTCCCATCTCCCACCCATGCGCGAGGCAACGTAGCCAAACCACGCGAGTTTACCACCGCTTCTGACCCCCAGGAACCGATCACCGGCTCTCGGCGAGACCTTAACGATCTGCGCCTTGAACTCGTCGTTCGCCGCAGGGACATGCTGCTATGGCGCGAGCTCATCGCGCGGTACCACTACCTTGGCTACACGCCCCTGACCGGCGCCCGCATGCACTACCTGATCTACGACGGCGACCGCCTACTCGGAGCAATCGGCTTTGGCGCCTCCGCTTGGAAGCTCGGCCCGCGCGACCGGTTCATCGGCTGGACTTCCGCCCAGCGCGAGAAGAACCTGCACCTCATCGTGAACAACGCCCGTTTCCTCTTGCTGCCCTGGGTGCACGTCAAATACCTGGCTTCATCTGTCCTTGCCCTGGCCGCCCGCCGCATGCAGCAAGACTGGCTCGAGCGGCACCACTTCCGACCGGTGCTGCTCGAGACCTTCGTCGACCATCGCCTATATCCCGGCACCTGCTACAAGGCTGCCAACTGGCTCTACGTTGGCGACACCCAGGGCCGTGGCAAGCTCGACCGCCATATGCTCCGCAACAAGCCGATCAAGGCAATCTTTCTCTACCCCCTCGCCAGGGACTTTCGCTCTCAGCTCACCACCTGAGCCACGTCCCTACGGGGTTGGCCGAATGTGTACAGCGAGTCATTGTTGGACATCGCTGCGTCACAGCGTAAGCCATGCACCGTAGACACAAACACAGGTTCGGTGTAGACTGGAACCACCTACCACACGGGGAGGTGGCCTCATGCATGGCACGGTCGGCGCCGTCCGCACCTTCGTCCTCCCGCTCTGGGGACCCAACGGCGTGAAGAACGCGGCGCTCGACGCGACCGAGGCGCTCTTCACCCACGTCGTGCGGTTCTACGTGCACGTCCTCCTGGTCGAATCTTCCCCCTGGGCCAGGGTGCCCAAGCGGGACAGGCACACGGGAACCATCGTCGCCGATCCCCACACCGGCGAGATCCCGACGCGCCACCCCACCGCCCACGAGGTGCTGACGGCGGCAGAGGCGATCACCCTGGCCACCAGGGACCGTCCGCACCCGGTGCATGACCTGGCCTCGGTCCCTGGCGCGCGGGAGGCTCCCGTGGTCTTCCGCCGTGCCGCCATAAAGCGCGCTGTCGGCCTCGTTAAGTCCTACCGCTCCAACCTGGCCCGCTGGGAGCGCCGGGGGCGCAAGGGCCGCATGCCCGGCTCGCCCACCGTGGCACGGTTTCCGGTCACGGTCTACCGGGGTCTCGGACTCATCGTCCGCATCCCCGATCGCTCGTACCTGAAGATCAAGCTGTGGGACGGGAGCACGTGGGCGTGGACGGAGATCCCCGTGCGGATCCCAGCATGCGCAGCGGAGCTCATGGCGGTATCGGAGGAAACACGCGCAAGGACCGAGGGCGCGCTGGCCGAGGCACGGGAGCTCGAGCGGCAGGGACGGACCCGGCAGGCCAAGGAGGTGCGCGAGCGCCTGAGGCCCCTCCCGTGGGAGATCGCGCAGGAGTCGGCGACCCTGTACCGGCACCCGAAGGGATGGGCAGGGCACGTGCCCTTTGCGCGGGCGGTGCCGGTCCGCAAGGCCGAGGTTCAGCGCGCCGTCAACCCCGGTCTTCCCGTGACCACGGTGGACCTCGGGGAGAACAACCTGGCCGTGATGGCAGCCTGGAGGGGGAGCAAGGTCACGGGCACGCGGTTCGTCCGGGGCAGGGAGCACGAGGGTCGGCGCA
>JAJZYS010000189.1 GCA_021797925.1 Bacillota bacterium
CACCATGGACCGCGACCGGCGCTGGGACCGGATCGAGAAGGCTTGGCAGGCCATGGTGCTGGGCGAGGGGCTCACGGCCGGGTCCGCCGCCGAGGCGCTCTCCGCCGCCTACGCCCGAGGCGAGACCGACGAGTTCGTCACCCCCACGGTGATCGTGCGCGACGGCCGTCCCGTCGCCGCCATCGGCCAGGGCGAGTCGGTCTTCTTCTTCAACTTCCGGGCGGACCGCGCCCGGGAGATCTGCCACGCGCTGGTCGACGAGACGTTCACCGAATTCGACCGCCACGGCCGCCGCGCCCGCGTCTACGGGATGATGCCCTACGAGGTGGGGCTCGACGTCCCTGCGCTCTTCACGCGCCAGGACGCCACCGCCACGGTGGGCGAGGTGGTGAGCTGGGCGGGGCTCAACCAGCTGCGGCTGGCGGAGACCGAGAAGTACGCCCACGTCACCTACTTTTTCAGCGGCGGGCGCGAGCGCCAGTTCACCGGCGAGGACCGGATCCTGGTCCCCTCGCCCAAGGTGACCACCTACGACCTCAAGCCCGAGATGAGCGCGCCCGAGGTGACGCGCGAGGCGGTGAAGGCGATCACGAGCGGGAAGTACGCGCTGATCGTGATGAACTTCGCCAACGCGGACATGGTGGGCCACAGCGGCAGCATCCCCGCCACCGTGAAGGCGGTGGAGACCGTGGACCGCGGCCTGGGCGAGATCGAGGCGGCGCTGGCCCAGGTGGGGGGCGCAGCCCTCGTCGTGGCGGACCACGGCAACGCGGAGGTCATGGTGGATCCCGAGACCGGCGAGCCCCACACCGCCCACACCTCCGACATGGTGCCCTCCATCCTCCTCGATCCCGCCCGCCCCGGCGACGAGCCGCTGCGGCCCGGCACCCTGGCGGACGTGGCCCCCACGCTTCTGTCCCTGCTGGGACTTGACGTCCCCGATGTCATGACGGGCCGTTCCATTCTGCAGCGGGAGGCGTATTGAACTGACAACGATCCTGAACGTGCACGCCCGGGAGATCCTCGACTCCCGAGGCAATCCGACCGTGGAGGTGGAGGTGGCCCTCGCGTCGGGCAGCGTGGGCCGCGCCGCGGTGCCCTCGGGGGCCTCCACCGGCACCCACGAGGCCGTGGAGCTGCGCGACCACGACGACCGCTACGGCGGCAAGGGCGTGCGCAACGCGATCCACAACGTCCACACCGTCATCGAGCCGGAGCTCATCGGCATGGAGGCGCTGCAGCAGGGCCGCGTGGACCGGGTGCTCGTGGACCTGGACGGCACGGCCCAGAAGAGCCGGCTGGGCGCCAACGCCATCCTGGGGGTCTCCATGGCGGTGGCCCGGGCGGCGGCCGAGGATTCGGACCTGCCGCTGTACCGGTACATCGGCGGCCTCGGCGCGGGCCGGCTGCCCGTGCCCATGCTCAACGTCATCAACGGCGGCGCCCACGCCCCCAACCAGCTGGACTTTCAGGAGTTCTTGCTGGTGCCCGACGGCGCCACCTCCTTCTCCGAGGGGCTCAGGATGGCCGCCGAGACGTACCACGCCCTGGGATCGCTGCTCAAGGAGCGTCACCTGGCGTCGGGCGTCGGGGACGAGGGCGGCTACGCGCCGGAGCTCTCGGGCGAGGAGGAGGCCCTGGAGCTCATGGTGCAGGCCATCGCCAAGGCGGGGTACCGCCCGGGCATCGACTGCAGCCTCGCGATCGACCCGGCGGCCAGCGGCTTCTTCCACGACGGGATCTACCGGGTGGGCAAGGAGCGGCTGACCGCCGAAGCGCTGGTGGAACGCTACCGTCAGTGGGTGGACGCCTATCCCATCGTCAGCATCGAGGACGGCCTCGCCGAGGAGGACTGGACGGGGTGGGAGCACCTGACCCGGGTGCTGGGCGGGCGCATCCAGCTCGTGGGCGACGACATCTTCGTGACCCAGGTGCCCAGGCTCCAGGAGGGGATCCGCCGCCAGGTGGCCAACAGCATCCTCATCAAGCTGAACCAGGTGGGCACGCTCACGGAGACCCTGGCCACGATGGCGGTGGCCCAGGCGGCGGGATACTCCTGCGTCGTCTCCCACCGCTCGGGCGAGACCGAGGACACCTTCATCGCCGATCTGGTCGTTGCGGCGGGCACGGGGCAGATCAAGACGGGCGCCCCGGCCCGAGGCGAGCGGGTGGCCAAGTACAATCGGCTGCTGCGCATCGAGGAAGAGCTGGGAGACCAGGCGGAGTACGGCCCCGGGCCCCGGCGCGAGCGCCCCGGGGGCGCATAGGGCCCCGCCCCCTGAGCTTTCGGGCCCGGAAGGCTGCCCTGCGGCGGCGGCCCTGCGGGCCCGGCGCATGCCCTGGGATCGGGCGGCCACCCGATGGCAGCGGGCCATCGGGGTGTTACCGTGGACTCGAGGCGGGGGGGCACCCGCCCGAGTCGACGCGGAAAGGGTGGGCGAAGGCATGCTGGCACCTTTGCGCAGGAGCGTGCTTGGCGCCACGGTCACGGCCGCCCTGGCAGCGCTGATGCTGCCCGGGGTCGTGGCCGCGTCGCCGACGCTTCGCTCTCACGGTCCGGTCTGGACGCTCGATCCTGTCAGCGTCTCCGCCACGGGGACGCGCATCGGGGCCTTCGTGTGGCTTCGCAGCCCCCTGGCCTCCGCCACGTGGAGCTTCACGGGCATCCCGGCGCAGGGCGCGCCGGTGTATCTCAACCTGTGGTTGCTTGTGACCAACGGTCCCGACGGCGGATCGGGGCACGGCGGACCGGTGACCGGCCGCCTCGCCTGCCGGGGCAAGAGCCACGGATTCGAGGTCACCATGCTCAATCTCTTCCGCCCCGTCACCAGCGCCTACACCGTGGACGGCACCGGGTACCTGGCGTGGGGAAGCCGGAGGATCCCGGGCAGCTGGCTGGCGCCGGACTGCACCCTGACGCTGCATCCGGCCTCGGGAAGTGGCATCGACGTCGGTGTTCCGGCGGCACCCGCCGGCTACCGGGGGATGCTGGGGAGCATCGGGGCGTTCCTGGCGGGCACCGGAGCCGTGCCCCGCGTCACCGCGCTCTCCCTGCCGGGCGCGATCCTCGGCGTGCACCGGGGACCCGCCCCTGACCTGTGGGTCGCGCTGGCGCGGTCCCCGGGGGCCGGGCGCGGTCCCGACGAGCGGATCGTCGAGGTCTCCGCCTCGGGGGGAACCGTCACGACCCTCCCGGCGCCGTACGCCACGGGCCTCATGGCCCTTGACTACGGGTCGCTGTACTCGGTGGGGATGACCGGCACCAATTACACCAACTGGCGGATCCTTCTCGACCGCATCGTCATCGCCAGCCGGAAGGTCCGAAGCCGCGAGTGGTCCGGCGTCGCTGCGGGCGCCGGGGCCGTCGCGACCTACGGCGGGAGCAATCCCGTCTGGATCGGCGCGTCGGAGATCGGGGGGGCGTACGGAGAGTCCTACCTCGTGCGCTACGACCCCGGCAGCGGGGCCTTCCACCCGGTCAAGGTCCCCACCTCCGCCGGCGGGGGTGTGGCCGCCCTGGCCCTTTCCCCGGGCCCGCACCTATGGGGCCTCGCGCCCAAGTCGGGCCAGGCGTTCCGCTACGAGCCGTCGAACTCCGCGCATCCGTTCCTCATGGTCACCCTCCCGGTGCCCACGTCGCCGGTGGCCCTCTCGGGGCTCGTGTGGACGCCTTCGCACCACGTCTTCTCCCTGGCGTCGTGGGGCGGGCATGTGGCGTTCGAGGACATCGACGGGCACACGGGCAGCGCCACGGCGGTGAGCGCGCCGACAAGCTTCGTCTCCGCGTCGGGCGGCCCGGTCCTCGACGGCGCGATGTGGACGGTGGCCGTCACCGGCGCCGGCATGATGGGCGCACTGGGCCTGGAGTCGGGCCAGTGGCACTTCGTGCCCGTGGCCCGCGCGACCCCCGGTGCCACGTATCTCCTGGCCACGTCGGGTCCGCAGGCGCTGTGGATCGCCCAGGAGGGGAGCGGGAGGCTCTGGCGGGTTCCGATCGCTCCGTGGGGCGCGACGGCAAGGGGGTGAGCGGCGCTGGGCCAATTGGCGGCCCGCAAACCCTCGGAGCGGCGGGACGTGCATCCTTGACGGTTGACGCCGGGACCGCCACCGAACAAGCGTATCGGCGATTGCGTGCGATTCCATTCCCGCCGCCAGTGGCTGTGGGATTGGCCAGGCTGCTGAGTGGTGGGATGTAACGAGGGAATCGAACGGCGCCGCAGAGGTCGGTCTGCGAACTGACAGGGTGAGGACCGAAGGCATTGCAATACGCCGGATATGTGGGATGGCTTGGGGTAAGTACGACGCCGCCTTGAGGGCGGTGCTCGTCTCTCAAGATGATTCGCCTGCAGTGTGTCTGTAGCCACGATGGAACTTAACCGACGACGGCGCATTCGGCGTGGCGCTTTGGGCGGCCGTCATTGTGAGACGTCATGCGGCTGTTTGGGGCTGTCACTCCCCACTCATCAGAGAACGTGGCTATCTCCAGAACCGGGCGAACCTTACATGCTCAACAACCGTCGTCGGATGATGGGGTGACATGGCTGGGTTCCATGGCGAGTTTTAGAATGCGAACAATGTTCTCGCCCATTACCGCATCCACGTCTGTGGGTGCGAGGCCTTGAGAAAGCAAAGACCGTCGTACGGATGGAAGTCTCGTGACGTCCTCGAGTCCTTCAAGCCAGAGATTCGCGTAGTCGATTCCGGATCGGTCAAAGAAGCGAGTTTCCTCCTCAAAACTGCCGGCGATGATGTTCAAGCCCATACTGACGTGTTGTGGGCCGACAAGGTCGACGATGTGAAGAACGTGACGAAGGAAGTCTTCGAAAGACGGTTTCCCGGGGCCAACGTGCGCGGGGTAG
>JAJZYS010000190.1 GCA_021797925.1 Bacillota bacterium
CCGGGACCGCGAGCTCGTGGGCTCGCCGGGCGACCTCCGCCCACAGGTTCTGGAAGTCGCGAATCATCGGCCCGCCCAGGAAGATGCACTCGGGCACCAGCAGGTCGATGACGGCGGCGATCGCCTGCGCCAGATACCCGGCGCAGCGGTCCAGGGCGGCGGCCTCGTCCATGCCCTCCGCCCGGTAGCGGCGATAGGCCGCATAGGATCCCACCGTCTCGAGGCACCCGCGGCGACCGCAGTTGCACGTGGGACCGTCCCCGCTCACCGGCAGATGCCCGAGCTCCGCCGCTCCACGTCCCTGGCCCACGAGCAGCCCTTCGGGCAGCATGATGCCGGCCCCCACACCGTCGTCCACCATCACGTGCACGAACGACCCGTAGGGATCCCCTTTCCCGAACCACTTCTCGCCCAGCGCACACGCGCTGCCGTCGTTCTCCACCCGCACGGGCAGCCCGAGGCGGTCCTCGAGGAGCGCTTCCACGTCCAGCCCGCTCCAGCCCGCGGCATTGGGCAGAAACAGGACGCCTTGGCCCGGGGCCCAGATGCCGGGGATCGAGAGCCCCACGCCCACGAGCTCGTCACGCTCAAGCCCCGCGTCCTGCAGAAGGCCACGGACCATGTGCTCGGCGGTGCCCAGCACCTGCTCCACCACGTGGGGCGCCGACACCGCCATCTCCCGTTCCGCGATCACGTCCCCGGCCAGGTTGGTGAGCACTCCCACCATCGTGCGGATCCCGAAGTCGACCCCCACGAAGTGCAGACCCGAGGGCGTGAGCTCCAGCAGCTTGGGCCGCCGCCCTCCGCGGGATGAGCCCAGACCCACCTCCCGGACGAGCCCGCGCTCCACCAGCCCCGCCACCAGCGCCGAGATGGTGGCCGGATTGATCTGGCTGACCCGGGCCAGCTCCGCCCGTGACACCGGACCCACCGCACGGATGTGCCTCAGGATACGAAACCGGTGAAACTCCCGGGCAGCCGGTGGCGCGGTCCTTTGCATGCCCGAATGTACATCCTTTCTTCAAACCGTAAACGAACGATTGATGAAGACTTCGATCTCACCTGTGCGAATTCCTGCCACGCCCGACGGACAGTTGCCGAGGCGAAGCGATCCCGCCCGGCACCCGACGCACCGTGGACCACCGTGGTAAGATACGCGCGTAGGGCCCGCGATCGGGCCCTGCCGAAAGAGGGCGCTTGCGTGGCGGATCCCGCACCTTTGCCCCAACGGCAGCGACGGCCGCTGGGGGTGCTCGTGAAACCGACTTCGAGCGTGTGCAACCTGGCTTGCACCTACTGCTTCTACCTGCCCACCGCCGCCATGTACCCGTGGCGGGATCGGCCCCGGCTCACGACCGACGTGCTGCGCCGCTTCTGCGCGCAGTACGCCGAGCTCTCGCCCGCCCTCACCTTCGCCTGGCAGGGGGGCGAGCCCACGTTGATGGGACTGCCGTTCTTCGAGCAGGCCGTGGCCGTGCAGGTGGAGACCGCCTCGCGGCACCGCCCGGCCCCGCCGGTGCAAAACGCGCTCCAGACCAACGGCACCCGCCTCGACGACAGCTGGGGCGAGTTCCTGTCCGCCCACCGGTTTCTGGTCGGGGTGAGCCTGGACGGCCCGGCGCCATGGCACGACCGCTACCGCCGCGACGCCGGGGGCGGGGGTTCTCACCGGCGCGTGCTGGAGGGCATCGCGTCCCTGCAACGCCACCGCGTCGAGTTCAACATCCTCGCGACCGTCAACCGCGTCAACGTGGGCCGGGGGAAAGAACTGCTCCGCTACCTCGTGGGCCAGGGGTTTTCCCACCTGCAGTTCATCCCGGTGGCGGAGTCCCTGCCCGACGGCAGCCTCGCCCCCTACGCCATCACCCCGACCCAGTACGGGCGATTTCTCCTGGACACCTTCGAGGAGTGGCTCAAGATCGGCTACCGCCGGGTGCGCGTCCGGTTCTTCGACAACCTCGTGCAGATGCTCATGGGCATGCCGTCGGGGATGTGCACGGTGGCCCCGGGCTGCGGCCAGTACGTGGTGCTCGAGCACAACGGGGACGTGTATCCCTGCGACTTCTTCGTGAAGCCCGAGCACCGCCTGGGCAACATCGGGGAGACCCACCTCGCCGACATGGTGGGCGGGGCGGCGTTCCGGCGGTTTGCGGCGCAGAAGCTCCCCGTGGGCTCAAGGTGCCGGCGCTGCCCCTACGTGTCCCTGTGCCACGGCGAGTGCCCCCGATACAGGGAGCTCGCGGATCCCGCCGGGCGGTCCTCGACCTACTTCTGCGCCGGCTACCGGACCTTTTACCGCCGGGTGCTCGACGACGCCCGCCGGATCGCCGCCGAGCTCCTGGCGGAATCCGGCGGGCCGGCCCGGGCCGGACCCCCGGCGCCATGACCACTCAGTGGTCGCGGCAACACCCTCAGACCCCACGCAGAACGTCCCAAGGAAGGTGCCGACATGGACGTGACGACTCAACCCCACCTCGTCGGATGGGAGCTGACCCGCGCCTGCCAGCTGCGCTGCCGCCACTGCCGCGCGCAGGCCATCACCGAGCGCCATGGGGATGAACTCAGCCTCGAGCAGATCGCCGGGGTGCTCGACCACATGGCCGCCGCCTTCTCGCACCCCCCGATCCTCATCTTCACCGGCGGCGACCCCCTGGAGCGTCCCGATCTCCCGGACATCATCGCCGCCGCCCGCGAGCGAGGCTTCCTCGTGGCGCTGGCGCCCAGCGCCACGCCCAAGCTCACGCCCCAGGTCGTCCGCGAGTGGGCCGCGATCGGCGTTCACGCGATCTCCCTCAGCCTCGACGGCGCCACCGCACAGGTGCATGACCGGTTTCGGGGCGTGCGGGGCACCTTCGACCGGACTCTCGCCCTGGCGCACGCGGTGGTGGAGAGCGGCGTGAACCTGCAGATCAACACCAGCGTCTGCATGCAGACGGTGCGAGACCTCGCGCCAATCGGGGACATGGTCGAAGAGCTCGGGGTGAGCAGCTGGGAGGTCTTCTTCGTCGTGCCCACCGGCCGCGCCCGCACCGCGGCCTGGCCTCTGGGCCCCGAGTCCCAGGAGCTCGCCCTGCACTGGCTCGTGGGCTACCGGCGCCGCGCCGCCTTCCGGGTCACCGCCGTCGGCGCCCCCCAGCTGTGGCGGATCGTCCACCAGACCCGGGCGGACGGCGACGCGCACCGGCGCCCTGCCATCCGCGACGGCCAAGGGTTCGCGTTCATCGACCACGTGGGCAATGTGTTCCCCAGCGGCTACCTTCCGCTCGCGGCCGGGAACGTCCTCGAGACCGACTTCGCCGGCATCTACCGGGAGGCGCCGCTCTTTCAGGCCTTGAGGGACCCTGAGAAGCTCAGGGGCAAGTGCCACATCTGCCCGTTCCGCTTCGTGTGCGGGGGTTCCCGTGCCCGGGCGTACGCGGTCACCGGCGATCCGCTGGCGCAGGATCCCGCGTGCCCGTACATCCCGCCTCCGCTCGAGACGCCGCCCCCAAGCCCGGCGGTGGACGCCGCGCCCGCCCCGGTGGGCCCGCTCGGGTAATCGGGGGCGGGCGGCCGGGCAGGACCGTCGTCACGCCGGCCCGTGGTCGTTTCGCGCCCGCCGGCCATGTGGCCGGTGACCTGACGGACCTTCGGCCCCTGGGATGGGGGCCGAAGGTCCGTTGTGCGTCCCTCGCGTGTCGGCGAAGCTTGGTGGTGTTCACCGAGCCAGCTTGCAGGGAGGCCGACGCAATGATCGGGGCGATCCACGAGATCCGCGGCAAGCTCATCGCCGTCCTGGTGGTGGGTGTAGCGGCCATGGCCGCCATGGGCATCATGACCATGAACGGTGTGTTCGGCGGTGTGGCCTCAGCCCGCGCCGTGGCGGCGCCGTTTGTCCTGCACCTTCAGATCCGCACCGGAGCCATGACCCACCGGTCTGGCTGGCCCAGGTACCTCGCCAACGGCCGGGACTCGGCACGCATCGTCCTGCCGGCCCACCGGGTGATCAAGGTGATCCTCACGAGCCCCGACACGGGCAGCGCGCCGGTCGTGGCCGCAGAGGCCCGGACGATGGGTCTGTCCGGCGGGGAGGTTATCAACGGGGTGCGCACCATGGCGGTGCCCGCGAACCGCGTGGCCCACACCTTCACCGTGGCGGCCCTGGGCGTCAACGTGGTGGTTCCGGTGGCCAGCGCGCGCCGGCCCGAGACCATCGTGGCGTACTTCCGCACCGGCGCCCCGGGCGTATACACATGGCAGTGCATGGCGCCGTGCGGAACCGGCAGCACCGGCTGGGGCGGACCCATGACGACCCCCGGCTACATGATGGGCCAGATCGTGGTGAAGGCCTGAGCTCCCCAGTCGTTTTCGAGCACCTCGACCCGGCATGACAGCCCGCCCAGGCAAGGGGCGGCGTCAGTCCGGGTTCCGCTTTCCGGCCGTCCTGGACGCCGCCGCGCACCCCGCGCCGGCTCGGGCGAGGCCGCCCCGGCGCTGCCTCGATCCGAACCCCGCTGCCGCGGCCACCGGGACGGGTCTTCATCGTCGGCTCCGCACGGCGGGCGGGCGAGAGGTTCCGGCTCCTGGGGTGAGCCACGCCGCATCCAGCCGCTCTGCGTGCCCCCCATCCCCTGAACCCCGCGCCGCGCCGTCGTCCACCCGGCGCGGCGCAGCCCGCCCTGGGTCGCCGCCAGGTGCCCCCGCGTACGCGGCGCTTCGCGTCGCCGCTGGGCACAGGCGGCACTTT
>JAJZYS010000191.1 GCA_021797925.1 Bacillota bacterium
TCAGCGCGCGGGCGGCCAGACGGCGCAGCGCGCCGGCCTCGGGAGAGTCGTCCCTGGCGAGCGCCTCGAGGGTGCCGCCATATGCGTCGGCCAGCGCGGACGGTCCCGCCACCGTCTCAGCGCAGCCTCTGAGGCCGCATTCGCAGAGGACGCCCTCGGGGTCGATGCCCACGTGCCCGATCTCGGCGATGTTCAGCGAGGCGCCCAGACGTACTTCCCCGTCGAGCACCAGCCCGCCGCCGATGCCGGCGGATCCGATGTAGACGTAAAGAAAGTCGCGCAGCTCAGGGGCCGACCCGAACCACAGCTCGCCCACGGCGGCCGCCGAGCCGTTGTTCTCCACCACCACCGGCAGGGGGAGCATGCGGGCGAGCCGCTCCGCGAGCACGACCCGGTCGCCGAGGTCCCGGCGCAGCGGACCCGGCAACCCGATGCCGAAGCCGAGCCGCCTGGCCCCGGGCGGGAGGGGCAGCTTCAGTTCCTCGAGGAACGCGTCCGCCACGCGCTGGGCCAGGGCGGCCTCGTCGAGGTCGCGGGGGAGGGCGAGGGTGCGCGCCGGCGCCAGTTCCCGGCCCTCGAGGTTGGCGGTGGTGACCTGGAGCGAGCCCACCATGAGGTGTCCGGCGACGACCCAGGCTCCGTCGCCGTTGAGGCTCAGCCCCAGGCGGGGACGCCCGACCCGGCGGTCCCCGTCGCCCTCGGCCTCGAGGAGCAGACCCTGCGCCATGAGCCGCTTGACGATGTGGGTGACGGTGGCGGGGGTCAACCCGCAGCGCTCGGCCACCTCCGCCCGCGAGCGTCCGGGATGGCGCCGGATGGCCTCGAAGACCACCGACTCGTTGTACTGCTTCACTTTGGGGAGATTGGTGCCTGAGAGCAGCGCGTCCGGGTGGGCCATCCCCATCCCCTCTCGTCGTGTGAAGATCGGTCAGAGCACCCGGGTGACCTTGTGCGCAAGGACGCCGGGAACCCGGCCCTCCCGGCGGGCGACGGCGACGGCAAGGCGCTGCAGCCACACGGTCTCGGTGAACGGGGACCACACGGCGGGACTTTCGGGCAGATCCACCCGCAGGTGGGGCGCGTTGAGTCCGGGGCCCACCACGAGCAGGCGGACCTCCCGTTGCGCCAGGTCATGGGCCAGGTTCAGCTGCACCGGTCGGGCGGGGCCGTGCGGGATGAGGAGCACCGCCGCCATCCGGCTGTCGGCGGCCTCCATGGGTCCGTGCCGGAACGTCGCCGCCCCCATCGCGGTGATCCACAGGTGCGCCGCCTCCTGGAGCGTGAGGGCTCCCTGGCGCGCGGCGACGAGCGAGGGTCCCCGGCCCAGGAGCACCCGAGACTCGGCCGAGGCGACAGCCTGGGCCGCCTCGTCGAGCGATCCGTCGGCCGCGAGGGTGCGGCGCACCATCTCGGCGATGGCGGCGAGATCCGCCGCGGGGGCGGCGTCCGGGTGCGCGAGGAGCCACGCGACCGCCAGCGAGTTGAGAAAGGTGATGCACGCCGGGCCCGCTTCGTCGCCCGCCAGGAGCGGAAGCTCCACGCGCGCGCGGGCCGACGCGGGTCCGCCGGGGTGGTTGGTGATGAGCGCCACGGGCCCGGTCCAGGTGCTGGAAAGTTCCACGACCTCGGCGCTCTCGCCGGATTGGGACACAAGGAGCAGCGGGCGACTCGCGAGTGACTGGTGGAAAGGCCGCGCCTGCAAAAGCTCCGCGGCCTCGACCACATCGAGGCGCTCCCCCCTGCGCAAAAGAAGCAGGCGCAGGTACTCGAGCGCGTAGAGCGAGCTGCCCATGCCCGTCGCCACGGCGCCCCCGCGAACGAAGGCGCGCAGCCGCTCAAGCTCCGGGGCCGGCAGGCGGGCCAGGTCCATAAGCGCCTCGGGCTGGCGCGCCATCTCCCGCTCGAACGGGCTCAGCATGATACCGCCTCGAGCGCGGGCCAGATGCGCTGGGCGTTGCGGAAGAGGATCGCTTCCCGCGCCGCGTCGGGGATGGCGGCCGTCCGGACCCGGGCCAGGATCGCGCCGGCCGAGTGCAGCGGTAGGTCGGTGCCGAACAGGATGTGTTCGGGGGAGAAGCGGCGGACCACCTCTTCGAGGAATCCCTCGAAGATCATGTGCTGGGAGGCGGTGTCCACGAAGAGATTGTCGTGGCGGGCCTGGCGGACGGCCAGCATCTGGTCGAACACCCTAAAGCGCCGGGGCGGCTCCCCGAAGCCCAGGTGGGCCATGACCAGCCTGGCTTGCGGATGGCGGTTGGCCGCGTCGGCGCACACCAAGGGGTCGACGCCCGCCTGTCCGGCTTCGGTGTGGGTGAGCACCACCGCCCTGTGCGCTTCGGCGAAGTCCATGACCTGGTCCAGGTGGTGGCGCAGGTCGTAGTGCTGCCAGACGGGATGCAGCTTGACGCCCACGCACTTCGGGTGGGCGAGCGCCGTGTGCGCCGCGTCGAAGCTCTCGGGGATCCTGGGGTCCACCACCGCCCAGAACCGGATGCGGCGGCTCCCTTCGGCCGCGGTCCGGGCCTCCTGCTCGCTCGCGGGATCGTACCGGCTGCAGCTCCACAGCGAGGAGACGAACACCTCGTCGATTCCGGCTTCCCTGGCCAAGGACTCCACCCGGGCCGCGTCGCCCCACATCCACGGCGGCGGCAGGTGGTCCTGGGGGGTCTCGAGGACCCCCACGTGGCCGTGGACGTCAACGACCGGCATCCACGTCCACCTCCCCCACCCGGGTCATCCTGAGCTCATGGGAACCGTCCGCACGAGCCCGCTCGTATGCGAGGAAGAGCTGCCCTTGGAACCGCTCGGCGCTGCCGTAGCGCCAGGTGCCCGTCCCCTCGCTGACCCGAAGACGCGGTCCGGGCCCCGGGAACTTCTCGAAGTGGGTGAGGTCCGGGCTGACCGCGAAGCTCGCGATCTCCTCGTAGTTCTGCTCCACGCTCTCGCCGCCGTCGTACAGGCACAGGTATCCGCCGCGGCGCGAGGGGATCGCGGTCGTGACCCGGGTGATGTAGGCGTCCCAGTGACCGGGGTCGGGGGTCAGGACCGTCCCCCGCCAGGTGAAGCGGCGACCGTCCTCGCTGACGAGCAGGCCCGTGGGCGAAGTCACGAGCCCCGTGGTGAACACATCCTGGCCCCCGTGCAGCCGGGAGTGGTCCACGGGCTCGGTGGACACGGAGCAGCTGACGAGCATCTTCCATCCCGACCCATCGGGGACCAGCACCGGATCCTTGGCGGCCTCCAGACCCAGGCGCCACGGCTCCACCACGGCGAAGCGCTTGGCGACGTCCAGCGCCGCCACCGTGGGCGCCTCGCACGCGTCGGTGCGCCACTGGCCCCGCTCGGGGTCCACGTAGCTCAGATACAGCCGGAACCCGGCGCGGGTGCGCACCAGCGCTCCGCGCTCCACGGACGAGGTTCCCAGCTCCTCTTTGCGCAGGCGCCAGACGTCGGTGAAGTGCTCCGCGTCGGAGCTCGCGGCGATGCGCACCTCGTAGCCGCGCCCCTCGCCGCGAGGCCGGCGCAGACGGTAGTACAGGTACAGCGTGTCCCCGTCCGCCAGGAGATACGGAGCTCCGGCCCAGTAGCCGTTGCCCTCGCCGGGCGGGGACACCACCAGCCGATCGTCGGTCCAGGTGTTCAGCCAGGCTTCCGCTTGGGCGGGCCAATTGCTCTGCAAGCTGCTCACTCCTTTAATTTATTGAATCAATTCAAGGAGCGCTCCAGAATTCCTGTCGGCGGGCGGGCGTCGGGGTCGGAAAAGTCGCGGACGCGCCGTCGCCAGCGTGGGGCCCAAGCTCGCACCCGCGGCGAGCCGGACAGCGGGAAGGCGGGGTACCCCCGCCTTCCCGCAACCGAGGATCTGCCCCGCGTGCCCGGGTCGGTCACCTCTCGCCGGGGCCGTCGCCTCGCCGGGGGATCGGGCCCGCGGTCAGGGCTTGGTGCTCGACTTGTAGATCCACTGCGTGTTCTTGGCCAGGTTTGCCTTGGTCAGGACCACGTTGGGCAGCAGCACGCTGTGGCGGATCGCCTTGTGGTGGCCGGTCAGGTAGTCGTACATGTACACCACGCCCAGGTACCCCTCGGAGAACGGCTTCTGGGCGATCAGGGCGTAGATGAGCCCGGACTTGAGGTCCTGAACCTCGAGCGGTTCCGCGTCATATCCGATCACCTTGACCTTGTTGGCCATGCCGGCCGCGCGAACGCCGGCGGCGGCCCCCACGGCCGAGTACAGGTTGGTGCCGAAGATCCCTCCCAGGTGCGGATACCGCAGCAAGAGGTGCTCCACCTGCGTCTGGGCGGTGGTCTGGCTGTCCTGGTCGTACTCGGCGGCGACGAGCTTCATGTGCGGATACTTCTTCAGGGCCTGGACGAAGCCGTTCTGCCTCAGGTCGGTGGTGCTGATGCCCGGGATGGTGTTGATCACCGCGACCTCGCCGTGGCCGTGCAGCAGCCGGGCGAAGGTCCTCGCCGCCAGGGCGCCGCCCTGGGCGTTGTCGGAGGTGATGGCCGAGATGAGGAGTTTCTGATTGCTGATCGTGGTGTCCACCGTGAGCACCGGGATGTGGTGATGAACGGCATTGAGGATGGGGGGAATCATTTCCTTCAGGTCTGTGGGCGCGATGAGGATGCCGTTCACGTGGCGGGCCACCATCGCGTTCACGTACGGCGTCTGCTGGCTCACGCTCCACTGGGAGGCGCCCTGCCACAGGACGCGGATGC
>JAJZYS010000192.1 GCA_021797925.1 Bacillota bacterium
CTTGGGAAGCAACCAGCCGTGGGGCATCCTGCTGGCCAGCCTGTTCCTCGGCGGCCTCAACAACGGTTCGACCCTGATGGAGGCGCTCGTGGGCTTTCGGGACCGTTCGTGCCGTTCCTGGAGGCCGTCATCATCGTGGCCCTGGTCGGGGCGCCGGTGATCATCACGCGGTGGCGGCAGAACCGAGGGGAGGTTATCGGGTGACGCATCTGTGGACGCTGGCCGGCTCGGTCCTGACCGCCACCCTCAGCCTGTCGACGCCGCTCATCTTCGCCGCCGACGGCGGCGTCATCTCCGAGCGTTCCGGGGTGCTCAACATCGGCCTGGAAGGCATGACGCTCGCCGGCGCGTTCGGGTACTTCCTCGGGGGCCATCTCGCGCACAGCGCGCCGGCGGCCGTCGCAGCGGCCATGATCGTGGGCGCGCTGATGGCGGTCGTGCTCACGTTCCTCAACGTGACGCTGGGCGTGGACCAGGTCATCGGCGGACTCGCCGTGAATTTGATGGCCGCGGGCGGCACGGCCTTCCTGTACCGCTCGGCCTTTGGCCTGACCGGCAGCCTGAGCGTGCCCGGCATCGCCAACTGGCACGTTCCCGGGCTCAGCCGCCTGCCCCTGATCGGTCCGATCCTGTTCCAGCAGTCGCCTCTGACGTACGCGGCGCTCGTGGCGGTGATCCTCACGTGGCTCTTCTTCCGCCACACCCGGCCGGGGCTGTGGCTCAGAGCCACGGGCGAGCACCCCGAGGCGGTCGAGTCCGCGGGGCTCAGCGTGCGCGGCCTGCGCACGCTGGCGGTCGTGGCGTCGGGGCTCTCATGCGGCCTGGGCGGCGCGTTCCTGGTCTCACAGGTCCAGAACTTCACCGAGAACATGACCGCCGGCGTCGGATTCATCGCCCTCGCGGCGGTGATCTTCGGCAAGTGGGACCCCGCGGGCGCGCTCTGGGCTTCGCTGTTCTTCGGGCTGTTCCAGTCGCTGCAGACGGCGCTGCAGGTCACGGGCGTGAGGCTGCCGTACCAGTTCCTGCTCATGGTGCCCTATGTGGTCACCATCGTGGTGCTGGCCGGTTTCGTGGGGCAGGCCCGGGCGCCCGCGGCGGACGGCAAGCCGTACCGCACCGCCTGAGCGCGACGCCCGACGCTCCTGGCGCCCCTGCATACGCGGGCGGGAGGCTCCCCGGGAGCCTCCCGCCGCCAACCTCCACCCCCCGTTGCCGGAGCGCCTCTCAGCTGGGAGGTGCCGCGCAGGCCGTGAGCTGGGTCCCCGCCCCCCAGCACGCCGCGAAGCCGTCCGCATCCGAGTCCGGAGCCGAGGGATTCGACGTCTGGCCCTGGGGATCGTACATCACCACACCGTCGGTGGTGACAAGGCCCGGCCCCGTGCCGTCCGCCGAGCCCGGATCGAAGGTCACCTGTCCGAAGTTCGCCAGGGGAGCGATGGACCCGTTCACCGTCGGAGCCTCCTCGATCCACTCCGCCGAGTCGAGCGACGAGTCGTACTGCAGCGACGTGCTCCACGACTGCGTCTGCCCGGTCGCCGGGTCGGTCACGGTCAGCGAGAGGGTCCACGTCTGCCCCTTACCCGGCCCAGGTCCCCCCTGGTGGCCGTTGCCGGGAGGCCCGCCCCCAGGGGCGGGAGGGGCAGCGGGAGGAGGCGCGCCGGGGGCCTTCCCCGGAGCGGGGGCGCCGGGGCCGTGGGCCGCGGGAGCACTCTGCCGGCTCGCGGGACCCTTGGCACTCGACGGCCCGTCCACGAGCGCCGCCGTCACCTCGTCGCCGGCAGCGATGCTCAGCCCCTGGATCGGGACCTCGGGGCCGGGAAGGGCCTCGTACCAGGCGTAGTACTGGGTCACCGCGCCCGGGGCCGCGTCCTGCTCGGTCCCGAGCTGGATGAGCGTGCGGTCGACGTGCGTGCAGGTGGAGTTCTCGCAGAAGCCTCCGATGCCGAGCCACGAAGAGGAGTAGCCGGTGGTCCCCGCGGCGGGAGCGCTCACCGCGGGGACGATCCAGTGGGCGGTGGCCTGGGTGTACGCCTGGCCGGTCTTGTAGCGGGCCACCACGTATCCCGACCAGTTGCCGGAGATCACCTGCTGGCGGATGTTGCGCAGGACGTGGCCGTCGGGCTTGCGCAGGGGAAGGATGGGTTTGCCGGCGAGGGTCGCCGCCCGGGCCAGCGGGATCGAGACCGCGGGGATCGCGCCGGCTCCCAGGAGCAGGACACTGGACACGAGGGTCATGAGCCATCGGGCGCGATGCCGCCAGGGACGCTCCACGTCGCCACCTCCGTCCTCGCGTGTCCGCCGGCCTCGCCGATCGCGGCACGCAGGTTCTCCCGGCGACTTCGGTGCCCGGGGGACGTTTCCTGCCGAGGAAGGTCGACCCGAGGCCCGTGCCGCTACGCGATGGGGCAGCAGAGCCGGTTCAGCGTGTTGGTGTTGTTGTTGGCGAAGTACACGACGAGGTTCCCGGCCGCGTCCACCGTCGTCGCCAGGCCGAACAGCGCCGAGCCCGCGCCCGTCACGGGATTGACCGGCGTCGCGTCGAGGATGACCCGGGCCACCACGCTCTTGCGCACCGGGTCGATCTCCACCAGGGCGTTGTCCAGCTGGTTCACCGCCAAGAGATTGCCGTTCATGGGGTTCAGGGCCAGTCCGGCCGGCTGGTTCAACGGCGGCCCCGCGTACACGGTGGCGCCACGGCCGCGGTCGGTCCCGACGGTGCTGCTGTCGGGGTACCACGCGATCCGGTTGTCCGCGCCGTCGGCCACGAACAGGCCGTCGTTGAGGGGGGTGTAGACCATCCCCTGGGGCCCCACCACGTCGTCGATGCTCGTGCCGCTGTGGGCGAGGTCCGACCCGATCGTCAGCACCACCGAGGTGCCGGCGAAGTCCGGGGGCACGAAGTGGCTGATCTGCTCCACGGTGCCCGTGAGCACGGACGTGGCGAAGAACGTCGCCGGCAGCCCGTAGAGCGGCCCGAAGTTGAAGGTCTGCCCCCACGGCCCGGCCAGGAGCGGGTTGCGGATGGTGCCGCCGGAGAACAGCATCCCGTCCGGGTTGATGACCTGGATGTCGCCCTGGCTGCCGTCTTTCGCCAGCCCGAAGTTCGCCAGCCACGTGGCGCCCAGGTTGCTCGTGGCCAGGGCGATGGGGGAGGCGGCGCCGGCGAAGAACGTGGTGGGGACCCCCTCGTGAACCCGCACCACCGTCGTGCCCTGACCCATGACGCCGGCGGCGTTGTTGATGTTGGAGACCAGGATGTCCTCGTGCTTGAGCACCGTCTGCGCGTCGTCGAACGTGACCGGGGCGACGACCACGCCGTAGGGGTTGCGGTCGCCGTTCTCGGGGTCGACGGTGCTCGTCACCACCTCGATCCGGGTGAGTGAGGAGACGGTCATGAAGGGCCTCAGGGCGGGGGAGGTCCAGAACGCGGGATTGCTCAGCCCCATGGCGTGGTAGGTCCTGGGCCCCACGATCCCCGTGGGGCTCAGGCCCGCCGCCGCCTGGAACCCGCGCACCGCCGCCCGGGTCAGGCTGCCGAAGTAGCCGTCGACCCGTCCCCGGTAGAACCCGGTGTTCTCGAGCAACAGCTGCACGAACGCCGTGTCGAAGCCGTTGACCCCCTGCTGCAGGATCCGTCCCCCGGCGAGGGTGTTCGTCCACAGGATGTCGAAGACCGGGGCGTCCACGACGCCGTCGAATCGGATCTCCCAGTGGCGGAACACGGCGTTGTCCGCCTCGAAGGCGGTGACCGCCGCCAGGGTGGCCGCGTCGAAGGTCCCGCTGGCCGCCTGCCCGAGAATCCTCGCGTAGCGGTACGTGTTCAACCGGTTCTGCAGCACCGCGACGTCGCCGCCGGTGCTCCCCGAGTCCAGGGTGCGGCTGCCGAACGTCGGCGTCCCGAACGCGGCCACCTCCTGGCCGAAGAGCGCATACGTGGGACCCGTCACCGTCCCGGTGGCCGCCAGGCCGAAGTAGCTCTGCACATTGGCGACGGCGGCCGCCGTCCTCGGGCCGTAGACGCCGTCGACCGCGATGGGGCCGCCCACCGGACCCAGCGGGGGGGACATGAGCCCCAGCATGGTGTCGTACACCCGCTGCAGCACCTTGACGTCCGTGCCCCGGGTCTCGGGTGAGGTCAGGGACAGCACGCGGCTGCCGAAGGGAACCTGAGGCAGGGAATCCTGGAAGCTGGGCACACGCGTCACCTCCGGGGATGAAGTCCCTCCGGTCTATGCCGCGACGAAGGCGACGGACACTGCCCCGGCGGAGCCGGACGGGAGGAATTCCAGCCGGGCTCGCCGAGTTTTTGCAGTGGATGCGGTTTGCCGGCAAATTCCCCGCGGGCGAGGAGGGCGCCTTTTGTCCGAGCCCCAGCTCGTCACTTCGCACTGGATCGCGCGGCGCTCCCCGCCGTCAAGGGGCGTTTTGAGAACCTTCACGGCCGTGAGGACGCATTCGAGTCGCCGTTCAGCGTCATCGAGGCCCAGGCCGCGTGTATGCTGATCCACCGCCCTTCGCTCACCGTCGAGGAGGTGGGCCAGGCAGTGCACTGGCGGGACTCGAGGTGGCACGGCGCTGGACCCGCAACTGGACTACCGGTTCGACGGCTTCGACACGACGGTGTGGGAGCTCAGGCGCCGATGCCTGGCCACGTTGCACCCGGATTTCAACCCGGACGTGGCGGACGTGATCCGGATCGCGTGGCAGGA
>JAJZYS010000020.1 GCA_021797925.1 Bacillota bacterium
CGGGCCGGCACCGTCCACGGCGAAGGGGACGGCGCAGGCGTGCTCATCGACCTCCCAAGGCAGCTGTGGGCCGACCGGCTGCGCCTGGAGGGCCTCGATCCCCGGCTGGCGCGCAGCCCCCGGTTCCGGGTGGCCCACCTCTTCCTTCCGTTCGGGGACCGCGCGGCGGAGCGGCGCGTGCTGGAGCGCATGCGCACGGCCGGCCTGGAGCCCTTGCTGTGGGGGCCGGGTTCGGTGGAGACGGTGGCCCTCGGCCCCATGGCCCGGGCCGAGGCCCCCGTGTTCTGGCAGGCCGCCCTCATGGGACACGAGGGTGACGACGCCGCGCTCATCGAGCTGGCCCACGAGTTCGATGAGCGCGGTCTGTGGGTGCTGTCGCTCTCGGGCAGCACCGTGGTCTACAAGGTGCGCGGCGACGCGGACACCCTGAGCACCTACTTCGGCGACCTGAGCGACCGGCGGCTCGAGACCCGCAGCGTGATCGGTCACCTGCGCTACTCCACCAACACCACCACCCGCTTCGAGCGGGTGCAGCCGTTTCGGACCCTGGGCCACAACGGCGAGATCGACACCATCACCCGCCTGCGGGAGGAGGGCCGGCGCTTGGGATTCCGCATCCCCCCCGGGGGCTCGGACTCCCAGGACGTGAGCCTGGTCCTGGAGTCGCTCATCCAGCGGGGGATGGACCTGGCCACCGCGATGGCCGTGGTGTTCCCCCCCAGCCCCGGCGGCCTCGCCTCCCTTCCCGACGACCTCAGGCCCCCCATCGCGGGCGCCAAGCTCGCGTTCGGCCCGTACGCCCAGGGTCCGGCCGCCATCGTGGCCCGGGTGGGCGACGACCTGGTGGCGTCGGTGGACGAGCTGGGCCTGAGGCCCCTGTGGTGGGTCGAGACCCACGAGCACTGGGTGCTCTCGTCGGAGCGCGGCCCCCTGGACTTCTCCACGATCATCAGCGATCCCCGGCCCCTGGGCCCGGGCGAGAAGCTGTGGATCCGCCTGCCCGAGGGCAGCGAACCCACGCTGAACGAGGACCGGGTCTTCTGGACGCACGCCGCCCGGGCGCTGGCGCACCTGGCGCCGCCGCCGCCGCGGCCCCTTCGGACCCCCCGCGCCGGCACCGGCGCCAGGGACCTGCCCGAAGACCTGCCCGGCCGGTTCGGCTGGGAGGCCGAGGACCTCACGATCCTCAAGGACATGGCCACCCTGGGAGCCGACCCCATCGGGTCGCTGGGCTTCGACGGCCCGCTCGCCGCCCTGGCCGGCGAGCGTCGCAACCTCGCCGACTTCCTGGCCGAGAGCGTGGCGGTGGTCACCAACCCCGCCATCGACCGCGAGCGCGAGCGGGAGCACTTCTCGACCCAGGCGCTCCTGGGACCGAGGCCCTCGCTCTTCCGGCGCAGAGAGACCGCCAACCCGGTGCTCCTGGAGAGCCCCATCCTCCTCGACCGGGTGCCGGGCGTGCCGCTGGAGGAACTCCAGCGCATCGCCCGCTCCCAGGGATCGGCGCTGCTGTGGGAGCTGCCGCTGGTCACCCGGACGCTGGTCCTCATGCAGCGCGAGGGCGAGACGCTGGAGGCGGCCCTGCGCCGGCTGCGCCGCGACGCCCGCCAGGCCGGCCGCAGCGGCGTGGAGCTCATCGTCCTGGACGACATGCGCCCGGCCCGCCAGCGGCGGATCCTCATCGACCCGGTGATCGGGCTGGCCGCGGTGCTCAGGGGCCTGGAGTCGCTGGACGCGAACGGGGAGGCCCTCAGGCGCCGGGTGGGGGTCGCGGTCCGCTCCGGCGCCATCCGACGCCTTCACGACACGGCGGTGCTCCTCGGACTGGGCGCCGACGCCGTGTGCCCCAGCGTCCTCCTCCAGCAGGTGGTGGCCCAGGGCCTGGGGGCGGGCGGCGTGGAGAAGGCGGTCACGGCGCTGCGCACGGGCATGGAGAAGGTCGCCTCCACCATCGGCACCCACGAATTGCGGGGATACGGGCGGATGTTCGCCGCCATCGGGGTCCGGCCGGAGGTGGCGAACCTCCTGGGGGTGCGCACGTACCTCGGCAGCCATCGCGCCGGCCTGGGCTTCCCCCAGCTGGAGCGCCAGGCCCGCCTCACCCGGGCCGAGGCGCTCAAGGGCCCCCTGGCGCCGCTGCGCCCCCATCGGATCTACCCGCGGGTGTGGCGGCCGGGGCGAGAGCTGGCCCAGGGGGCGCGCGACTTCCGCTCCTTCTCCCAGGCGGTGCTGGAACTGGAGCGCGAGCGCCCCGTGGCCCTGCGGCACGTGATGGACATCCGGCCCACGCACCGGCCGGCGCTCCCCGCCGAGGCGGTGGACGTGAGCGTCGGGCGACAGGCGTACCCGCTGCTCATCAGTTCCATGTCCTTCGGCTCCCAGGGGGAGACGGCGTACCGGGCGTACGCCGAGGCCGCCGACCGCATCGGGATCCTCTGCATGAACGGCGAGGGCGGAGAGATCCCCGACCTCATCGGGCGCTACCCGGAGTCGCGGGGAATCCAGGTGGCCTCGGGCCGCTTCGGCATCTCCGCCGCCCTGCTGGGCGCCTCCCGCTGGATCGAGATCAAGATCGGGCAGGGGGCCAAGCCGGGCGAGGGCGGCCACCTGCCTGCGGCCAAGGTGTCGGAGAAGGTGGCCAAGGCCCGCAACACCCGCCCGCACGTGGACCTCATCTCGCCTTCGAACAACCATGACCTGTATTCCATCGAGGACCTGGCCCAGCTCATCGACGAGCTCAAGGAGGTCAGCCCCGAGGCCCGGGTGATCGTCAAGGTGCCGGTGGTCCCCGGCATCGGCGTCATCGCCGTGGGCATCGCCAAGGCGGGCGCCGACGTGATCACCCTGTCGGGCTACGACGGCGGCACCGGGGCGGCCCGCAAGCATTCGGCCCGGCACGTGGGCCTGCCCGCGGAGATCGGGCTCATGGAGACCCACCGCACCCTGCTCGAGTCCGGGCTGCGCAACCGGGTGGAGGTCTGGTGCGACGGCGGCATGAAGACCGGGCGCGACGTGGTCAAGATGATGCTCCTGGGAGCGGACCGGGTGGCGTTCGGCACCATGGCCATGGTGGCGGTGGGCTGCACCATCTGCCGGGCGTGTCAGACCGACACCTGCCACGTGGGCATCGCGACCCAGCTGGCCTCCGTGGAGGAGGCGCGAGCCCGCGGCCTCAAGCGGTTCGTGCCCCAGGAATTTGACGCGGCGGTCGAGGCGCTCACGGTCCTGTTCACCGGGATCGGCGAAGAGGTGCGCGAGATCGTGGCGCAGCTGGGCTTCAGCCGCGCTCGGGACCTCATCGGCCGCGGAGACCTGCTGACGCAGGTGGCCATGCACCGCGAGGTGGACCTGGCCCCGCTGTTCCAGAACCTCCCCGCCCCGCCGTACCTCGGCCACGACCGGTTCCACCCGCGCGGCCTGATGATCGGGCCGGTGGGCGACAGCTGGGAGTATGAGACCTCGACCACGCCCATCATGGCCCGGATGCTGGGGACCCGCATGGCCGGGGATCTGGCCCGCCTGGGCGGCGCCGAGCGGGCCCGCCTGGCGCTCAGGGGCGGACAGGTCGCGGGGCAGGGTCTCGGGGCCTTCCACCTGCACCGCATGGACACCCTGGTCGAGGGCGGCGCCCAGGACGGGCCCGGCAAGGGCGCGCTGGGAGGCAGGGTCGCCATCCTCAAGGGTCTCAACCTGGAGGGGCGCCGCATCGACGGCGGGGTGGGCAAGAGCTTCGCGTACGGTGCGCAGCGGGGCCGTTTCTACGTCCAGGGCGACGCCGACGCCCGGGCGTGCATCCGTCTGTCGGGGGCGGACGTGGTGTTCGGCAACTGGCCCCACCCCGTCCAGGGCGAGCGGGCGGTGCGCTCGTCCAACCTGAAGGGCTTCGCCTTCGAGTACATGACCGGGGGCCGCGTGGTCTGCCTGGGCGACCCGGGCCCGTGGTTCGCCGCCGGGATGACCGGGGGCGTGGTGTACATCCTCACCCATCCGGAGGCGGGGCTGACCGAGGAGGTCATCCGCTCGCGGGTGGCCCTGGGCGCGAAGGTGACCGTCAAGCCCGCGACCGCCGAGCGGGACCAGCGCGACCTGCACGAGCTGCTTCCCCGCTACGCGGCGGTGCTGCGTGCGTCGGGGCAGGTCGAGGAGGCGGACCGGGTGTTCAGGGTCCTGCACAGCGCCTCGGCCCGCTTCGTCGCGGTGCGGGCTTCGGGCGAGATCGACCCGGACGAGATCTCCACCGAGTAGGCGCCCCGGCGAGGGCCCACATTCGCGACGCGGCACCGGCAACGACCGGTGCCGCGTCGCGCTTTTCCCTGGCGTGCGCGCGGGGTGCGTGTCGACGTCAGGGTTTCTGCCACAGAAGGCGCCTGAGCTCCGCCCGTGTCATGAAGTCTCTCTCAGAATTGACACTGCACCACGGTCCCCCTTAGGCTGGAGCCGTGGCGACGACCTGGCCCACGTCACCCGCCGGGGAAGATGGACCGCCAGCGCGAGCCCGCACCAGGGTTGCGGCTGGCGCTGGACGGCGCCCTAGAGAGATTGATGGCTCTCTTCCCTGAAAACTCTCGATTGCGCCATCTCCGCCTCGTTGACAAAGTCTGAACCCCGGAGTTTGCTGAAATGAGGACGTCAGATCATGGCAATTCCTTCGCTGTGGAGCGGGTTGCGGCGCACAACGCGCACGGGTCGCTGGTCGTGCTGGGTCGTCGGGGCGGTGGCGGGATCCGGGTCGCACCCCATGCCGCAATCGATCTCGTCAGAGGGAGCGGATCGGGACCATGACGCGCATGGCTGACCGGACGGCACGGTCCCGGGGGTCAGCGGCGGCACGCCGGCGTGGATCGTCGTCGCCGAGCCGCGCCCGCGGGCCTCGGGCCGGGTTCTCGCCCGGCGGAGAGCCCCGTCTTTACCCAACGTCAACAGGAGGTTCCCGCCGGCTTCATCCCCCGGTGCCACCATGACGTCGGGGGAGTTTTCGGGCGCTTGCACCAGCGGTCCGAAGGTGGCGTCGGGAGTTCTGCGAGAGGGGGTTCGGAGGACCGGGTCCGGGCAGACCCGGACATGGGGGCCGGTGCACCGGCGCTGTGGCCGGGCACGTCGGACAGGATTTCGCCACCTGCGGCCGCTGTTGTCATAGATCTCCACGTGCCACGATCCCGGGTTCGCGAACTTGACAGGTTGCCACGAACGCTCACGAGGAGGTCATCGCACCGTGCCACGCCTCAGGTTTTCCGGTTTGCGGGGAGCATGGCGGCCGCTCGTCTCGGCGACCACCATCCTCACGGTGTCCACCGTCGGGGTGCTCGCCACCGCCGCCTCCAGCGCCGCGTCCAGCCCTGTCCAGGTCCTCTTCTGGGCCGGGCACAGCTCCGGGGAGCTGCACCGGGCCCTGGTGGCCGAGGTGGCCCAGTTCAACAAGACCCATCCCGGCATCCACGTGACCTTCAAGCCCATCGGGGCGTCCAAGCACGGCCTGGCCGCGTTCGAGTCGGGCAAGGCGCCCAACGTGGCCATGCTCACCTATCCGGTGCACTTCCAGTTCGAGAAGGCCGGCGCCATCCTCAATCTGAAGCCTTACATCGACGGCAAGAACGGACTGACCCCCAAGGAGATCGCCGCCGACTACTACCCCGCGGTCTGGAGGGCCATGACCGACGCCAACGGCGCCCAGTACCTCCTGCCGCTGGAGAAGAAGTCGCTGCTCGTCATCTACTACAACGAGGCGCTCTTCAAGAAGGCGCACATCGCCTCCCCGCCCAAGACCTGGGCCGAGGTGGGCAAGGACGCGGCCATCATCACCAAGCTCGGCTCCAAGTACCACGGCATCGCGTGGACCCCGTCCCTGCGCCAGTACTTCGACATGACCCTCGCCGACGGCGGCCAGGTGTTTCGCCCGGGGCCCCACCGCACCACCTTCGACCTGCAGAACAAGGGCGCGGCGGCGGCGCTGCGGATGCTGCGCGCGTGGATCAAGTCCGGCGAGATGATCCTCACCTCGGGCTACCAGTACCAGCTGGACTTCGGGACCGGCTACGTGGGGATGCTCATCGACGCGTCGGCGGGCTACACCTACGACAAGTCGGCCATCGGCGGCAAGTTCGCCATGGGCGGCGCGCCGAGCCCCGAGGGGACCTCGGGCCACTCCTCGCAGGAGATCAACGGCAACTCCCTGGCGCTGTTCAATGACGGCACCGCCGCGCAGAAGGCGGCCGCGTGGACCTTCATGAAGTACCTCTCCTCCCCGTCGACGAACTACTACTGGGACACCCACACCGGGTACCTCCCCCTGGGCCCGGCCACCTACGCCATGATGAAGTCCTTCTACGCCAAGCACCCCGCTCAGGCCGCCGCGTTCTCGAACCCCAACGGGTGGTGGTCCAAGGCGCGCTCGCCCAACTGGACCGCCGCCATCACCGCCATGACCGCGGTCTTCGAGAAGGCCATCAAGGGCCAGATCACCGTGGCCCAGGCGCTGCATCAGATGGACCTGGCCGGCACGTCCTACCTCTCGGGCAAGGTGCGCGGCTAGCATAAGCGTGCGGGCGGACGGGCCCCGCAGGCCCGTCCGCCGCCCCTTCACCTTTTCGTGCGGGAGGGACCCTGGGTGGTCGTGGAGACACCGGAAACCATCGTCCGTGTCCGCCGGCCCCGGACGTCCCGCGTCCGGGGCGGGTGGGGTCTCGCCGCATGGTTCTTGCTGCCGGCCCTGCTGTTCATGGTGGTATTCGTTTACATTCCCGCGGGGCTCTCGCTCACGCTGGGATTCTTCCACTACCATCTCCTGGGCGTGGACACGACGTTCGCGGGGCTGAGCAACTTCGCCGCGGCGCTGAGCTATCCGGTCTTCTGGACGGCGCTGGAGAACACGCTCATCTTCGCCGCCATCATGGTGCCGCTGACGATCGTGCTCTCCCTGGCCCTGGGATTTCTGCTCCACGTGGAGTCGCGCTTTTACGCGAGCCTGCGGACGATGGTGCTCCTGCCGTACATCACGCCCGTCATCGCCACGTCCATCGGCTGGCTGTGGATGTTCAACCCCCAGTACGGCATCCTCAACGCCGTGCTGAGCTTCTTCCACCTGCCGACCCTGCAGTGGCTCCTGAGCAGCCACTGGGCGATGCCCTCGGTGGCCCTGTACACCCTGTGGCACAGCCTGGGATTTGACGTGGTCATCGTCATGGCCGCCATCGGCAACATCCCCTCCAGCGTCATCGACGCCGCCCGGGTGGACGGCGCCAGCAGCTGGCGGCTCTTCCGCAAGATCCTGGGCCCCCTGCTCTCCCCGACGATGTTCTTCCTGGTCATCATCACGACCCTGGGCACCCTGCAGGCGTTCTCCCAGATCTACGCCCTCTCCGGCGGGGCCGCCACCGCGGGCGGGCCCAGCTACGCCACCACCACCCTGATCCTGCTCGTCTACCAGACGGCGTTCCAGGACTTCCACTTCTCCTACGCCGCGTCCATGGCGTTTCTGCTGGTGATCCTCATCCTGCTGTTCACCCTGATGCAGTCGGCCCTCGCCAAGCGCTGGGTGTTCTACCAGTGAGCGCCGAGACACCCGCCGTCGGCACCGGGGCGGCGCCGCGGCCCCGCCGGCGCCGGACCGCCCGGCGGCTCGCGGGATGGGTGCGCGCGCTGGTGGGCCTCGTGATCGCGCTCATGTTCCTCCTGCCCCTGTACATCGCCTTCGTCACGTCGTTCGACACCAAGGCCCACGTGTTCGTGTTCCCGCCCCATCTCGTCCCCGACTGGGACTGGCACCCCTACGTGCGGGTCTGGCAGATGGCGCGCTGGGGGATGTACTTCATGAACAGCGTCTTCATCACCGCCACCAGCATCGCCATCGCGCTGACCACGAGCGTGCTCGCCGCCTACGCCTTCGCGTTCATCCGCTTCCGCGGGCGGGAGAAGCTCTTCATCGCCGTGCTGGTGGTGCTCATGATCCCGGCGGAGGCGCTGCTCATTCCCAACTACATCATCCTGCACATGATGAACCTGATCAACACGTACTGGGCGCAGATCCTGCCGTACGGCGCGTCGGTCTTCGGCATCTTCCTCCTGCGCCAGTTCTTCCTCTCCCTCCCGAGCTCCTACTGGGACGCCGCGTGCATGGACGGGGCGGGACACCTCAGGTTCCTGTGGTCGGTGGCGCTGCCCCTGTGCAAGCCCACGCTGCTCACCATCGGCCTGTACATCTTCATCGGCGCCTGGAACTCGTTCCAGTGGCCGCTCATCGTGACCACGAGCCATCACGTGCAGCCCATCGAGGTCGCCATCCAGCGCCTCGCCCAGCAGCACTCCGTCGACTGGCGCCGCATCTCCGCCGCCGGCATCGCGGCCACCATGCCGCTGGTCATCATCTTCTTCCTGATCCAGAAGCACATCATCCGCGGCATCTCCCGCGGCGAGGGCATCCAGGGCTGACCGCCCGGGGCTGCTGTCGACGCGGCAAGGAGGATTCGAGATCGTGGGAGTGGGGCGTGCCCTGCGGGCCGTTTACAAGTTCGTCGTGGGGGATCCCATCCTTCTGGGTGGAGGACTCGGCTCTCTGCTCATCGCCGCGCTCCTGCACCGAGCGCTGGGTCCGCTCACCGGTGTCCTGCTCTTCCTGCTCGTGACGGCGACCCTGTACTGGAGCATCAAGTCCCGTCCGGGCTAGAGGCCGCCGCCCGACCGTGTCGGTCCTGGGGCTGCGGGACGGCGTGGCGCCGGATCCCCGTCGCGGGCGGCGGCGTGCAACTCGACCCGGGGTGGTGGCGACCGCCGTCCTGGACGGCGCGACGGCGATCCTCCCCAGGCGGGGGCGAGGCGCCCCGACCGCGGAAACGGAGGATGGTACGTGAGGAAGCTGCTGCTGCTCGACCTGGACGGCACCCTGTACCAGAGCGACGCAGTCTACCGGCTGTTTGCCCGTTGTGTCGGGGAGCACCTCAAGGCCGAGGACGTCGAGCGCTACACTCTCGAGGTGGAGACCTACCTGCGCGGGGGCGGCGCCGGGGAACTCGAGCCGGCATCGGACTGGAGCGCCATGGTGGGACTCGCGCGTCCCTATCTCCCGGAGGCCGACCAGGAAAGCTGCTTTGCCGGCGCCTACGCCCGGGCGCGGGAGTTTCTGCTGAGCCCCGGGTGCACCGTGCGCGTGAGTTCGCGGCTGCGGGCGTTCCTCGAGGCGGCCCGGCTCCACGCGCAGGTCGTGCTTGTCTCCAACGGCCCGGCCGCCGAGGCGCGGGCGCTTCTGGCCCGGCTGGGGATCGCCCAGGCCTTTGACGCG
This sequence comes from Bacillota bacterium, assembly GCA_021797925.1. Lineage (GTDB taxonomy): Bacteria > Bacillota > Sulfobacillia > JAJZYS01 > JAJZYS01 > JAJZYS01. Next base: position 9,272 of record JAJZYS010000020.1, read on the forward strand.
GTGCACGCTGAGGCGGGAAAACCTACGGGGCTCCTCGCCGCGGCCGAGCAGTTCTCGGGAGGACCACGGGAGCTTCTGGCCCGGAAGGTGGCGTCCGTAGGCGACAACTGGGCCAATGACATCGCGCCGGCGCTGGAGCTGGGGTGGGCCGCGGGTTACGTGGGACCCCGCGCCACCCCCAGGCCGGCCACGTGGCAGGGCCGCAGCCTCGAGGACCTGATCCCCGGGGTCATGGGCTGGCTGCGCGACGGCGGCGGGGCCGAGCCGGCCTGAACCGCCGGGCCCCCGCCCCGACCCCGCCGGCGTGGAGACGGGGAGCGGATCGCTTTGGCTTCGCGAGTGACGATTCTCGTGGCTCCCGACTCCTTCAAAGGCAGCCTCTCATCGGATCAGGCGGCCCTGGCCATGGCCGAGGGGCTGGGCCGCGGGTGGCCCGAGGCCGAGCTGCGGCTGTGCCCCGCCGCCGACGGCGGGGAGGGGACGGCGCGGATCGTGGCCCGGACCCAGGGGGCCCGACCTACCCCCGTGACGGCCCACGACCCTCTGGCGCGGCCGGTGCGGGGCGAACTGTACGAGATCGACGGCGACACGGTCATCTTCGACATGGCGACCGTGGGGGGCTACACGCTGGTGGCGCCCGAGGAGCGCGACGTCCTGAGGGCCACGACCCACGGGTGCGGCGAGATGCTGGAGTTCGCGCGCCGGCACGGCGCCCGACGCGTCATCATGGGGCTCGGCGGGAGCGTCACCGTGGACGCGGGCCTGGGGGCGCTGGAGGTCCTGGGGGTCAGGTTCCTCGACCCGAGCGGCCACAGGGTCCCCGCGAGCCCGCGCAACTTCCGGCGCATCGCGCGCATCGACGCGTCCGGCCTCGACCCCGGCTGGGCCCGGGTGGATCTGTGCGTGCTCTACGACACGCGCAACCGGCTCCTCGGGCCATACGGCGCGGCACGGCTGTTTGCTCCGTTCAAAGGTGCCAGCCCCGCCGAGGTGGAGTACCTCGAGGCGGCACTGGCGCACTGGGCCGGGGTGCTGTCGGAGCACTGCGGCCACGACGTGACCGTCATGGAGGGGGGCAGCGGCTCCGGTGGCATGGGGCTGGCCCTCCACGCGGTGCTGGGCGCGCGCATGGTGCGCGGGGTGGACTGGGTGCTCGACCGGATCGGCTTCGAGGTCGGGCTCAGGGAAGCGCAGCTGGTGATGACCGGGGAGGGGCGCCTTGACGCCACCACGCTCTTCGGCAAGCTCCCCATGGCGGTCGCGGAGCGCGCCGACGCCCGGGGGATCCCCACCTGCGCGGTGGCCGGAGAGGTGGCGCTGGGGCCTGAGGACGTGAAGGCCGCGCACCTGCGGTGCGCGCTGGCCATGCTCAAGGGGCCCATGACCCGCGAGGAGGCCATGGCCCGCGCGCCGGAGCTTCTGGCGGCGGGCGCCGCCAGCCTGGGATCGGCGCTGGCCGCCGGGTACGATCTCGGGGCGAGGCCGGCCGCGGCCAGGGCGCCCGCGCCCACCGCGCTGCGCTGATGGCGCGTTGAAAGGGTTCCGTCGTTGTGGTACGATGCGCTCGTTGAAACCCCAGGGTGGCGGTGGCGACCCTGGAGGCGTTTGAGCGAGGGGGATTCCCGTGTCCTTGACGCATGAGGCCAAGCAGGCCATCATCGACGAGTATCGCGTCCACGACGTGGATACCGGATCGCCGGAAGTGCAGATTGCCATCCTGACCCGGCGCATCGCGGATCTGACGGAGCACCTGAAAGTGCACAAGAGCGATCACCACTCGCGCCAGGGGTTGCTCAAGATGGTGGGCCAGCGCCGCAGTCTCCTCAGGTATCTCAATGACCGGGAACCGGACCGCTACCGGAAGCTGGTGGAACGGCTGGGGCTTCGGCACTAGGCACGAGAGCGGGTGTACCCGCTCTCTTCTGCATTTCCTCGAAGGAGGTCAAAGAACTGGGCATCACGCGGCGTTCCATAGACTGGCAGGGACGGACTCTGACGCTGGAGACCGGTCGCCTGGCCAAGCAGGCCGGCGGCGCGGTGCTGGTCACCTACGGCGAGACCGTGGTGCTGGTGACCGCCACCTCGTCCGACCCGAGACCGGGGATCGACTTCTTCCCCCTGACCGTGGACTACGAGGAGCGACTGTATGCCGTGGGCCGCATTCCCGGCGGTTTTCCCCGCCGGGAGGGTCGCGCCACCGAGCGGGCCATCCTGGCCGCCCGGCTCACCGACCGGCCCATCCGGCCGCTCTTTCCCGCCGGGTACCACGACGACGTGCAGGTCATCGCCACGGTCCTCTCGGTGGACCACGACTGCCCGCTGGAGGTGTGCGGCATCCTGGGCGCGTCCGCGGCCCTGGGCATCTCCCCGATTCCCTTCCGCGGGCCGATCGCCGGTGTGCTCGTGGGCCTCGTGGACGACGAGATCGTCATCAACCCCACGATGGAGCAGCAGGGGCGGTCGCGGCTGCACCTCGTGGTGGCCGGAACCCGCGAAGCGGTGATCATGATCGAGGCGGGAGCCAACGAGGTGGACGAGGCGGTGGTCCTTGCCGCCATCGACGCCGGGCACCGAGAGATCCAGGCCATGTGTCACTTCCAGGAGCAGTTCTTCGCGGAGGTGGGCGTCGCCAAGGCACCGTTCCAGGCGGAGGAGCCCGACGCCCTCCTCGAGGAGGAGATCGACTACCTTCTGGGAGACCGCTACGATCAGGCGCTCAGGATCGCGGAGAAAGCGGCCCGGGAGGCCGCCATCAAGGCGGCGGACGAGCTGGTGCAGACCGGGCTGGCCGAAGCCTACCCCGATGCGCACGACGCCATCGCCAAGTCGCTCAAGCGCCGGCTCAAGGCCAAGATGCGCCAGCGGATCCTCGAGGAAGGCGTGCGCCCCGACGGCCGGGGGCCGGAAGAGATCCGGCCCGTCAGCTGCGAGGTGGGCCTGTTGCCGGTGACCCACGGCTCGGGGCTCTTCACCCGGGGGCAGACCCAGGTGCTGAGCATCTGCACCCTGGGGCCCCTGGACGACGCCCAGATCCTCGACGATCTGGGGGTGGAGGAGACCAAGCGGTACCTGCACCACTACAACTTCCCCCCCTTCAGCACCGGTGAGACCAAGCCGCTCAGGGCGCCGTCGCGGCGTTCCATCGGGCACGGCGCCCTGGCGGAGCGGGCGCTGGAACCCATGATCCCGCCGGTGGACCGCTTCCCCTATACCCTGCGCGTCGTCTCGGAGGTGCTCGAGTCCAACGGCTCCACCTCCATGGCCTCGGTCTGCGGGTCCACGCTGTCGCTCATGGACGCCGGCGTGCCCATCCGGGCGCCGGTGGCGGGCATCGCCATGGGGCTGGTGAAGGAAGGGGACCGGGTGGCGGTGCTCTCGGACATCCAGGGCATGGAGGATGCGCTGGGAGACATGGACTTCAAGGTGGCGGGAACCCGCGAAGGGATCACCGCCATCCAGATGGACATCAAGATCGGGGGCCTCGATCGCTCGATCCTCGAGAAGGCGCTGGAGCAGGCCCGACAGGGGCGCATCCACATCCTCGAGCGCATGCTCGCGGTCATCGACCGGCCGCGGGCGGAGATCTCCGCCCGGGCGCCCCGGGTGCTGACCCTGCAGATCGACCCCGAGCGCATCCGGGAGGTGATCGGCCCCGGCGGCAAGACGATCAACCGGATCATCGAGGAGACGCGGGTCGGATCCAAGAAAGTGGACATCGACATCGAGGACGACGGTACCATCCGGATCTCCTCGGTCAACCGCGAGGCGGGGGATGACGCCCTGCGGCGCATCCGGGACCTCCTCAGGGACGTCGAGCCCGGGCAGGTGTACCCCGGGCGGGTGACGCGGCTGATGAACTTCGGAGCCTTCGTGGAGATCCTTCCCGGCAAGGAGGGGCTGGTGCACATCTCCCAGCTGTCCGATCACCGGGTGGAGCGGGTGGAAGACGTGGTGAAGGTGGGCGACCAGATCCTGGTCAAGGTGGTGGAGATCGACCGCCAGGGCCGCATCAACCTGAGCCACAAGGCCGTGATGGGCCAGGCGGCCTCGGGCGGGGGCAACCGCTAGCCTCGAATAGCCGGGACCTCCTCGGGTACGCTCACGACCGAGGGGGTTTTTGCGTTGGGAGCGGTGATCGTGGCCCTGGCGGCCCTGACCCTGGCGGCCGAGGTGGTGGCGGGCCCCGTCCGCGAGGGGCGGGCCGACCGGCCGGAGGCGGCCCTGGCGATCAACGTGGTGTGGGGAACGCCGTATGTCCTGCCCATGGCCAAGACGTTGCAGCGCGAAGGTGCCCGGGCCACCTTCTTCCTCGGCGGGCGCTGGGCCGAGGCGCACCCCGAGATCGTGCGCGAACTCGTGGCCCTGGGGATGGAGATCGGCAACCACGGCTTCGCGCACCGCCACGTGGGGGGGCTTGACCTCCGGCGGAACCTCGAGGAGATCCGCCGGGCGGAGCGCGCCATCGCGGCGGCGGGAGGAGGGCGCACCCGCCTCTACGCCCCGGCCTTCGGGGAGCTTGCTCCCGCCGTGCTGCGGGCGGCACACGAGCTGGGCTACCGCACCGTGATGTGGAGCGCCGACACCATCGACTGGCGGCCCTGGCACAGCGCGGACATCATCGCCGCGCGCGCCCTGCGGGGTCTGAGGCCGGGGGCGATCATCCTGATGCACCCCACTTCGCGGACGCTCGCGGCCCTGCCCGGGATCCTCGAGGGGATGCGGGCCCGGGGACTCAAGGCGGTGACGGTCTCGCGCCTCATCGAGGCGCCGCTGGCTCCCGTGAAACCCGCGCAGGCAGGTGTGACATGAAAGATTCCGGGCGCGCGGTTGAGGCTGGTGCGGGCGTCGCGTGAATGGTGCAGGGGCTTGCCCCCAGAGGCGCGACGCGACCGCCCGCGGGTTGCCGACCCGAGCCGGCGCAAAGGAGGATCGGCCCGGAAACGGTCCCCCGCAGGGGCGGCAGGAGCCACTGTGGTCGGGCTCCGGCGAGTCGGGCAACTGCCGACACCACGTCTCCTTGGTGAAGTCCGACGCCTGACGCGGCCCGAGGTCGGCACGGCATCGGCGACGGAAGATCACGGTGCCGCCGCACACGAAGACACGGCCCCCGCTCGGTGGCGTCCCGGCCGCCCTGGGCCACACGTTCGTGCTCCTCAGCATCCGGCGCGGTTGCGCGGCGGCTTGAAGGCCTTCGTGCGGCAGCGATCGTGGGCGATTTCGTTGCTTCGACCCACTGCGTGCCGGCGGCTGCGCCCAACGACGGGCCGCTACCCAGGCTGTTCATTGCGAGCGACTGTTCATTGCGAGCCAACGTTCTACGCCCTGGACCGCGGGCGCCGTCGCCCCAAAAGAGCCGCTGCCTCGACCCGCGCCGCAGATTGAGAACACGTACCGCGGACCCGGGCGGGTTTCCGAAACGCCGCGCGGGGCCGGCCGGGCGACGGAGGAATCCGGGCCGGACGGCGTGAAGTCCTGCGGGACCGTCAAGCCCCGGCCACCTCCCGGTGGGTGTGGCGGGCTCAATCGGTACTTGGCTTCTAAGGGGTCACTGTCGTATTGGAAGTGTTCCGGCTTGGCAACGGCCTGACCGGGGTGTGCGCCCCCATGCCCGGTTTCGCCTCCCTGGCGCTGGGGGTGTGGGTGCGCACGGGTTCCCGGCACGAACCCGCTCGCTGGGCGGGGATCACGCACTTTCTCGAGCACCTGGTCTTCAAGGGCGCCGGCGGGCGCAGCGCGCGCGAGATCGCGGAGTGGATGGACGCCATCGGCGCCGACCTGAACGCGTACACCACCAAGGAACACACGGCGTTCACCGTGCGCTGCATGGGGCGCCATCTTCCCGACGCCATGGAGGCGCTCGCCGGGCTCGTGCTCCGGCCCGCGCTGGCGCGGATCGACGTGGAGCGCGAGCGCCGCGTGGTGCTCGACGAGATCCGGCTGGCGCTCGACGCTCCCGACGACCGGGTGCACGACCTGTTCGAGTCGCTGCTGTGGTCGGGCTCGCCCCTAGGGCGCCCGGTCCTAGGGACGGAGGAGACGTTGCGGGCGGTGGGAAGCCGCGTGGCCAGGAGCTACTTCGAGCGGGCCTACACCCCCCAGCGCATGGTGGTGGTGGCCGCCGGCAACGTGGATCCGGCGAGCTTCCGGGCCCTGGTGCACCGCCACTTCGCCGCCGTGTCCCCGGGGCAGAGCCCCGACCCCGAACCGGCGCTGGAGAGCGAGAGCTCCACGTCCGTGGTGCGCGACGCGGGCAAGGACGTGCACGTCGTGGTGGGCACCGAGGCGCTGCGCGCGGCGGATCCCCGGTGGGCCGAGCAGGAGCTGTGGGTCCTCATGCTGGGTGGTGGCCCCGCCAGTCGTCTGTTCCAGGAACTCAGGGAGGAGCGGGGCCTGTGCTATTCGGTGTACGCGTTTGCCCTGACGTATCGGGACACGGGCGCCGTGGGCGTGTACACCGCCTGCCCTCCCCGCCACGTGCGCCTGGCCCTGGATCTCATCGGCGACCACTGGCAGCGACTGGCCGGGGACGGGCCCGGCGCTCAGGAGCTCGAGCGCGCCAAGGAACAGTGGGAGAGCGGGTTTCGCATGGGACTGGAGCAGCCCAGCGGCATGGCCCAGCACCTGGGGGAGGGGCTGATGCTGCTGGACCGGGTGGAGGAGCCGGAGGACACGGTGCGTCGGGTTCGCCGGGCGACGGTGGCGTCGGTGCGCGCGTACGCGTCGACGCTGGCGCCGCGGGCGCGGTGGACCCTGGCGGGCGTGGGGCCCATCTCCCGCCGGGTCCGGTCGCTGGCGTGAGCGCTCGGGTGCGGTGGCGGCGGCTCGCCCACGGGGAGGGGCTCCCCGTGCCCGGATACGCCACCGCGGGCGCGGCCGGCATGGACCTCAGGGCCGCCGTGGGGGCCACGCTGGCGCCCATGGAGCGCCGCCTCGTGCCCACGGGCTTCGAGGTGGCCCTGCCCGAGGGATTCGAGGGACAGGTTCGACCCCGCAGCGGCTGGGCGCTTCGCAGCGGGCTGACCGTGCTCAACGCTCCGGGCACCGTCGACGCCGACTACCGGGGCGAGCTCATGCTGCTCATGGTGAACCTGGGGTCCGAGCCCGTCACGTTCCAGCGGGGCGAGCGCATCGCGCAGCTGGTGATCGCGCCGGTGGCCCGGCTCCTGAGCGAGGAGGCCGAGGCCCTGGAGCCCACGGCTCGGGGCGGCGGCGGGTTCGGCCACAGCGGGCGCTGACGCACATGGATCGCCGCCGGGCGGGAACGCTCAGCGGAGGGTGCGCGCGTGGGAAGGCGACGGCCGTTGGTGCCCGAGGCGCGCGAAGCGCTCGACGCGCTGCGGCGGACTCTGGAAGGCCCGCGGGAAACGGGCGGGTATGTGGAGCGGCTCGCGCGCCGGTGGAAGGCGCGCAAGGCGGAGCGCGATCACCGGGAGGAGTGACGCGGACGCCGGCATGACCGCAGGCGGCGCTCCGTAGGCTGGAGCAGTCCGGTCGACGGGGGCGTGGATCATGCGCTGGAGCGAGATGGTGAGCAAGGAGATCGTCAACGTGCGCGACGGCGGGCGCATCGGGCTCGTGGGCGAGGGCGAACTATGGCTCGATGAGACCACCGGGGCCATCGACGCCATCGCCCTGGCGGAGCGCTCGGGCGTCTTTCGGTCAGCCGGCGCGCTGGTGATCCCCTTCACCGCCATCCGCAAGGTGGGGGCGGACCTCGTGATCGTCGACCTCGCCCGACCGCAGGGGAGCTGACCGGACGGCCCGTCGCCTCGGGTCTCGGCGCCCTCGCCGGGGAGCAGCCGCCGCCCCGGTTCATATAATGGGGCGGGTCGAGGCGAGAGCGGGGAGGCCCGGACGGTGGCGGTGGACTGGTCGCAGGTGAGGCTCGGAATCATCGGGGGCGACCGACGGGAGCTTGAGGTCGCGGACATCATGGTCGCCCGGGGCGCCCAGGTTCGGGCCGTGGGGCTGCCGTGGCCCGACGACGTCAGCTGGGCCGCCAACCGGATCGAGGACGTGGCGGCCTGGGCCAGTGTCCTCCTGACCCCTGTCGGCGGCACCGACGAGTTCGGCCAGGTGAGCTACACCATCGTCAACGGCACGCAGCCGGCTCCCCGGCTGACCGATGCGGTCCTGCGGCGCGTCGCCCCGGGGACCATCCTGTGCATCGGCATCGCCCGCCCGTTTCTCCGCGAGGCGGCCCAGCGCTACGGCCTGAGGCTGTGCGAGTTCCGCGAGCGCGACGACTTTGCCATCCGCAACGCGGTGCCCACCGCCGAGGGGGCGCTGCAGCTGGCGATGGAGTCAAGCCCCGTGACCATATTCGGGAGCTCTGCCGTGGTCGTGGGATACGGGCGGGCGGGGTCCGCGCTGGGCGACCGCCTGCACCTTTTGGGCGCGCGCGTGACCGCGGTGGCCCGCGCCAGCGCCGATCGCGCCCGCGCCCTGAGCCGGGGGCTCGGGGCGGCGGAGTTCGCGGACCTGCCCACCGTGGTGGAGACGGCCGACCTCGTGTTCAACACCGTGCCGGCGCCGGTGATCACCGAGTCGGTGCTGGCTCACACGTTGCCCGAGGTGAGCATCGTGGACCTCGCGTCCGCGCCCGGGGGCGTCGACTTCGTGGCGGCGAGGCGGCTCGGGCGCAGGGCGCGCCTGGCGCCGGGACTGCCCGGCATCGTCGCACCCAAGAGCGCGGGTCGGATCGTCGCCGACATCATCGAGACCATCCTCGCGGAAGAGGAGAATCGAGGCGGACTCCATGTCCCTTGAGGGGCGCACCATCGCCTACGCCATGGCGGGATCCCACTGCACCCTGGAACAGGTGTTCGAGCCCATGGCGCGGCTGGTGGAGCTCGGTGCGCACATCGTGCCCGTCATCTCGTTCACCGTGGCCCAGACCACCACGCGCTTCGGCGCGCCCGAGGACTGGGTGCGCCGGATCGAGGCCATCACCGCTCGCGCGCCGCTGCGCACGATCCCCGAGGTGGAGCCGCTGGGGCCCAAGGGGCTCGTGGATCTGACCCTGGTGGCCCCGTGCACCGGCAACACCCTGGCCCGCATCGCCAACGCCATCAACGACTCCCCCGTGACCATGGCGGTCAAGACCACCCTGCGCGGGGGCCGGCCGGTGGTCCTGGCCATCACCTCCAACGACATCCTGGGCATGAACGCGCGCAACCTGGGGACGGTCCTCGCGGCAAAGAACATCTACCTCGTCCCCTTCGGGCAGGATAACCCGTCCGTGAAGCCGAACTCCTGCGAATCGAATTTCCGTCTGATTCCGGAGGCGGTGGAGGCGGCGCTCCAAGGGCGCCAGCTGCAGCCGCTCTTGATCGGTCGGTGACCGGAGGGAACCTCGTGCGCCCGATCAACATCGTGATCGTCGGAGCGAGGGGCGCCGTTGGAGCGGCGCTCCTCGAAGTGTTGCAGCAGCGCGCCTTCCCCGTGGGCGAGCTGAGAATCGGCGGGCACCAGGGTGGGCAGGTGGAGTTCGCGGGACGGACGATCCCGGTCCAGCCCGTCTCCCGGGAGCTGTTTTCCGGCTGCGACGTGGCCTTCATGGCGGCGGCCGCCGACGTGAGCCGCACCTGGGCGCCGGTCGCGGTCGAGGAAGGCTGTCTCGTCATCGACAAGTCCAACGCCTTCCGCATGGATCCCCAGGTGCCGCTGGTGGTGCCGGAGGTGAATCCGGACCGGATCCCCCGGGGGCCGGCGCTGGTGGCCTCGCCCAACTGCTCCACCATCCAGCTGGTGGTGGCCCTCAAGCCGCTGGAGGACGCCTTCGGGATCCGGGAGGTGCAGGTGGCCACCTATCAGGCCGTCTCCGGGTCGGGCCGCGAGGCGATGGAGGAGCTTGAGGCGGGGACCCGCCAGCTTCTGCTGGGCGAGCCGGAGGCGAGCAGCGTGTACCCCAAGCCCATCGCCATGAATGTCCTGGCGCTGTGCGACCGCCTCGACGACGACGGCTACACCCTGGAGGAGCGCAAGCTGACCCGTGAGACCCGCCGCATTCTCGAACGGGCGGATCTGCCCCTGAGCGCGACGGCGGTGCGGGTGCCGGTGATGGTGGGCCACAGCGAGGCGGTGTTCTGCCGCCTGGCGCGGCCTGCGTCGGTGGCGGACGCGCTGGCGGTCTGGGAGCGGGCTCCGGGCATTGTCCTGCGGACGGCGGATGTTCCCACCCCGCGGGAGGCGGCGGGCCAGGACGAGGTCCTGGTGGGCCGCGTGCGCCAGGAAGAGGGGCGCCCCGACGGCCTTCTGTTCTGGGTGGTCGCCGACAACCTACGCAAGGGTGCCGCCACCAACGCCGTGCAGACCGCCGAGGCGGCCCTGCGATGACCCGCATCCAGGTGCTCAAGTTCGGCGGCACGTCGGTGACCACGCCCGACAGCCGGGCGCGGGCCGCGACGATCGTGGGGGAGGTCATGGACCGGGGCGTGACGCCGGTGGTCGTGGTCTCGGCCATGGGCCGTCAGGGCGACCCCTACGCCACGGACACGCTGCTCAAGCTCGTGGAGACCGACGCCGACGTCAAGCCCGACACCGACCGGGACGTGGACCTCTTGCTCATGTGCGGGGAGGTGATCTCCGCCGTCACGTTCGCCCATGTGCTGCACACCCAGGGCCGTCGGGCGCAGGTGTTCACCGGCGCCCAGGCCGGCGTGATCACCGACGGCCGTCACCGCGACGCCAAGATCCTGCGGGTGGAGCCCAAGGCCGTGCGGGAGGCGCTGGCGCAGGGACTCATCCCGGTGGTGGCGGGGTTTCAGGGAGCGACGGTCGACGGCGAGATCACCACGCTGGGCCGGGGCGGCAGCGACACCACCGCCGCCGCGCTGGGGGCGGCGCTGGAGGCCGAGGAGGTCGTCATCTACACCGACGTGGACGGCATCCTCACCGCGGATCCGCGGATCGTCGCCGAGGCGCGCATCCTGGAGCGGGTGGACTACGACGAGACGTTCCAGCTGGCCCACGCGGGCGCGCGGGTGGTCCACCCGCGGGCGGTGGAGATCGCGCGGCAGTTCAACGTCCCGCTGCGGGTGAAGAGCACCTTCAGCAATCACCCCGGTACCCTGATCGCGTACCGGGCCGACACCCTGGACGTGTGGCAGTCCCGCCAGTCGGACCGGGTGGTGACCGGGGTCACCCACCTGACCGGCCTGGCCCAGGTGCGCGTGGAGGCGCCCGACGCCAGCGGCCCCGAATTCGACCACGCGCTGTTCAGGTCGCTGGCGGAGCGGGGCATCAGCGTGGACCTCATCAACGTGTTCCCCGACCGCAAGGTCTTCTGCGTCATGGGCGGGGACGCCGGGGCCGCCCGGACGGTGCTCGCAGCCATGGGCGTGAGCTTCAGCATCCTCGAGCACCTGGCCAAGGTGTCCATCGTCGGCAGCGCCATCCACGGGCTGCCGGGGGTCATGGCCCACGTGACGGGGGCCCTGGCCTCCATCGGAGTGCGGATCCTGGCGACCGCCGACTCGACGCTGACGATCTCCTGCCTGCTGGCGGAGGATGACGTGGTGGCCGCGGTCCGCGCCCTGCACAGCGAGTTTCACCTGGGCGAAACCGCCGCCTGATCCCCCGGAGCAGCGTCACGGCTTGACTCGGGAAGGGGGAACTCCATGAATCTGGGAACGCTCCTGACGGCAATGGTGACGCCCTTTGACCGCGACGGGAAGCTCGACGTCCAGCGCGCCAAGGAACTGGCGGTGCGCCTCGTGGACCAGGGATCCGACGGGCTGGTGGTGACCGGGACCACCGGGGAGTCCCCCACCCTGACCCTGGACGAGAAGGCGCAGCTGTGGCAGGCGGTGGTGGACGCGGTGGGCGACCGCGCCACCGTGATCGCGGGCTCGGGCACCAACAGCACGGCCGCCAGCGTCGAGGCCACCCGCCGGGCCGAGGCGGCCGGGGTGCACGGGATCCTCCTGGTGGCGCCGTACTACAACCGGCCCTCCCCGGAGGGGCTCTTCCAGCACTTCCGGACCATCGCCCGGGCGACGCGGCTGGATGTGATGCTCTACAACATTCCCGTGCGCACCGGGGTGGAGATCCCGGTGGAGGTGACCTTGCGCCTGGCGGAGCAGTGCCCCAACATCCGAGCCCAGAAGGAATCGCACCCGAGCCTCGACGGCATCGGACGCATCGCGCGGGACGCGCCGCGGGGTTTTCAGATGTTCTCCGGCGACGACAGCCAGACCCTGCCGGCCATGGCGGTGGGAGCCGTGGGCGTGGTCAGCGTGGCGGCGCACGTGGTCGGCCCGCAGATGCGCGAGATGGTGGACGCGTTCCGCTCGGGGGCGGTGCGCAGGGCCCAGGAGCTGCACCAGCGCCTGCTGCCGGTGTTCAAGGCGCTGTTTGCGTTCCCGAGCCCGGCGCCGGTCAAGTGGGCGCTGCGGTACGTGGGGTTTGACTGCGGCGGCGTCAGGCTGCCGCTCGTGGGGCCGTCGGCCCGCGAGGAGGAAGCGCTCAAGGACGTGCTGCATCAGGCAGGCGTGATCTGAGAGGCGGGGCGTCGGCGTGGACGCGAGGGTGCTGGGCCTGCTGTTCAACGGGGAGCTGCGCGATCCCGGCCCGGTCCGGCCGCTTCTCGAGGCAGCCGCCATCGTGGCCCTGGACGGAGGGCTTCGCCATGCCCGGGCCCTGGGCGTCGTGCCGCGGCTTCTGATCGGCGACCTGGACTCGGTGGATCCCGAGCTTCTGGCCGGGTACTCGGGGCCGGTGGAACGCTACCCCAGGGTGAAGGACGAGACCGACGGAGAGCTCGGGATTCGCCACGCGCTGGCGGCGGGGTACGACCGCGTGGTGATGGTGGCGGCCTTCGGCGACCGATGGGACCACACCCTGGCGAACATGGCCCTGCTCCTCCGCCTGCGTCGGGCCTCGGTGCAGGGGATCATGACCGACGGGGTCACCGACGCGTTTCTCATCGACCGCAGCTGGGAGGGCGAGGGCCCAAGCGGCGAGATCATGTCCCTGATCTCCCTGACCGCGCGGTCGACGGGCGTGACGATCCGGGGCCTGCGCTACACCGGAGAGGAGCTCGTGATCCGCCGGGAGGGGAGCCTCGGGATCAGCAACGAGTTCACCGGCGCGCGGGCCAGCATCTCCGTGCGCCGGGGTTTGCTCCTGGCGATCCGGACCCGGGCCGCCGGCGCCGCCGCGGGAGGACTCGCCGGGATGTGAGTTTGCTTGCATCTGCCGCGCGCCGGGAGTATACTGTGCCCAGCAGGATTGTACGGCGCTCGATTCGACTGGCAGAGAAGAAAGGTTTGGCCTGCGCTTCCGCTGGGGCGTTGCAGTGGAGAAGCAAGGGTCCAGGTGGGTGCGAATACCCGCTTCTTTGGTTGTGGTTGAGGGCGACCATTGCAAGGAGGAACGACATTGGCCTCGAAGAAGACGAAATTGTCGATCATACCGCTGGGTGGATTAGGTGAGATTGGGAAAAACATGACGGCCGTGGAATGCGGGGGCGACATCGTCGTCGTCGACAGCGGACTCGCATTCCCCGACGAGGAGATGTTCGGGGTCGACCTCGTCATCCCGGACATCAGCTACCTCGTGGAGAACCGTGACCGTGTGCTGGGGATTCTCTTGACCCACGGCCACGAGGACCACGTCGGCTCGCTGCCGTACGTGCTCAAGTCGCTCCCGGTGCCGGTGTTCGGCACGCGGCTCACCCTGGGACTGGTGCAGAGCAAGCTGCAGGAGCACGGCCTCGTCCTTCACGACGCGTCCAAGGCGGTACGTCGGGGCGAGACGGTGCGCCTGGGATGCATCCAGGCGGAGTTCTTCCGCGTGAACCACTCCATCCCCGACGCGTGCGGCATCGCCCTGCACACGCCGGCGGGGGTGGCGGTGTTCACCGGCGACTTCAAGTTCGACCAGACGCCGGTGGATGGCGAGGTGGCGGACATTGCCCGGCTCGCGGAGCTGGGCGACCAGGGGGTGTTGGCGCTGTTTTCCGACAGCACCAACGCCGAGCGACCGGGCTACACGGGCTCGGAGTCCTCGGTGGGCAGAGCCCTGGCCGAGGTGATCGGCGCCGCCAAACAGCGCGTGATCCTCGCGACCTTTGCCTCCAACGTGCACCGGATCCAGCAGATCATCACCGCCGCGCACCAGCACGGCCGCAAGGTGGCGGTGGTGGGGCGCTCCATGGAGAACGTGGTGGGCGTGGCCACCGACCTTGGATACCTGAAGATCCCCGACGGGACGCTGGTGGGCATCGACGACATGCGGCGCTTTCCCGCCGAGCAGATGGTGATCATCTCCACCGGCAGCCAGGGGGAGCCCATGTCGGCCCTCACGCGCATGTCCACCGGCGAGCACCGCAAGGTGGAGATCGTGCCGGGGGACACGGTGGTGTTCTCCGCGAGTCCCATCCCCGGCAACGAGAAGGCCGTGGCGAGGACGGTGGACAACCTGTACCGCCGCGGCGCGCAGGTGGTCTACGACCGGGCGGCCGGTGTGCACGTGTCGGGCCACGGGAGCCAGGAGGAGCAGAAGCTGATGCTGAACCTGGTGCGGCCCAAGTACTTCATCCCGGCGCACGGGGAGTACCGCCACCTCATCCTTCACGCGCGGACGGCGGAGAGCCTGGGCTTCCCCAAGGAGAACATCATTCTGGCCGAGAACGGCTCGGTCATCGAGGTGTCGGCCCAGGGTGCCGCCATCACCGGCAAGGTGACGGCGGGGAAGGTGCTGGTGGACGGCCTGGGCGTGGGCGACGTGGGCAACATCGTCCTCAGGGACCGCAAGCAGCTGGCCGAGGACGGCGTCATCGTGGTGATGGTGGCCGTGGATCGCGACTCGAACCTGGTGGTGTCGGGGCCGGATCTCGTGTCGCGGGGGTTTGTGTACGTCCGCGAGTCGGAACGGCTCATGGAGGAGGCGAAGGTGCGCATCCGCGAGACGTTGCACCGTTCCGAGGAGAAGCGGCTCACCGACTGGTCGTCGGTGAAGCAGAGCGTGCGGGACGTGCTGGGCAAGTTTCTCTACGACCGCACGCGCCGCCGGCCCATGATCCTGCCCATTGTCATCGAGGTCTGAAGCGAGGGCGCGCGTCCCTCTCCCGGCGGGAGGGACGCGCGCCGCGACCCCGGCGTGACGCAGCCTCCCGCGGCCCCCGCGCGGGAGGCTGCGGGACGTTGCGGCCCCGGGGGCGCCGCCGGAGTTTGGGCAGGCTAGGGCCGGGGGGTGTCGCCAACGCCCAGGGACCCGGATGCCCCGGATGAGAGCGACCAGAT
>JAJZYS010000193.1 GCA_021797925.1 Bacillota bacterium
GGCGAGCCACACGACCGCCCGGGCCCGCTCGCCTCGCCGGGGAGCCGTGGGGTCGATCCAGAGCCCTTCGCCGGCCTGGGCGCTCAGGGGTGTTGCTTCCCGGATCACGTCGTAGCGGGTGAAGACCACCCGCGCCCGGTCGGAAGGGTCGATCCAGCTGGGAAGGGAGACCGTCTGCGTGATGCGCTCGGCCACGCCCGCTTCCGTGATGGTTCCTTCCACGTAGCCGGTGGGCGCGCGCTCCAGATCGACCCACGCCACCTCGACGAAGGATCCCAGGTCCTGCGTTCGTCCGAGAGACACCGGGTAGGCGGGCTGACGCAGGGCCTGTTCCCAACCGGCTTGCTCCGCCACATCCAGGTACAGCGCGAGGCGGGGAAAGACGAACATCTCCCGGGGCACCGGGTTCACGTTCGCCACGAGATTCTTGGGATGTCCACCCAGCTGCGGATCCCTCTGGCCCGACGCGCGTTCGGTCAGGTGCATGTGCTCAAGGTCGTCGACAGTGCCGCCGTGGGTGAAGGCGTACGCGATGCGCAGGTCCCGGGGGTCAAAGTGACCGCCCCGTGCGGCGGCGAGCAGGCCGTACAGCGTCGAGGGCGGCGGCACCGGGTAGGAGGGCTGCCTTCCCACCATGAAATGGGGATAGCGGAACGAGCACGTGAGGCCCTCCCAGGTGGCCCGCAGCGCGCGCACCTCAGTCGAGCCACCCCGGGTTGGCGGCGAGGTCTGCGCATAGCGTCATGAGGACCTCGCGAGGGTGGCCCTTCACCACACCGGAGGGCACCGGCGCCGACAGGAGCTCGCCGGCGAGCTCCGCCCCCACCTCGTCGTGAAACCCCGCGGTCCAGCCGAAGTACACAGGGGAGAGGAACTGATCCCCCCACACTTCGACCGCCTGGCGCAGCGCCTGCGGCTGGCCCTGCAGGGGTTCGCGGCCGGAGGCCCTGACCACGTACTGAAAGGGATTGTTGCCGCCCTTGATCACCGCCGCCACCAGCGCCACCGGAGTCACGTCGGTGTAGTGGGTCGCGAGCTTGGCTCCGCCCATGAGCCGTGCGAAGCCTTGAAGAAGCGACGTCACGCGCCGGACCCGTTCCTTTGCGGCCAGCCGGTACGCGTTCTTCTCCGGAAGATGCTCCAGTCCCTGGGTCTTCGCCTGTTCGACCCGGATGGGGTCGAGGTTGCGAAAGCCGGAGCGGGCGGTGTACGTGAAAGTCCCTGCGCTGGAAAGGTCGATGGACACAAGGCCCCGGAGCACGGCGCGGTAGAACTCGTGCTCGTACGGCACCGCGGCGCCCTCGTGCCGGGACGCGGTCCCGTAGTCGAGGGTGACGCGGGTGGGTGCGAGGGCCATCACCGGGCTCACCCGCAGGGGCGAGATGCGCGTCACCTCGCCCTCCACCCCGGTGGGCAGTTCGGCCGCCTGCTGCCGGCTCTGGCGGGCGGTCTGGCTCTTGCCCTGGGCGCGCATGTACCCGAAGAGGTCGTCGTCGTCATACGTGACGGGGTTGGCGTCGGTGTACACCACTTTCGCCTCCCGCAGAATGGGGGATGCGTTCCAGAGGATGTCCGGCGAGTGTTCCAAGGTCGTGCGCAGCCAGTAGCGCATGGCCTGGGCGGACACGTAGGGGTAGAATCCGTCCACGGCGGCGGCCTTTTTCACCTCGACGACGTTGTCGGTCTGCCCGCCCACAAGTCCCCGGTTGTTCAGCGCTGAACCCGGCGCGTCGAGGAGCCACAAGCCTGTCACGAACGCCATGCTTCGCTTCCTCCCTGCATGTGATCGGTCTCGAGGTCATCGCCGCCGCCCTCTTCGTCGACCTGTGGGACGAGGTCCGCGTGGGCGCGAAACCAGCCTGCGGCCCACAGGCGTTCGGCCACCGCGAGCAGCGTGAGATCCCACGCGAGCCGCCAGTCCACGCGAGGCGTCTCGTCGATCCCCTCGTCGAACACCGTCACGAAGCCCTCGAGCCCCATGAGTGGCGGATCTCCCCGCCGGATCCGGCGCATGTTCGCCCGCAGCAGCAGCTGGCGGACCTCCTGGTAGTACCGGACATTGCGCTGGAACATCTCCCGGTACACCCGGATCTCCCCGTGACCCGAGATCTCCTCGCCAAGTCGAGCCGCCAGCTCCTCGATCGCCCGGATCCGCTCGCCGCGCACCCCCACCACCCCTTCCAGCAGCCGTTGCGCCAGTTCGTACGCCCGAATCGGTCCGCTGTCGACGGCGACGGCGTCTTCGCGGAACAGGCGCACAAATGGCATAAACTGGAATCGAACGAAGCGTTCCACGCCCAGGGGCAGGGCGGCCACGGCGCGCCCCCAGGCGTCCTTGTGACGCTCGTGCGCTCGCCGGACCAGCATCGCCCACGTCGCGCGCAGGCGGTGGGACTGGCTCACCCGGAGCCACTCCACCACCGGCGAGGGCAGTCGGTACACGTCCACGGTAGGACCCTGCCCGCTGTTGCTGAACGCGTACACCGTGACTGCCGGCGTGGCGACGGACTCCCGGGCAGCGGGCGCGTCAGGCCGCTCCGCAGCTTTGTCCTCGGCCTGGGCGTAGACCTCGGCCAGGGTGTCCACCACCGTGGCCAGCGGGCCCAGGGGCACGGTCAGCTTCTCCCCGGTGAGCAGCGAGCGCTCTGCGTACTCCAGGCCCGTCCGGACCCACCGCCCGTACACCTCGAGGCGCAGCCTGGGGTCCGGCGTTTCCATCACCGTCACCTTGCTGCTCGCGACGGGCGCCGCGAGCACCAGCGCCTGCAGGGCCAAACGACACGACCCGCACACCAAGAGCCCCGCGACTCCGCCAGGACCGAAGTTCATGCGCTCCCTGCCCTCGAGCAGGGGCACGCGGTCCCGGTGCACCCGATCGGGCAGCGCCGCCTGGCCGCAGTACGCGCATCGATCCGTGCCGGGATGACCGTCTCGCCACGCATAGAGCAGGGCCGAGGTCTCCTCGATGCGGCGCGGGGGTTTCATCGACGGATGGATGTAGGCGAAGTTCTTGGTGAACAGCTGGTTCATGGCGAGCTTTGCGGTCTCGGAGGCATACAGGCGCAGGGACGTTGCGGCCCACGCCTCGAGGTCGCCTGGTGTCAGGTCCTCGGGACGCTCCCGGCCGGCGTGGGCGGTGATGGCGGCCACACCGGCGTCGACCAGCGGATGCCCGGTATAGCGCATCACGGCGTGCCTCGGAGGGCGAGCCCGTCCACGGCGAGCCTGCGGACCACGCCCATGCCGTGGGTGGTGGCGTGGCCGACGCCCGAGAACTCCGCCACCAGCGCCAGCGCCTGGTATCGCCGGCGCTGTGGCGCGTCGAGGTGGCGCAGGTCGTAGAAGATCTCTCCGACGCTGCCGATGAACTTTCGCCGCCCCAGGTCCACAAGGCGCGTTTCCAGGCGAAATCGGCTCACGCGGGGGAAGGTTGACGCCGGACCATCGGCGTCCGCCAGCGGGGGAAGACCGAGGTAGGCCACCGCGCGGGCGTCGAGGCCGCGGAAGACGGCCTGTGGCTGGGGAAAGGGCGACTCGATCCCGTTGCCCTGCCGCACGGCCGTGGGCGTCTCCAAGCGCCAGACCACCCGGTCCGAATCGGTGAGGCGTGCGGCCAGCAGGTCCCCGAAGACCACGGGCGGGGTCAGCCACCGGACGGCGGTGCCCCGCACCTTCACCGGGCCCAGCTGGTGCGTGCCCCGCTGCCAGCGTTGTGCCGCGCGGCCCGCGGCCTCCGCTCCCGCCTCGCCCAGGGTGGACACCGTGAAGCGCACCTCACCGTCGCGCAGGCGCAATAGATCCGGGCCGGGGTCGAGCGCATACGCCTTGCGCAGCGCGTGATGGTCGTCTTCCCATTGGGCCACCGCGTCAATGTCCTCGCCCTGGGCCGACAGCCGGTGCCACAGCGCGTGCAGGTGGTCAAGGCGCGGCGTCGGCGCCCGCTCACCGAGATCCCCTCCCACCACTCGGCCCTCAAACTGTGCCCGGGCGACGACGCTCACGGCCCATCACCTCCCCGCGACCTTCCCGATACCCCGGTACGGATCTCCCGCTCACGGTCCTTCGCCCTCCCCGTCCAGCGGGGGTCCGCTCGCGATTTCCACGGGCACAAAGCGCAGGGGCTCCATGCCCGCCGGAGTGATCCCGGCGGGCTCGAGAACCCGGAACGCGATCTCCTCGACCGTGTGGAGAAAGTTGAGGGCGGCGGACTCGTCCACAGGTTGAAAGCCGTGGGCGAAGAGACTGTGGTTGCGGCGGTGAACGATGCTGCGGATCCGGTTCATGTCGTGGGAGTGCACCGCGCCCATCTCCTGGAGCAGGCGATAGCCCTGGGTGAGGTCCAGCGTGGACGGCGGGCCTGATGCAAAGAGCTCACGAAGTCGCTCGGGAGCGATCCCGGCCGCTCTGATCCGCTCGAGGTCGGGACGGGCCGTGTGGATCCCTCGGTGCGCCAGGGCCACCTGCTCGGCCAGCTCCAGCAGCCGGTACCAGAGCAGCACCGCCGTCTCATAGCGGCCCTGTTGGAACTGGCGGAATCCCCCGTGGTAGAACGTGGCCGTGAGCGCCGTTGCGAAGGACGCGTCGACAAGCCGATCCTGCCACTGCTCCGGCGGTCCCGTCAGTGCCCGCAGCGCCTCGAGTGCGCCCAGCTGTGCCGCGATGGCGCTGGCGCGGCGGTAGAGGGGCATCATCT
>JAJZYS010000194.1 GCA_021797925.1 Bacillota bacterium
CGCCAGCGGGGACCGGGTGGTGGTGACGAACCTGCCCGCCCTCGCCAAGACCCACGGGGGCAAGCGCAAGGGCGCCGCCCGTCGCCGGTCGTCGGGGCGCGGGCGGCATAGCTCCCGCGGCGGTTCGGGGGCATGAAGGTCACCCAGCTGGCGCTCAGGCGCCCGGTGACCATGGTGATGATCATCATCGGCCTGATGATCATGGGCCTGGTCTCCTACCAGCTCCTGCCGGTGCGCCAGCTGCCCAACGTCCACTATCCGTTCATCCAGGTGACGGTGGACTACCCCGGGGCCACCCCCCAAGACGTCCGCCTCGCGGTCACCGACCCCATCGAGAACGCCCTGACCCTGGTGAACGGGATCAAGCAGATGAGCTCGGTCTCCCTGCCCGGCATGAGCCAGATCACCCTGCAGTTCGTCGGCGGGACCCGCGTCACCACCGCCGCCAACGACGTGGCCCAGGCGGTGGGCCGCATCGCCGGCCATCTTCCCGCCGGGGCCGGCCTGCCCTCGGTGATCGAGGACAACCCCGCCCAGGCGCCGATCATGGACCTGGTGCTGGCGGGACGGCTCTCGCCGACCGCGCTCTACGCCCTGGCCACCCAGACCGTGGTCCCGGCGCTGGAGGCGGTCCCCGGGGTCGCCGCGGTAGACGTGGTGGGCGGGGCGGTCCCGCAGCTGAACGTGAAGGTCAACCCCCTGGCGCTGGTGGCCTACCACACCTCCCTCAGCCAGGTGCGCAGCGCGCTCGTGGCGCAGAACGCCACCGTGGCCGGAGGGTCCGTGCAGTCGGGTCCCCAGGCGTTCCTGGTGCGCACCCAGAGTCCGTACACGACGCCCGCGGCGCTTGAGTCGCTCATCGTCTCGGGCGGCGGCAGCCGGCTCGTGACATTGGGCGAGGTGGCCCACGTCAGCGCGGGCTTCGCCGCCCCCACCACCATCAACAGCTTCGACAACCGCCCCGCCGTGGGCCTGACGGTGGCGGCCCAGAGCAACGCCAACTCGCTGGGCGTGGACAGCGCCCTCGTCCAGACCCTGCACAAGCTCCGGCGGGTCCTGCCGCCCGGGGTGCGCGTCAAGGTGACCGGCGACACCACCGTGTACACCCGCGCGGCGCTGGCGGCGGTGAGCCACGACCTTTTGATCGCCATCGCGCTCACGGGCCTGGTGCTCTTTCTCTTCCTGCACCGGCGCGAGCACATCCTCATCGTCCTTCTGGCCATCCCCACCTCCCTCGTCTCCACCTTCACCGTGATGTTCGCCCTGGGCTTCTCCCTGGACCTCATGTCCCTTCTGGCCCTGTCGCTGCTCATCGGCATCCTCGTGGACGACTCCATCGTGGTGCTGGAGAACATCCATCGCCACCTCACCCTGGGCGAGGCGCCGCAGGACGCGGCGCTGAACGGCCGGATGGAGATCGGGGGGGCGGCGGTGGCCATCACCCTGACCGACGTGGTGGTCTACGCCCCGGTGGCCTTCGTCAGCGGCAACATCGGCCAGCTGTTCCGGGAGTTCGGCCTGACCATCGTCGCCGCCACCCTGTTCTCGCTCTTTGTCTCCTTCACGCTGACCCCGCTCTTGGCCGCGCGGTGGCTGAAGCTCGAGACCGAGACCGCGAGCCGCTTCGCGAAGGCGTGGGACCGCGGGTGGGAGCGCGTGGGCCGGTTCTACCGGGGGGTCCTCGCCCGGGCGCTCGGGCACCGCTGGGAGGTCGTCGCCATGGCCACGGCGGCGCTGGGGTTCTCCATCGCGGTCCTGCCGCTGGGGCTCGTGGGCACCGCCTACATCCCCACCGAGAACGCGGACGTGTTCCAGGTGGCGCTCACGATGCCCAGCGGCACCTCGCTGGGCACCACCGCCCGGGCGGTGGCCCTGCTCTCCTCGCGCATCCTGCGGCTGCCGGGGGTGACGGGGGTGTTCGCCACCAGCGGCACCGCGGTGGACGGCCTCGCCGGCGTCAACGACGCCACCCTCACCGTGGACCGGGCGCCCTACGGGCCCGGGGTCCCGCCCATCACCGTGACCACCCGGAAGGTGCGGGCGCTGGCGGCCGCGGTCCCCGGGGCGCTCGTCGCCACCATCATCCCGAGCCCGCTCGTGGCCGGCGGCGTGGCGCCGCTGGCCGCGAGCTTCACCGGTCCCGACATCGCCGAGCTCGGCCGACTCGCCACCCAGGCCGCCCGGGCGGTCGCCCGGGAGCC
This sequence comes from Bacillota bacterium, assembly GCA_021797925.1. Classification (GTDB taxonomy): domain Bacteria; phylum Bacillota; class Sulfobacillia; order JAJZYS01; family JAJZYS01; genus JAJZYS01. The sequence goes on from JAJZYS010000194.1 coordinate 2,202, forward strand.
GGGCCTGGTCGAGGTCCAGAGCTCCGCCACCCAGAGCGCCCCCGAGTGGAGCGTGCGCATCCGCCGGGTTCAGGCCGCCCGCTTCGGCCTGACGGCCCTTGGCATCGGCACGGCGCTGGAGACCGCGATCCAGGGCTCCGTCGCCTCCACCTTCCAGCCCGCGGGGCTTCCCATCGAGGAGTCGGTGCTCCTCACCCTGCGCGGCGCGAGCCACCTCACCGGCGCCGAGCTCATGCGCCTGCCCATCGCCGCGGTGGGCGGGCATCCCGTCTTCCTCGGCGACGTGGCCCGCGTTACCCAGGTCTCGGCGCCCGAGGTGGTCTACGAATCGGGGCGCCAGCTGGCGGTCGAGGTGACGGCCAACCTCCAGGGGATCCCCCTGGGCCTGGGCACCGCGCGCTTCCTGCGGGCGCTTCACACCGTGGCGCTGCCGCCGGGCTACTCGCTGGTGCTCGGCGGGCAGTCCCAGTCCCAGGCCAACGCCTTCGGGCCGCTGGTGGGCGCCTTCGCCCTGTCGGTGGTGCTCGTCTACATGCTCATGGCCGCCCTGTACGAGTCCATGCTGGACCCCATGGTGGTCCTCTTCTCCCTGCCCCTCGCCACCGTGGGGGCGTTTCTCGCCCTGATGATCACCGGGCAGACCCTGAACATCTTCTCGCTCATCGGCATGATCATGCTCATGGGGCTCGTGGCCAAGAACGCGATCCTCCTCGTGGACTACACCCGGACCCTGCGCGGCCGGGGGCGCTCCCGGCGGGAGGCGCTGCTGGAGTCGGGCCAGACCCGGCTGCGCCCCATCCTCATGACCACCGGGGTCATGGTGGCCGCGATGACCCCGCTGGCCATCCACAGCGGCAGCGGCGCCTCGGACCGCGGCCCCATGGCGGTGGTCCTCATCGGCGGCCTCGTCACTTCGACGCTGCTCACCCTCATCGTGGTGCCGGTGGTCTACACCCTCCTCGACGACCTGCGCGCCCGCTCGTCGCGACGGGTGAGCCAGGCCGCCGCCGCGAGCGGATCGTGACGCCATGGGACTGACGCGGCTCAGCCTGCGCCGGCCGGTCACGGTGCTCATGCTGCTCGCGGGGCTTGTCATCCTGGGGATCGTCTCCTACACCCAGATGCCGGTCCGCCGCCTGCCCAGCATCAGCTTCCCCCACGTCACCGTGCTCGTGGGCGACCCCGGGGCCAGCCCCGAGACCGTGCGCACCCAGGTGCTCGACCCCCTGGAGAACGCCCTGTCCAACATCGGCGGGATCCTCACCATGACCGCCACCGCCCGCCAGGGGGCCGGCACCATCGGCCTGAGGTTCCCCGGCGGCACCGACGTGGCCCAGGCCGCCACCCAGGTCGCCCGGGCGGTGGACGCCATGGCGGGGCAGCTGCCCATCGGGGTCACGCCCCCCGTCGTGCTCACCGCCAACCCCAACGCGCTGCCCATCATGACCGTGGCGGTCTACGGCTCCCTGCACCCCACGGCGCTCTACGACCTTGTGACCGGCACCCTGGCCCCGGCGCTGGAAGAGGTCCCCGGCGTCGCCCAGGTCAACGTGGTGGGCGCCCGCTCCCCCCAGGTGAACGTGGACCTGCTCCCCAGCCGGCTCCTGGCCGACGGCGTCGGGGTGCTCACCGTGGAGCGCGCCCTGGCCGCGGCCAACCAGGCCGTCCCCGCCGGCAGCCTCACGAGCGGCGGCAGGAGCGACCTGACCCGCACCTCGGGGCTTTTCACGAGCGTCGCCAGCATCGCGCGCATGCCGCTGCCGGGCACCGCCCCCGCCCGGCGGCACCGGGGCGCCAGGGCCGCCCGGCGCCGGGGCCGTCGCGCCATCGCCGGGGCCTCGGGCGGACACAAGGCCCTCACCGTGGGCCAGGTGGCCACGGTGGCCCTCGGGTACGCGCCGGTGACCACCGTCAGCCGGCTCAACGGCCAGACGGCGGTGAGCCTCGTGGTCACGGCGTCGAGCAGCGCCAACAGCCTCGCCGTCGCCCGGGGCATCCGCGCGCGCCTTTCCGCCCTCGCCTCGACCCTGCCCGCGGGGGTGCACACCGCCATCACCGGGGACCTGACCACCTACACCCGGCGCGCGCTCTCCGCCGTCCAGATGGACCTGGCCCTGGCGCTCATCGCCACCGCCCTGATGCTGCTGCTCTTCTTGCACCGGGGCGCCGCCATCCTCATCGTCCTCCTCTCGCTCCCCAGCGCCATGATCTCGAGCCTCCTGGTGATGCACTTCCTCGGCTTCAGTCTGGACACCGTCTCCCTCATGGCCATCTCGCTCCTGGTGGGCCTCCTCGTCGACGACGCCATCCGCCTGCTGGAGAACATCCAGCGCCACCTCGAGGCCGGCCGGGGCCGCCTGCGCGCGGTCCTACAAGGCCGCAGCGAACTCGGCGCCGCCTCCCTCGCCAGCACCCTCGCCGACGTGGTGATCTGGGTCCCCGTCGCCTTCATGAACGGCAACATCGGCCAGCTC
>JAJZYS010000195.1 GCA_021797925.1 Bacillota bacterium
GGGGGCGGAGCCGCCCGCCACCCGGGTGGAGAGCCCGAAGGCCAGCACGAACGGCCCGCACATGCCCGAGCAGTGGAGCACCCCCTGCAACAGGCCCATGACCAGCGCCGTGAGCGGGGTCACGGGGCCACCGTCACGGGGACCTCGACGGTGCCCCGTCGGGTCCGGGTCCACACCTGGATCCTCGCCGCCCAGGGTCCGCCCATGACGAAGACGGTGCGGCCCCGGTAGACGCCCCGACCCGTCCGGCGCACCGCGACCCGCGTCAGGGGCATGGACATGTCCGTCATGAAGAGCTCCACGCGCAACCGGCGGGCCCGCACCGGCCGGCCGCGGGCCACGAGGCGGATCCGCACCTCGACGTGGCGCAGCGCCACCGGCGGGTTGGGGTCGTAGGTCACCCGCGCGGCGAACCATCCCGTGGGCTTCACGGTCGGCGTGGCCGAGCGCAGGTGGCCGCTCCCCAGCACCACGGCCGCGACCGCCGCGGCGAGGCCCAGGGCGTAGAGCCCCCGGCGCCTCACCGCCCCGGCCCCTCGGCGGCGTCCGCGGCGGCGGTCGGCAGCGGGTCCACGCGGTCGGGGGCCCCCTCCCGCCGGGCCCAGCGGAAGAAGCGGGAAGCGAAGACGACGCCGAAGGTGGTCATCGACCCCACGCGCATCAGGATCCCTCCCAGCTGCTGATCCTCCAGGGGCGAGAGCGGGATGACCCGCGGAGCGTGGGCGTATACGGCGTAGATGGGCCGGCCGGCGAACGTGACCAGCGCGAAGGCGACCGTCATCCCCAGTTCCACCAGGAACGAGTACAGCAGCTGTCCCGGCTCGGGCAGGGGCGGCAATTCCGGCAGCGGGCTCATGATGGGCCACCACACCGCCAGGGCCACGCCCACCGACAGCAGATGCTCCAGCAGGAACAGCGGCCCGCTGGCCAGGGCGCTGTCGGTCAGCACCGGGGCCAGGTACACAGAGAATACGAAGAGAAACAGCAACAATGCCCGCCCGGGATGGGTGACCCAGCGGACCAGGGACCGCAGCGGCGCGACGGCGGAAAACAGCGGACGCAGCAGCCACGTGGGCGTGCCCCGGAGCAGCAGCGGCGGCGCCACGAAGACCAGAAGCACCATCTGCAGCATGTGGGCGCTGAACAGGTAGAGATTGGCATAGAGCTCCAGGGGGCTGCCCTGGGCGATGTAGACCGCCAGGAGGCCCGCGAGGAACGCCGCGCGCTGGGCTGCGGCGACCGGCGCGCCCTCGCGAAACCTCGAACGCAGGGGGCCCACCACGTCCAGGTACGCGGCGGCCAGGAGCACCGTGGAGAGCATGAGCTCCGGGTGCCAGAGGACGACGAAGCTTGTCATCGCGGACCCGACGGCGATCGACGGGCCGCGGGGCAGGGCGTCTTCGCAGCCATGGGCCGAACCTTCCTTAGCCGGCGGGCGCGTGCGGGGAGATCCGGGACTTCGCCCGCGCGATCCCGGACGTACGCCGCCGCCATCGCGCACGCATCGACCGACGACCATGGTAGCGCATCCCGCCCGGGGACGAAAGCAGGGATGCACGCGGCACGAAGCGGCTGGGGTCATCTGGCCGCGTCCGCGGCCGGCTGTCCGCGGTTGCGCCGGGTCTTGTCGCCGGGGCGCTGCCGGCCCGTGGCGGGCCGCCGCCTGCCGGGGGCGGCAGGAATGTTGACAGACGGCCGAACCCGGCGTATGCTGGGCGCCAAGGCGATGGGTGGGAGGAGTACACCCCGGGGTCGTCCCGGAGCGAGCCGGTGATGGTGCGAGACCGGCGGACGGATCGGGTGGAATGGGCCCACGAGCCGCGAACCGAACCCGGATCACCGGGTAGGCTTCGCCGGAGTCCCACCGATAGCGGGGAGCAGGTATCAAGGGTACCTGGCAAAGGCGGGGGTCGTCACGGACCCCAAGCCGGGTGGCACCGCGGAAAGCTTTCCGTCCCGGAGCGGGCGGAGGCTTTTTTGTCGTTGGAGAGGGGGTCGACGGTGATCGGGGTCATGGATCGGGTGCGCCTCACGGGCCGAACGCTGCCGGAGGACCAGGAGACCCCCATCTCGCTGTTCCGCAAGCTCGGCGACCGGCCGGGCAGCTTCCTCCTCGAGAGCGCCGAGGGCGGCGAGCGCGTGGGCCGCTACTCGCTCATCGGCTGGGATCCCCTGGCGGAGCTGACCCGCCAGGACGGCCGGGTGGTCGTGAGCCTGGCCGGGCAGCGGCGCTCGGACCCCGTGGACACCTGGACCGCGCTGGAGCGGCTCTTGGAGGGGCTCATGCCCGAAGAGCCCCTGGAGGTGGCGCCCTTTGCCGGGGGAGCGGTGGGCTACCTGGGCTACGATACGGTGGGGGAGCTCGAGCGCCTGCCCCCGCCGCATCCCGACCCCCGCGGCCTGCCCGACGCCTGGTTCATGGTGCCGGGCAAGCTCGTCATCGTGGACCACCTGCGGCGCACCCTGACCGCCGTGGCGGCGGCGCTCAACTCCGAGGGGGAGGACGTGCTGCGCGGTCGCCTCGAGGAAGCCGTGAGGCTCCGCGAGCGTCCCCTGCCCCCCGAGACGCCGGCACCGGCCCACCCCCGCATCGTGGCCAGGGTGCCCTCCCCGGAGCGCTACGAGGAGATGGTCCGCGCCGCCAAGGCGTACATCCGGGCGGGGGACATCTTCCAGGTGGTCCTGTCCCAGCGCTGGACGGTGGCCACCGAGGAGGCGGCGCTGGCCGTCTACCGGCGGCTGCGGGGGCTCAACCCCTCGCCGTACCTCTTCTATCTCAACCAGGGGGCGCTGCGCCTGGTGGGCTCCTCGCCCGAGGCGCTCATCACCCGCCGGGGACGCAAGATCGTCCTGCGCCCCATCGCCGGCACCCGGCCCCGGGGCGCCGACCCCGCCGAGGACGAGCGGCGGGCGCAGGAGCTCCTGGCGGACGAGAAGGAGCGGGCGGAGCACCTGATGCTGGTGGACCTGGCGCGCAATGACGTGGGGCGCGTGAGCCGCTTCGGCACCGTCCGGGTCAACCGCTTCATGGCGGTGGAGTCATACTCCCACGTGATCCACCTGGTGAGCGAGGTCGAAGGGGAGGCGCGGCCCGACGTGGGGCTCATGGACCCGGTGCGCGCCGCCTTCCCCGCGGGCACGCTGACCGGCGCGCCGAAGATCCGGGCGATGGAGATCATCCGCGAGCTCGAGCCCGTGCGCCGAGGTCCGTACGGGGGGGCGGTGGGCTACGTCGCGTTCTCGGGCGACATGGACTTCGCCATCGCGATCCGGACGCTGGTCATGAAGGACGGCCAGGCCTTCATGCAGGCCGGCGCGGGCCTCGTGGCCGACTCCGATCCCGCGAGCGAGGTCCGCGAGTGCGAAGCCAAGGCCCGGGGCCTGCTCAAGGCCCTGGGGGTGGAGGGGGTGGATCCGTGATCCTCTTGATCGACAACTACGACTCGTTCACCTGGAACCTTGCCCAGGTCGTGGGGGCTCTGGGCGGCGATCCCTGGGTGGTGCGCAACGACGAGCTCGACGTGGAGGCGCTCGTCGCCCGGGATCCTGCGGGGGTCATCGTGTCGCCCGGACCCGGGGTGCCGGAACAGGCGGGGGTCACCCTGGACCTGTTGCGCCGCCTCGATCCCCGGATCCCCGTGCTCGGCGTGTGCCTGGGCCACCAGGCCATCGGGGTGGCGTGGGGGGGGCGCTGGACCCAGGCGCCCGCGATCATGCACGGGAAGGTCTCCTCCATCCGCCACGACGGGCAGGGCGTGTACCAGGGCATCGACAGTCCGCTCCTGGCCACGCGGTACCACTCCCTGGTGCTCGACCGCGCGGCGCTGCCGCCGGTCCTGGCGGTGACCGCGGAGACCGAGGACGGCGTGGTGATGGGTGTGCGTCACCGCGACCGGCCGGTGGAGGGCGTGCAGTTCCACCCCGAGTCGCACCTGAGCCCCACGGGGCCCAGGCTCATCGCGAACTTCCTGCGGCGGTGCGCGGCATGATCCCCGACATCCTGCAACGCCTGCACGCCCGGGAGCACCTCTCCGCGGAGCAGGCGGAGGCGCTCATGGACGCGCTGATGGAGGGGCAGCTCACCGACGCCCAGATCGGCGGCGTGCTGGTGGGGCTGAGCATGAAGGGGGAGACGGTGGACGAGCTCACCGGCTGCGCCCGGGCCATGCGCAAGCGCCTCACCCCGGTGGAGGCCCACCGCCGCCCGCTGGTGGACACCTGCGGCACCGGCGGGGACCGCAGCGGCACCTTCAACATCTCGACCACCGCGGCCTTCGTGGTCGCCGGGGCGGGCCTGGCGGTGGCCAAGCACGGCAACCGGAGCGCCTCGAGCCGGTCGGGTTCGGCCGAGGTGCTCCAGGCCCTGGGGGTGAGCATCGACATGGGACCCGAGGCGGCGGCCCGGGCCATCGACGAGGTGGGGATCGGCTTTCTGTTCGCGCCGCGCTACCACGGCTCCATGCGCTACGCCGCCGGACCGCGCCGAGAGCTGGGGGTGCGCACGCTCTTCAACCTGGTGGGGCCGCTCACCAACCCCGCGGGTGCCGACGTCCAGGTGGTGGGCGTGCCCCGGCGCGAGTTCCTGCCGCTCGTGGCCGGCGCGCTGGCGAGGCTCGGGACCCGCAGCGCCTGGGTGGTGCACGGGGCCGGCGGCATCGACGAACTGT